>CAXUMS010000027.1:11902-25292 GCA_964252165.1 uncultured Armatimonadaceae bacterium
CCACAGGAAACTGTTCCACGAGCCTAAAAAGCCGATCAAGCAGAACGCGCCGATCATCGGGCGCGTGACCGGCATCACGATGTTTTTGTAGATGCCGAACTCGGTGCAACCGTCGATGCGCGCGGCGTGGATAAGTTCGTCCGGCACCTGCAAAATAGACTGGCGGAACAGGAAAATGCCGAACACACTGACCGCGCCCGGAACCAGCAAACCGACATACGTGTTCACCAAACCCATGCGGTACAAGAGTTCGTACGATGGCGCGAGCGTCACCTGACCGGGGATCATCATCGTCGCGAGCATCAAGCCCATGACGAACTTTTTGCCCCAAAAGTTATATTTCGCCAGTCCGTACCCGGCAAGAGAGGAAAAGAACAGTTGGATGCACACCGAGGCGGACGCGATAAAAACCGAGTTTATCATGTACCGAACAAACGGCTCCTGGGTGAACAGGTCGCGGTAGTTCTGGAACGTGGGGCGCGGCGAGAAGAACGCGTAGTTGAAAATATCTTCGGGCTTTTTGGTCGTGTTCGCGATCAGCCACAAAACCGGCGTGATAGCCAGCGTCATCGCGAACGCGAGCAGAATGTACGTCATCACGCGCCACACAACCGCGGTTTGTTTTACTACCATATTGGGTGTTACTCCGCCCCCTTCAAAACGCCGGTGATGCGCGTTTGGATCAAACTGATAACCAGAACGCCCACGGCGAGCGTCCACCCGACTGCGGAGGCGTAACCCAGATCGCCGGTGACAAAGCCGTTCTGGTACAGGTACATCACAATCGTCAAACCGGAGTTGTTCGGGCCTGCCGAGTTATTAAGCATTGTGTACGGAAGCTCGAACAACTGGAACGAGCCGATGGTCGCCGTGACAAGAACGAATGTTCCAACCGGGCGGATACCCGGCATCGTGACCGCTAAAAACTGTTGCCACCCGGATGCGCCATCCACGGTCGCGGCCTCGTACAAATCCTGGTCCACGGCTTGAAGCGCGGCGAGGAAGTAAATCATGTTGAACCCGATATACATCCAGAGCGACGTGATAATCACCGCGGGCATAACGTGAGCGGGATCAGACAGCCATTTATAATCGAGCGGAAAACGCCCGTTGGTCGTCCAGGCGACCGCGCGGTTCAACAAACCGTACTGCGGCGAGAAGATTGCGGTGAACAAAACGCCCACGAACACCTGGCCTAAGAGGTTCGGCGAAAAGAACGCGAGCCGCCACCATTCGCGGCCTTTGATCCATTTCTGGCTCATCAACATCGCAAGGCCGAGCGCGAGCGGAAGTTGCAGGAAAACGGAAAAGAACGCGTACGTCGCCGTATTGGCGACAGCGGTGCGGAAGTCCGGGTCACGCAGAATAAAGCCGAAATTGGCAAGCCCAATAAAGCGTACGTCTTTCGGTCCGTTGGTCCAGTACAGCGACAGGATCAGGCTTTTCACAATCGGATACAGCCCGAATACGCAGAACAAAATCAAAAAGGGCGAGATGAAAATATACGGCGCCCATTTTTGCTGGTGTCGTTGCCAGTAATCGGACGAGCGCGGTTGCGTGGTCGTCGCTCGCTCCGGCACGGGACGTTTTAGGGTGGTTGTGGTCATGGCTTTTAGGGAACTTGGGGAAATAAATTCTTAAGAACGGATTGTAGGTCTTTCTCAAACGCTTGAAAAGATGCAAGGCTACGTAGTGGAGTGACGGAATTGATAAATTCAGCAACTCGGCGCGTTCTACCGCTAACAGAAAAACTTTTGCGCCGTCTACCGCTTAGCCCGCTGGCCTCTCGTAGATTCTCATATAGTACGGCTTTGGGATCCGGTAAATCCTCAAGTTCTTTGAGATGAGGTATGTCGAGTTGATTTTTACCATTTCGATTGCCTGCGGCGCGGCGAACCGCCAGTTCGTCAAAAAGCAACCATGCCTCAGTCATCCGCACAGGAACAACGCAGACCACAGGAGGAACACCGGTCTTCTCACCTGCTTTCTGTAGGGCTTCTTGTATCTCTTGACGACGAACGACCAACGACTCTTTTTCTGCGTCACGATGCACAAACAATAGATCTGCGGGATATAAACTTAATGTTGTGATTATCCTTTCAGGAAGACGTCGTGGCGGCTTGGGTAGTCGCCGTAAGTCAGCCCATTCTGCGGCGATAGGTACTGTCACACCTTGATCTTGTATCAGCCGATTTAATAAAGGAAGCAGGGCGTCATCAGAACTGCCATCCGTCAGCAACGTATAACGTAGTTCCTTCATTCGTCTTCAACTTCGTTCCACTGCGGCAGAAGTAATTGCTTGACGTCGTCTCGGTCAACAACGCGAAGCGGTTTTTTTATTAAAGGACGGACGGACGCATAGGAGTTTTCATAATTACCATTTGGACTAATGGGATTTAAGTAACTAAGAAGACGCCCCAATGGAACTACACTTGCAACATCATCAGCATTTCTGCTTTGACGCCACGTGTCGGCCAAATATCCGAAACTAGCGCGAGAGAATGATTGGTTGCCTCGCCTGCTTTCTTTTAGTTCCGCCACAATCAGCGATTCTGGCGGAACTTGCGCTACCACAGCGGGCGAGTGTGTATTCACAATCACTTGTCGCAGTGGGTTATCTGAACCTATAGGCTCATCTATATCAGTCGCGATATCTCGTAACAACTTTAAAACAGCAGGTATGCGTTTAGGATGAATGCCATTTTCTGGTTCCTCCAAACAAAGGACGCCTTGCGCCTTTGGGTCAAGTTCAATAACCGCGAGTGCGAGAAATCTTAACGTTCCATCCGAAAGCGCACGAGCAGGGTGCGAGGTCTCGTCCCTTCCTTTGGCTACTAAAGTGAGGAGTTCGCGCCTCTCGTCCCGATCAATACCGACCTCGCGTACATCGTCGATTAATTCTGCGAGCCTGCTCGCTATCTGGTCATATACTTTGTGTTCGTCGACATTCTCTTTTGCAATCGTACTGGACAATTCCACATCGGAGTTGACATCCAAACCGCCCGCCCGCGCTAAATGGTATAGCGTAGAAGCGAGATGAGAACCATCCGCCCCCAACTGTGTAGGAGCTATAAAATCATCCGGCTCGCGCAGAGCGGATGGTTCCAGTTGCAACAGTTTCCACGATTGCATTTCCCGTTTCGCCAGAACCGCCGTGCGATTTTCGGCAGCGTTGGCAGATGACAAAACCGTGCGCGGTAGAGTTGATGCAAGAAAAGGCGAAGGTTTACCAGACGCGCCCCCACGATCCAAATGCAAACGAATTTCGGTTCTGTTCGACCCGCCAACCTCTGTTGAGATAAAAGGAGCGGTTCGCCTACCTTTGACAGCCGATTTCCTCCATTGCAGTGACGGCTCGAACAAAAGATGGCGGCTGGCTTCCCCCAAGTTTATATGAGTTAGTTCTTCTCTTATTACTTCTATGCCGCCGAGTGATGAACGGCTGTCATCCGTGCGTAGCGCGAGTTCTACTTTGTATCGAAGAAAAGTAATACTAGCGTGCGCTTCCTGACCTAAATCGTCCTCACCGTCTTCTGGTACGATCATTTCCGCTTCAAACGACATATGATTATCAAAATCATCGCCAACCCGGTGAAACAAACTTTTCACGTCCGCTGTTCTGCCGCCGCGTACAGAACGGGCCGCATCAATTAAAGAGCGATCAGCAAGCGCCCCAAGAAAGCGTATAGCATCGAACAGGTTTGACTTACCGATCCCGTTAGCCCCAGCAATACAGGTAAAAGGACCAAATCGAACGTCAACATCCACAAGATTCTTAAAGCCATTAACTTTGAGGCGCGTGAGCATTTTGAATCCTTCTTTAAGGCGCAATGTTGTTTGCGACGGCGCTATGTCTTCGGTCGGCTTTGCCGTCCGGCGTGCGCGACATCATATCCCGCACCTCATTCGCCCGCGCGGTCATCTCGGCCCGCACAAACGCCTCGAAACCGTTGTCGCCGTCCGTATTGTATTTCTGCACACAAGCGACCAACGCCTGCGTCATCTTAGACTTGGCAAGTTCGACAAATGGGCTTCCGTACTGCGGCGGCGTTTCGGGCGCAAGCCGCGCGAAAGTCGCTCCTAAGGGTTGGTTGCTCCAGTACGGGTTAGGCTTGTTGAACGCGGGCAACGCCCACGCGGCGCGGACGGGCGGGATAATGTTGGTTTTGGTGAATCGGTCCGCCAAATCCTGCGGCGACAGATACAAGAACTTTGCGAGTTCCCACGCAAGGTCCTGATTTTTACAGCCTTTGGTGATACCGAGCATCGTACCGCCCGCTGTAGAGGTGCGCCGTCCGCCTTTGACAATCGCGGGGAACGGCATCAACGCCATCTTGCCGGACATTTGCGGGATATCGGTTTCAAAGGTTTTGGTTTTCCAGTCGGCGACCGGGAAGCAAAGCAGGTATCCGTCCTGTACTGATTGAGAAAACTGCTGACCGCTTCCGATGTTGTTGCCAATTTTTTTAGGCCCCGCGACAATCGGCACATACTGAAGCATAGACTGGACACCGTTTTCGTCGTCGAAACTGCATTGTCCGTCCGCGTTGAAGTAGCCGCCGCCGCGCTCGAACAAAAGCAGGGCCATATCGTCGCCGCCCGTGTCCGAGAGTTGGATCATGTAGCGCTGATTGGGGATGGTCAATTTGCGCCCAACCGCCATGAAGTCGTCCCACGTTTCGATTTTGGAAACGTCCACGCCTTCTTTTTCAAAGATGTCGCGGCGGTAGGCGAGTTGAACCGGGTGAACATCGTGGGGCAGGCCGTAGATGCGGCCCGCTTTGGTGTAGGCGGAAAAGCGCGGGGCGACCATGCGCTCTTTCAGGTGATCAAGCTCGATACGGTCGGTCAAATCCAAAAAGCCAATATTCTCTGGCGCCCCACGAAAGAAGCTACCCGCGCCGCTGATCTCGGTTTCCACCATATCTGGAACTTCCAAATCCGCCCAAAACGCGGCGCGAAGGCGTTGCTGGACGGCAGTCAATGCGACCAACTGAATATCCACGGTGACGCCGGGATGTTCCTTTTCAAATTGGGGGAGCGCCTTGAGATACGACTCGTAGTGCGGCTTGGCGAAGGTCCAGAAGACAAGCGTTGTTTTCTTCTTGGGTTCGGGGCGCGCGGCGATATAACCGCCGGACAACAGGGCGAGGACGAGCAGTGCGAGCGCGGCGAGGCCATAGGGGAAGGAGCGCATAATACGCAACATGAATGGGGAATCTCGTTTCTTTGAGATTAAGCGCGGGCGATGCGCGAAATAAGGTTTACCGTTTATTATACGGCGCGATTTAACCTGACGTTTGCCTTTTACGCCGTTCGCCGCAGGGCGTTTCGCCGCGCGCGGTGAACTTTTCCGTATGGATCTGTTGAAATTTTCGTTTAACGCGCCGCCCCGTGTCATCGCCGAGTGGGGTGCGGCGATTAGCGGCGGGGCGGTCGCGCGCGAGGCGACCGCTTTGGGCGCGCGGCGTCCGCTGATTGTCACCGGGCGGTCGCTCCGAAACAACGGTCGTTTGGACGCCCTGCTCGCCTCGCTCGCCCAGGGGGGAATGGAAGCGCGAACCCATGAAGGCGTTCCGCCCGAACCGTCCCTGGACGATTTGCAGGCGTGTATGGATGCGGCGCACGGCGCGGACGCCCTTATCGCGATGGGCGGCGGAAGCGCGCTGGATGTGGGCAAGGGCGCGGCGGCTCTCGCGCACACGGGACGAACCGCGCGGGATTTTTTTGAAGCGCGCGAAGCCGTACCGGAGACCGGCGGCCTGCCCATTATCGCGGTTCCAACCACGGCGGGAACCGGTAGCGAGGCCACTTGGGTCGGCGTTTTCACGGACCCTGACATCAAACGAAAAGCCAGCATCCGGGGCGGGGCGATGATGCCGCGCGTGGTTATTCTGGACGCCGAACTGACGGTTTCGTGTCCGCCGTCCGTGACCGCGTATTCGGGCATGGATGCGTTTGTTCAAGCCCTGGAGGCGTATACATCGAATGGCGCGAACCCGCTCACCGACGCTCTATCTTTGGAGGCCGCGAAACTCACCGGCATGAATTTGCAAGATGCGGTTCGGAGCGGAAACGACCGGCAAGCGCGCGAGGCGATGCTGTTAGGCTCGTTTATGGCGGGTATGGCGCTGAATACGAGCCGTTTAGGGCTGGTTCATGGTTTGGCCCACCCTGTCGGGGCCATAACCGGCGCGGCGCACGGGCTTATCTGCGGCCTGCTTTTGCCGCCCGTGCTGCGGTTCAACCGCGACGCCGCCCTGCCCAAGTATGTCGCGCTCGCCGAGCAGTTAGGGTTGGTTGCGCCGCAAACCCATGCGCGCGAGGCCCCCGCCGCCGTAGACGCTTTAATCGAATGGGCGGAGGACCTGCTCGCGCGCATCGGCATCCCCGCTACGCTTTCGGCGATAGGTCTCGCCGAACGCGACCTGCTCACCGTTTCCCGCGAGGCGATGAGTGGCGGCAGTACAAAAGCGAACCCGCGTCCCGTCGCCGAGGGGGACGCCCGCGCCGTCGCCGCATCGTGCTTGTAGTAATCGTCGAACTTCTCGGTCGTGAACACAGATAAGGCGACACAAGCAAGAACGGCGTTTCCGCGCTCCAAACTTTTGTAAAGTCAGAGCGCAGAAACGCCGTTCTTTTGAATCAGCCGCAACCGAAGTTACTGCTACTTAATTGTTCGGGGGCGGAGGAGGTCCATCAGGTCCGCCGGGAGGCGGGCCGCCGGGTCCGCCGCCGAAGCCGCCGCCCGGACCGCCGCCAAACCCGCCACCGCCCGGACCGCGCCCGCCGCCTTGTCCGCGCCCGCCGCGTCCCATCATGCCGCCGCCCATTTCAAGGTTGACCCCGACATTGGTTGCGTTAAAGCCGCCATCGTTGTTCGCCTGCCCGGTCGCGGTGATACGGTCGCCGACCTTCAAACTCGACATTTCCACCGGCGCGATACGCGTGATTTTCGCGGAGCGCGCGAGTTTCAGCGTTAGGGACACGTCGCCGCTAAGCGAGATGGTAAGCGGCTCTGTCGAGGTCACCTTACCGCTCGCCGAGGCGAAGGCGGGAGCCGCGCCGCCTGCACGATTTCCGCCGCCCGGTGCGCCACCCGGACCGCCGCCCCCCGGTCCGCCAAAGCCGCCGGGGCCGCCGCCACCGGGACCGCCCCCGCCGAAGCCAGCGGGCATTTCACCAATCGTTAGAGACGACGCGGTGATGCCGGTCGGCACGCCCTGCACCTGCACCTGATCGCCCACCTTGAGATCGGCGACCGTTACCGTGGTTTGCGCGACAAGCGGCGTTCCCGACGCGATCTGCACGGTTTGCGTTCCGCCGCCCTGTTGCGAGCGAATCGTAACTTGACCGGCGTTTGCGTCCACTGCGGTGATGACGCCCATTGCGAACGGGGCGGCTTGTCCGCCGCCGAAGCCGCGCCCGCCGCGTCCGCCGCCGCCTTGTTGCGGGCCGCCGCCGAAACCGCCCGGCCCGCCCTGTTGCGGCGGGGGCGGCCCGTCTTGCGCCCGCGCCGCGTTCGAGATTCCCCATCCGGTAGCGGCGCACAGTGCGCCGACCGCCCAAACCGTCGCTGTTATACGTTTCATTTTTTGATCCTCGCCTTCGATACGTTCGATGCTCAGGAAGTGGCTTCCTCGCCGTGTTTTAGTTATATCCGCCTGTTCTGAAAAACTTCTGAGTTTCGCCCCGTTTCCCCAAAATAGTTTGTTTTATTTCCCGGACCGCATTTGAACGCGCGCCGCTTGACGACGCGACTTATTTTGCCTACCCTGAAATGGGCGCGAAACGATCCGCCCGTTCGAGAAAGGCGAGAAGCGGCATGGAAGAACGGTACGATTTGCTCGTTATCGGGGGCGGTATCAACGGTCTGGGGATCGCCGCCGACGCCGCCTCGCGCGGGCTGTCGGTTTTGGTGGTCGAGAAGGGCGACTGGGGCGGCGGAACCACCAGCGCATCGTCGCGCCTGATCCACGGCGGCTTGCGCTACCTCCAATACGGCGAGGTGGATCTGGTGCGCGAATCCCTGCGCGAGCGCGGCGTTCTCGCGCGGCAACGTCCCCACCTCGTTCATCCGATACAACTGCTTATTCCCAGTTTCAGGAACGCGCCTACGCCCCGCTTTCTGGTCGGGGCCGGTTTGGTGATGTATGACCTGCTGGCGCGCGACCCATTATTTCCCCATCCCTCCCTTTTGCCGTTCGATAAAACGCGTCAGCGCGAACCGTTTATGACCACGAGCGGCTTAACGGGCGGCTACATCTACCCCGACGCGCAGGTGGAGTTTCCCGAGCGGTTGTGCATTGAGTTGGTTCAAGAAACGATTGCGGCGGGCTGGCGGGCGCGCAATCATACCCGCGTCACCGCCCTACGACAAAACAGCGCATCGGCGGTCACCGGCGCCTGTTTACACGACGAACTTACCGGCGAGACGTTCACCGTGGACGCCGCGCTGACCATCAACGCCGCCGGTCCGTGGCTCGATGCGGTGAATCGAACGCTGAACCGGGAAACGCCGCCGCTTATCGGGGGGACGTGGGGAACGCATCTTGTCCTACCGGCGCGCGAAACCGGCCCGCACGGCCCGATCTACGCCGCCGCCGCGCGCGATGGTCGCCCGTTTTTTTTACTGCCGTGGGATAATCGGCTTCTGGTCGGCACAACGGATGTCAAATTCACCGGAGTGGACCCGAGCGATCTTGCCGTTCAAAAGTGGGAGGTCGAGTACCTTCTCGCCGAGGTGAACGGTCTTTTCCCCGACGCCGCGTATGGGGAGGGCGACATCGAGGCGACCACGATAGGCGTCCGCCCCCTGCCCGCGACTGGCGACAAGAACGCGGGCGCGATCACGCGGCGGCACTCGCTCGTGGACCATGCCCGCAAAAACGGCGTCAGCGGCCTTGCCAGCATCGTCGGCGGCAAACTCACGACGTATCGTAGTCTCGCCGAGGAGGCCGTGGATTGGGCGTTGCGGACGCTCGGCAAACCGCCCGTTCCCTGCTCCACCGCCGTTATCGGGAACGTCGCCGCGCCCGATGCGCTTCTCGCCGACGCCCAAAGCAACCTTGCGCGCCTCGGGTTGCCAGTAGGTCACGCGCCCCGCCTTGTCGCGCTGTACGGACCCGCGTTCGCCGATGTGCTGGCCCGCGTCGAACGCGACCCTTCTCTTGGCGAGCCGCTCGGGCCAAACACGCCGCACTTTGCCGCGCAGGTCGTCCACGCCGTTCGCACCGAGTACGCCCGCACGATTGACGACATCGCGCGCCGCCGCTTGATGCTGTTCCCACCCACGGATGAGGCGCTCGCAGGCATCCGGCGCGTGGTAAAAGAGCGCGGTTTGCCAGTAACGTAAAGCCGTCACCACGGGAACCAATCTTCGTTTAGCGACAAACCATTCGCGGCGATACAGTTCGTGTCAGGAATACGCCCCATGCCGATTTATTTTTACAGCGACCGCGAAACGCCGTACGGTCCCTTTTCCAACTTCGCCGCCTACGGCTTTACCCTGGGTGGAAACTACTACCCGACCAGCGAGCATTACTTTCAGTCGCAAAAGTTCGCCGGAACGCCCGACGAGGAAGCGGTTCGCCTCGCCCGCGCGCCGAAAATCGCCGCCGATTGGGGACGGGAACGAACCCGCCCGCTACGCCCGGACTGGAATGAGGTCAAGGAGGATGTGATGCGCCAGGCCCTTCGCGCCAAGTTCGCGCAACATGCCGAACTGCGCTCCCTGCTTCTATCCACCGGCGACGAGGAGATTGTGGAAAACGCGCCCGGCGATTTTTACTGGGGTTGCGGCAAAGACGGAACCGGCCAAAACCGTCTGGGCGCGCTCCTGATGGAACTGCGAACCGAACTGCGAGCCGCATCCAGTAATCAAGGTTGAAGGTCCGCTTTAAACTTTACGGCGCGGCGATAGCGCGGAAGTCGCTATCGGTCAGGCCCTCGGGTTTTCGCCATTTGGCCCCGCCGTCGTAACGAAGCGTGTTGAAGCCGCCGTTGTGACGGGTCGGATAGTGCGTGTGCGTGGTGTCGGCGGACGGCGGAAACGCGCCCCAAACGGGTCCCGTGTTCCCGGTTCGCGTGTCGGCGCAACCCGGCGTTCGTGAGTGATCCCAAACAAACAACACGGTGGGATTGGCCACCTCGCCATCAGGCCTGCCCATCGGACCCGCCGTGATGTAGCTCATGGCGTAGCCGACCTGCCCGGCGGGATACGACGGGCATTTGAAGATCATCCGGTTTTTGAAGTAGGGTTGCAACATTCCTTGCTTGACCGGCGTGTCATAGGCGACTGCGCCGGGGTCGGGCGGTTCGGGGGACATGCTGTTGTCGTACGTAGCCCACCACGTTTCGTTGGGGCCGGTGCTGATCGTGGGGCTTGCGGTCACGCACGTTTGCGCGTCCGGCCCGATCAGGTCGGGGCAAAGCCGGTGACGCGGGTTGACATCGTCGTAGTCCTGACGGTACATCGCGATGGCAAGACCGATCTGCCGTACATTCGACAGGCACGCGGTTTGCCGCGCCTTTTCCCGCGCCTGGGCGAACACAGGAAACAAGATCGCCGCAAGTATCGCGATGATGGCTATCACAACGAGCAATTCGATCAACGTAAAAGCGCATCGGCGACGACGAACGGTTGGGAAAACGCAAGACGACATACAAGCGCCTTTCTATCGAACGAAATCACGTTAGGAAAGTTATATCCGGCTACTTGTCGCTGACGCGGACCACGAACGGCAGGGTCGCGATTTGCCCGTTGCGCTTGAACTGCATCCAGCCTTTGTAGATGCCGGGTTTGGGGAACCGCACCAGGAACGTCATCACGCCCGACCGACCGTTGCGCGGATCGGCGGTATCCGGCACGGCGCGCAGGAGCGTTTCTGCGTCGCGCTCGATAAACGTCAGTTGGGCCAATGCGCCGAGCCAGAGGGAAAGATCGGTTAAAGGTTGGCCCTGCTCATCGGACAGGTTGAATTCGAGCGACTGCGTTTGTCGCGCGAAAAGGCGGTTTGGCTGTTTCATTGCGAGCGTCGCGCCGCTCGCGCGGACCAGCGGCAGAGATTGCGGGTTGATCGGCGTGGGCAGGTCCCGAACGCCGCTCACATTTAGCTTGGCGACGGCGGTTTGAACGCCCGCCCCTTTGGGCGCGAAATCGGCGAAGATGCGCCATTCACCGCCGCCCGTGAATGAGAACGACTGCTTAAAGGTTCCGTCCGGTTGCGCGTCGGGCAAACCGTACGTGAACGCGCCCAGGTCTTTGCGGACGATGAGAAGGCGGATGGGATTTTCGCGGTTCGGGTTCCATTCCTTGACAAGCGTTCCGGTTGCGCGGTCGGTGACGCGCAGGGTCATCACGACAGATTGACTGACCACCGGGGCGCGCGGCTCGGTTCGGACCTCCAGCACGTACGGCGATGGCGCAGGTTTGCGCTTGGGGTCGGCGTCCTTGACCGTGACATCAAAGCCGACCGCAACCGCGGGGTACGCGCCCGGGCCGGGCGGCGTTATGTCGAGCGCAACACGGTACGCACCGCCAGTCGGGAACGTCGTTGTCAAAATGTAATCGCCGGGCAGATCGCCGTTCCGCACGGACGCCGAAGACGACGCGGCGGCGGTTCCTCCGGTGATCGTCGCTTTTATCTTCGCGCCGAGAACTCCCGCGTCGGCGTCGTCCGGCGTTTTGGCGGACACGTGGAACGCGATCTCGGATTCTTCGCCCGCATACACGCCGCCCGGCGGCACGCGCAGGTCTACGGTAAAATCGCCTGTTTTTTGTTGCGCGGGATTTGCCGCGGCGGGCGGCGCGGTTTCCTGCGCGGCGGCTCGGGCAGGCAACGACACGGCGACAAGCGGCGCGGCGAGGAGAAGCGCGGCGGCGCAAACAACGAAAGGTCGCGGTAGTTTGGGCATGATTATTTTCATTGTACGCCGTACCGGCGCAGTGTGTCCCCAACGCCTTCTCACGCGCGCGGATGGGCGGCGCGGTAGGCGGCGCGCAGTCGGTCCGGCGAAACGTGCGTGTAGATTTGCGTGGTAGTGACGCGCGCATGGCCCAACATCTCCTGAATAACGCGAATGTCCGCCCCGCCCGACAGCAGGTGGGTCGCGAACGAGTGCCGGAGCCAGTGCGGGGATGGCAACTCTCCCAAGCCCGCGCGAGCGGCATGGGTTTTCACCGCCCGCCAAAGAACGCCGCGCCCCACCGGGCGGGTCGGCGGCTTGCCAGGGAATAAATATGCGCTGGTTGCGTCGCGGTTCGATGCTTGGAGACGGCTCGGCTTCCCCCTATGCGCGGCGAGGGCGGCGAGAGCGAGCTTGCCGACCGGGACCCGGCGCTCCTTGCCGCCTTTGCCCAAAACGCGCGCCCAGCCGTTTTTTGTATCAATATCGCCGACACGCAAGCCCGCGACCTCGGACACGCGCAGGCCCGACCCGTACATCAACTCCAGAAACGCCCGGTCCCGCCGCCCCTGCGCGGTGCGGATGTCCGGGACGGCAAGAAGCCGCGCGACATCCGGGGCGGATAAAACGTACGGAAGCGTTCGCCCGGCCCGTGTCGCGTTGTCAACGCCCCGAACCGGGTTTTCCCTGAGCGCGTTTTCACCGACCAGATACGCGCAGAACGACGAGAGGGCGGCCCGCTTGCGTTTCAGCGACGCGGGCTTGAGACCATCGCTTCGCAAACCCGCAAGGTACGCCTCGACGCCGACGGCGTTCAAATCGCGTCCGGTCGCGAGCCATTGCCGCAGATCGCGCCCGTAGGCGGAAAGCGTGTTTTCCGCCATTCCGCGCTCGGCATTCAGGTAACAAAGAAAGCGGGCGATATGCGCGCCGACCTCGTGAACTTCGCTCGCCATAGATTACGCGGCCTGGTGCGGCGGAGATTGTAGAATTGTTTCCATAATCCGCGTGGCTTTCGCGCCTTCTTCGCCGGTCACGTGCGCGTCGGGATCGGATTGGCCCCGATACGCATCCACTAACGCTTGCACAAACGGCAGATGGGCGGGAATGGGCGCGGGGTAGCGATGCTCGGTCGCGGTTCCGTTCAAGGCGCGAACCGTGAAGGCGTCGCTGTCGAACGGGTCAAACGTCATTGTCCCTGCGTCGCCGTAGATTTCGAGAACGTCGCGCGCAGGCCCCGCGCCGAAACGAAACGAGCCGGAACCGATTGCGCCGTTCTCGAAGCGGAGCGCGAACGCGGTGTCGGTTTCGCCGGTTTCTTCCGCACGCGCCGCGCCTGTTTTGTGCGCGAACCCGCAAACGTCGGCGACATCGCCCACAAGGTAGGCCAGCATATCGAAGCGGTGCGAACCGACATCCACAAAATTGCCGCCCGGATTGATTTTGGGGTCCACGCGCCAGCCGCCGCCCACAGAACGAGTTT
>CAXUMS010000027.1:25302-36964 GCA_964252165.1 uncultured Armatimonadaceae bacterium
GAAACTGAAGACGCGCGCCCTGAATGTTCCCTATCGCGCCGTCGCCGAGAAGCCGCTTGGCGGCTTGAAACTTCGGATAATAACGGCGGTAAAACGCGACATGAAGCGAAACGCCCGCCTCACGGCAGGCCACGATCATTTGGTCGCACTCAGACCCGCTTGGCGCCATCGGCTTTTCGACCAGAACGCGCTTGCCCGCGCGGGCGGCGCGGATGGTTTGCGCGGCGTGAAGGTGCGGCGGCGTCGCGATATAAACGGCGTCCACATCGGGGTCGGCGAGCAGGTCCGCTTCGCTATCGTACGCCCGCGCGGCCCCGTGACGCCGGGCGAAATCCTCGGCTTTCGCCCGGTCGCGGCGCATCACGGCATGGAGGCGCGAGCCTTCCGCGCCATATAAAGCTGGTCCGCTTTTCTTCTCCGCGACATCGCCGCAACCCAAGATTCCCCACCGGATTACGTTCTCCATACGCGTAGGTTCGTCACCGGCTCCGGTTGCGCCTTCCCCGTGTGCGCTTAACAAAGACTTAACCAAAAGTTAATCAAGGCTTAATCATAAGTTAATCGCGGTTTAACCTTTGAACCGGGCGAACGCTATACACTTTTGACGTACGCTCTGAGTTGGGCTTGCGCGCGGCGCGCTTCCAAACAGGCCGAAAGATGTGAGCCGTTGCGGAACCGGTTGTTCCTCATGGCATTTTTTACCGCCGGGAGTTTCCCGCACACCCTATCAGGAGGGGTCCCCATTATGCAGAAGCGCAATCGTCAAGGCTTTACACTGATCGAACTGCTCGTTGTGATCGCCATTATCGCTATTCTCGCCGCGATTCTTTTCCCGGTTTTCGCTCAGGCGCGTAATAAAGCGCGGCAAACCGCCGACTTGTCCAACATGAAGCAAATGGGTATCGCCATTATGTCCTACAAGCAGGACTATGACGAAACGTTTCCGCCCGCCTACTACTACAAAAACGACAACGACGCGACGGGCGGCTATGTCCACTGGTCGGGCATGGTTCAGCCTTATGTGAAAAACATTGGTATCTTCGTCAGCCCCGGCGACGCGGATGGCGGCGCGGCCCCCACCAACTATCTTTTGTCCGACAACAATCAGGGTTATGGCGCTCCGGCGGGGCAAACGCCCCAATATAATGTGCAGGATGATCAGGCGCCGCGCTTGTCCTACTCCGCGAACTCGAACGTTTTGCCGCGCAAACGTCGCACCGTTGACCCCGCGCAGGTAGTCAGCGACGGTCTTGTGGATGCTCCGGCGAACGAAATTCTGATTACCTCGCTGACCAGCTCGCCTGGTTGTATCGCGGATACATCGGTGGCGTCAGGAGCCGCGTTCAAATCCCACCGCTCCACCAATGCCTTCTCAACGGCGGCGTCCGGTCAAGCGACGGCAAAATGGGCTGGTGAAGTGGCGGCGGATTATACGAACCCGGTGTACGCGGTTCAGTATACGCAAATCACGACGCCAGTTGATATTTTCGACACCTGCGCTAAAGCCGCCGCCGGTTCCGCAAATCCCTATGTTCACCTGACCTACACCGCCCCGCGGCGGTTCTCGGGCGGCTCCAACTATACGTTCGCCGACGGTCACGCTAAGTGGTACCGGCTGGATGCGACGCTTAACCCTACGGCGTTCCTTTGGGGTACCAAACTGCACCCCGGCGACAACAAGCCTATCTTGAACCCGGCGGACGGCCAGCCGGTTCGCTAACTCGAATAAACAGTACCGGCTCAAAAACCGCGCGGCGTTTGCCGCGCGGTTTTTTTATTAATCGCGCAAGTTTAACGCAAACTTAATCGCCGCTTAACCACGGCTTAATCGGAAGACAGGCGTACCACACTATAATGGGAAAGGCGACGAAAGCCGCGCCACGACGCGGCTTCCCGTCGCGCTCCTTAAAAAAACCTGATCCTCTCTTATGGCCCCCGGCGCGATTTTGTCGCCGTGGGTCTTTTTTTGTTTTTTTAAACAGGGCGCAACCTGCACGAAGGTCGTGGGTCTCCTATACTATGCGCGGATAAACAACAAATCGCGCGAGGGAACGGGAAACGATGGGCGTGGTTTTCGAGAACAATTTACTGGCGCTACTCGGCGTTTTGCTGGTTTGCGCTGTGATTGCCGGGGTGGGCGTCGCGCTGTGGAAGCCGGTGGGACGGCGCGCCTGGCGGTACTTCGTGTGCTGGTGGCAACGCGATCAAACACGGGAGCGCGAAGCGCGGGCCGAGATCGAGGCGCGGCGGCGCGCTGAACGCGAGGTGGCCGTTGATTGTTTTGGGGCGAACGCGGAAACCGCAACGATTGCCGCGCCGCAAAGCGCGCCGGTCACATCGCCGGGCGAGAGCCAGCCGGTTTGCGGCGACATAGCGGCGGCGGCGCAAACGCCGTCGGAGCCGCTGCTTCCGACGCTACCGACCACGCCGCAGGCCCATTTGTATTCCCGAAACTGACGATTGATAAGGATGCGATGAAACTAAAAACTTTGCTTGCCGGGGCGGGGACCGTGATTGTTCTCACCGGCGGGTACTTCGGATGGCGCGAGGCCCGCTCGGAATGGGTGGACGCCGGATTTGTCGGGATTTTATACGATGCGAGTTCGGGCGTTCAAGCGAACTACATTCCGCCGCGCCGCGTGTATGTGGGCTTTCGGCAACGGTTGTACACGTACCCGACCAAATTGCAGTCGGCGAAGTACCTACAAGCGACCGACGAAGGCGAAACCAAAGCCGCCGACGGCGTTCTAATCTCGACCAGCGAAAACGCCAATACCACCTTCGATGTGACCGTGATCTATCGGGTGGAGCCGAAAAACGCCCTGCGCGTGTTCCAGGCGTTCGGGCCGACCGATATACAAACCATTCAAAGCACGCATATCCGGCGCGCGGTCAAGGACACCGTGAACGAGATCGGGCCACGCTACGATGTGTTTGAACTGATGGGTCCCAAACGCCTCGAATTTAGCCAGGCCGCGACCGCGTCGCTTGCCAAGCGTATGGCCCCGAACGGCATCACGGTAGATTCGGTCTTTTTACAGCAGGCGTACCCGACGCCCGAAACGCAGGAAAAGATCGTCCGACGTATCAACCAGTACACCGAGTACGAGATCGCGCTGTTGAAGCAGAAGATCGCCGAGGTGCAACGGCAAAGCAATGTGATCACGGCGACCGCGCAAACGCAGGCGACCCGCACGGTTTCGGCGACCGCGAAAGCGAAAGGCTTGGACCAACTGCAACTACAGGCCGACGAAGAGGCGATTGAGAAGTGGGACGGACGCCTGCCCGCCGTGCGAATGGGGGCGGGGCAGACAATGGTGCTGGACGGCGCGCTGTTATCGTCGCTGGGCGCGCGTCGGCAAGCCGCCCCTCCGGTCACCCGGCGCACATCGGCGGGCGACGCAACGGATACCACGCCCGTGGAAAATGATGGCGGCGCGCAATGAAACAATTAAACGTGAAAAAGATGAGAGCAACCGCACTATTTGCGGCGGGCGTCGCGGCAATGGGTTTGACCGGGTGTAGCCGAGAAATTCCGCCCGCGCAGGTCGGCGTCAAGTTCGACGCCAATAGCGGCATCAGTCAGCAACTTTTGAAACCGCAGGTCGTCTGGGTCGGGCCGCGCGAGCGCTTGATCCTGTACCCCACGAATATCCGGAGCGCTACGTACACCAAAGCGGCGAACGAGGGCGAGAAAGCGGGCGACGACAGCATCAAGTGCAGCACATCCGAGGGCGCGATCTTGCCGGTGGATGTGACGGTTTCGTACCATGTGGACCCGGCGAACGTGATCACCGTCTACCAGAACTTCGGCACGAACGATATACAAACTATCCAAACCGACTTCATCCGCCCCACTACCAACTGGGCCGTGAACTGCGTTTCCGGCTCGCGGTCGGTTTTTGAACTGACCAGCAAAGAGCGCGCCTTGTTCGGACCGCGCGTCAAGGCCCTGCTTTTGCCGAAACTCGGCGGCTGGGGCATTACCGTGGACGATGTGTTCTTAGGCGAGGTGTACCCGCCCGACGAAGTCAAGCGCAAGGTGGACGAGCGTATTTCCGCCCGGGCGGAACTCGATTCCGCGCAGGTCGCCCTGAAACGCGCCCGCGTGGAAGCGCAAACCATCCAAACCAAAGCCCGCGAGGAAGCCGAGGTCAACCGCTTGCTCGCCGACTCCGGCGACAAGGCGCTCGCCCTTAAGAAAATCGAACTGCGCCGCAAAGCCATCGAAAAATGGGACGGGGCCGCCCCGCTGACCGGCGACGGACGTATCCCGTTCACCGACCTGTCACTGGGGCGTTAGGAAAGGAGAAGAAGATTTAACCGCAAAGGCGCGAAGGACTCAAAGTTCAAGGAAGATGAAAAAGAGACAGAAGTGTCTTGCTTAAACTCTTTTCTGAACTTTGAGTCCTTTGCGCCTTTGCGGTTAAATCTTCTTCTCCGCGCGCAAAAGCGCGATTTCGCTTTTGATGCCGTCCGCGAACGGGCGCGGGGCGAAGCCTAAATCGCGGGCGGCGTCGGGGTGCGGGAGGCTTTTGTTTTCCTGCAAGCGCTCGACCTGCTCGACCGTGACGCCCGGCGTTTTCCCGGCCCTTTTTGCGACCGCATTGTACGCGCGTACGAGCGGCAGGGCGACGGGGAGCGGGAGATGCGGGCGGCGCGGATAAACGCCAAGTTCGCGGCAGATGATGTCCACGGCCTCGCGGTACGTGACCACGGTTCCGCCCGAAATGTCGTAGCCTTTGCCGCCCACTATGGCGGGGTTGGCGGCCACGGCGGCGACCACGGCCTGCGCGACATCGTCGGCGTGGATGGGTTGCAGTTCGCCCTTGCCGTCGCCGAAGATGGGAAACACGCGGGAACGGGCGAGACGCTCGATGAGCAGGTGCATATTCTTGTCGCGTCCGCTCCCGTAAATCATCGTGGGGCGCAAGATGGTAAATACCGTATGGGCGGGCGAATGGGCGAAAACGTCGGCCTCGATCTTCCGGTAGCCTTCAGCGTAGCCCCGGTACTTGCTATACACGGCGGCGGTGTGGACGCAAACCGCGCGCTCGATTTCAAACTCGTCGGCGAGCGCGAGAACCAGCGGCGTCCACGTGATATGGGCGATATGAACGAGGAGCGACGCTTCCCCTGCGCGCCGCGCGAAAACGTCCCGGACCGCCTCGGCGTCGTCCATATCGGCGGGTTCGGTCTGCACGGCGGCAAGAACATCGGGCGGCGTTTTTCCGTCCCCCGTTCCGGCCCGCGTCAGCCCGATCAGCGGACGACCGGGGAACCGCTCGCGCAAGCCCCGCACGACCGCCGTGCCGACCGCGCCGCGCCAGCCGGTCAGGAGGATGGCGTTTCGTGTTTGCCCTTTGTCTTTCGTCATGCCGCCGCGACCGCTTGCATGGGAGAGGCGTTTTGCCCCCCTATTGCGCCGCTATCGCCGCTTGGCATGGTCAAGCCGCGCCGGGCGAGCAGGGTTTCGTAGATCCCCATCCAGTTTGCCACGCATACCTCGCGGCGGTATTCGCGCACCATCTTTTCGCGCCCGGCTTGCCCCATCGTTTTTCGCGCTTCCGGTCCGGCCTCGATAAGTTCCCCCATCCGCGCGGCGAGGTTGTCATGGTCGCCGAGCGTGACCAGACGCCCGCATTCCTCATCTACCAAATCGTTGTTGCCGCGCACATTGGTCGCAACCACGGGAACGCCCATCGAAAGCGCCTCCTGAATGGAACAGGGCAAGCCTTCCTGCGCGGACGGAAACAAAAACACATCGGTTGCGGCAAGTATCGTGACAATGTCGCGCCGGAACCCGAGGAAGCGCACATTCTCCGCGATGCCCAACTCCTGCGCCTGTAGTTTCAATTTGTCCATCAAAGGGCCGTCCCCGGCGAAAACCAAAACGGCATCGGGACGTTTGGCGTGTACCCGCGCCCACGCTCGGAGGGCGTCGGCGTGTCGCTTGCGCGGGATCATCTCGCCCACAAACGTGATCACGGGAACCGAATCTTTGTACGCCCCCACCTCGTCCCGCACGGTTTGCCGCGCGTCCGGCGTGACAGTCGCCGGGTCGAACGTTTCCACGGACACGCCCACGCCGGGCGTTAGAAACAAGTTGTCCGGCGGGACCACACCGCTATCGCGCGCGATCCGGTAGTCGTCGCGGTTGATCGTAAGAACCGCGTCGCTCCATTTTTGACCGGCAACCGTTTCGATGTTTTTGAACAGGGCGTTGGATAACTTGCCGCCGTGTTCGTGGAAGTGGAAACCGTGGGCCGTGTACACGCGAAGCGGAAGGCCGTTCGCGCCGCCACGCGTGCGCGCCCGTGTCGCCGCGAGCCGCCCGAGAACGCCCCCGGTCGGCGTGTGGGCATGAACAATCGTGTACTTGCGCTCGCTGATCAAGCGCGTGAGGCGCCCGAGGGCAGTGACATTCGCCGGGTGAACGGGCGAGCGGCGAAACGGAAGCGGGTGAACCGCGTCGGCATGCGCGTACATATCCGCCTGATGGCGCGTAAAGTTGCACGCGATTTCCACGTGGAAGCCGCGCGCGCGGGCGGCGTCGAGGTGCGGAAGCATCATGCGGATCATGGTATCCACATGGGCGACATACAGGAGGCGCGGCTTGGGTCCATTGCTGATTTGCGACATAACGGTATTTACGAGGCGGGCGCGGCGGGAAGCGGAAACGCGCCGGTGCGGATCGCATTGCGGGCGGCGCGGGCCATCGCTAAATGCTCGCGCGTGTACGCATCCGCGCCGCCCCGTTTGCGGAGCGCGTTCAAGCGCAGGAGCAGGATTTTCAGTTCCATACCCGCCCGGACCGCGAAACGAACAACGCCCACCGCGCGCGGATGGTGTTTCTGGAAATACAACAGGGCGCTCACATGGCTGTTCGCGTACGTTTCGATCTTGGCGTGCTTCCACGATTGCCCGCCCAAATGCGTGATATGAACGCCGGGCCAAAACATAATCTTAAACCCGGCGTCGCCGATCCGCTTGCACAGGTCCACGTCCTCGTACATCAGGAAAAACCGCGCGTCCAAACCGCCGCCGATAGCGTCTAAAGCGGTGCGGCGCATCAGCACGAATGCGCCCAGAACGCACTCCACCGCGCGCTCATCGTGTCGGTTCCAGCCGGGCAGGGCCTCGCCGTTGAAAACGCGCGACCGGGGAAACGCGCGGTCCAGGAGAAATGCGCGGCTTATCTCGATGCCGGGCGTCATCAAGCGGCGGGCGCACGTCCACTGAATCGAGCCATCGGCGGACTCGACCCGGCACGACATCGCGCCGACGTTTGGCGGTTGCGCGTCCAGATAGCGGACGCAGGCCGCAAGCGAACCATCGGGCGCAAGCGTGTCGGGGTTCAGCAACAAAACATTGCGCCCCGACGAAAGGTCCAGCCCGACATTGTTCGCGCCCGCAAACCCCCGGTTCTCGTCTAAGGCGACCATTCGCACGTCGGGAAACTCGGCCCGCACCGCGTCCGCCGTGCCGTCGCCGCTCGCGTTATCCACCACGATAACCTCGGCGCTACCGACGCCGCGCAAGCCGCCGCCCGCGTACAGGGAGTGGAGGCAATCGCAAACCACGTCGCGCGTTTTGTACCCGACGATCACAACGGACAAATCGAAAACGGCGAGGTCGCTCATAAGCCCTTTGCGCGAACCAGCGCAACGGAGGAACGCGGCAAGGCGGGCGCGGCTTTATCCCCGTCGCGCAAAACCGCAAAGCCCGCGAGCGTCCAGAAGAAAGGCGTCACGTAGAACATATCGAACACATTACCTGCGACGTTTTGAACGAGCAAGCCGCAAAACCAGCATAAAAGCGCGGCGGCGAGCGTTTGGCGCAAACCGTGTCCGTTTCGAGCGGCACGAAACAAAACATAGGCGACGCCCGCCGACGACAAGCCGAAAGCAAGAACGCCGATAATTCCTTGCTCGGACATAATTTTGAAGATGCCGCCGTCGGAGATGGTTTTGTCGTTTTCGCCGACGCCGTGGAAAAACGCCGCCGAGCCGCCCCGGCCAAGCCCGATACCCGCAGGGAAGATCGGCAGATTGTTCAGCGCGATCTGCCATTGTTGAACGCGGTCATACGCGTTCGCGTCGCCGTAGTTCATTACCGCAGTCGCACGCCGAAGCGCGCTTTGGACGCGCGGGTCGTTTCCTTGCGTTTGAAAGATAACGCCAACTAACACGATCAAAAGCGCGGCGGCGGCGCCGATGTAGATGCGGTGCCGCCCCCGAAAGAAAACCCACAAACAAAACAAGGCGACCACAAGACAAATAACGGCCCCGCGCGACATCGTCAGCGCCAGGCAACCCAGAGAAAGGAGGAGCAAAGGAAGAACGGGCCGTTGACGTCCAGCGGCTCGCCGCTCCCGCGCGCCGTGCATCAGGAACGCCGTGCAGATCGTCGCCACGCCCGCGCAAACGGTCGCGAACAACTGCTCGGCGTACAGCAGCGATTGCAAACGAGGATACCAGCTATAAAAGCCGTACGGCTCGAACGGAAGGCCGAAGTCGGGGCGCGCGGCGATATTGACGCTCACCATGAAGCGCGTCCGGGTGAAGTAGTCGGCGAGCGAAAGAACGCAGCACAGGGCGAACGCCCCGAACAAAACGCGCAGCAAGCGCGCAATGTCGGCGTCGCTCGGCTTTAGCCAGCGCGCGATGAAGTAAAACAAAAGCGAGGTCGCCGACATGTGAAAGCCGTAGATGGCGGCCCCGAAATCGCGCTGTAAAACGCTGACGACCAGGCTGTAAACCATGGATAGAAGCAAAAATAAAACCGGCAGATCGTGCCAGGTCAGGTATAAACGCTCGCGCCGCGCAATCGCCTGACACACGATCGCCGTGAACATCAGCGACAAAATTAGTTCCGGCCACAAACCGACAATGGTCAGCGGAACGGGAGCATTAAACAACGTTGCGAGCGCGCGCAGGAACGTATAAAACGGGAACAGCGCGAAGGCGAAGAGAAAACCGTTGATGGGCCTTGCAAGAATGGCGCACGCGCCGAAGGCGACCAAAATCACCCCGACGGCGACCACGGCGAACTTGGGCGAACTGACAAGAGCGCCGAGGGCAACGGCGGCGCACACGGCGATAATCCAGGCGAGCCACGGGGTTGCGCGCGGCGGGGCGTCAAACCGGGCCGCATCGAGGCGATGCGCGGCTTGCGCGGGGATAAGCGAGCGCACACTCACGAGCGTTGCGTTCCCGCCGCCGCTTGCGACGCCTTCGCCGGTTGTTCCAAACGCCCGTCGTAGCAAAGCAGGTGCCGCTCCACCATTTTGTCACGGCTGAACTCTTGGGCGGAAACCGGCGCGTTTTTCTGGAGACGGGCGCGCAAGTCGGGGTTTCCAAGTAAGCGGCGCAAGCCGTCGGCGAGCGTGTCCACAGCGCCGACCGGGGCCACCAGGGCGTTCTCGTTGTCGCGCAACACCTCATCGTTGCCCGGGCAGTTGGTCGCGACAATCGCGCAACCGGCGGCAAGCGCTTCGACCAACCCCAAACTAAAATTTTCCGCGACCGACGACAAAATCCACACGGTCGAGGCCGCGAGCCAGTCCGGCACCGCCGATTGGAAACCTAAAAAATGGATACGGTTCGCGAGATTTAACGCATCAACGCGCGCCCGGCAATCGGCCTCCAATGGGCCATCGCCAACCAGCGCGAAGTGCGCGGCAGGGAACTCGCTCGCGACCTTGCCAAACGCGTTGATGGAGTCCAGCGGGCGTTTCTGTTCGTGAAGGCGGGCCGTAAAAACCACCAGCGGCGTGTCCTCGGTCAGACCCAGCATTTCGCGCGAACCGGCCCCGTTTCCGCTTGCGTAGCGGACCACATCCGCGCCGTTGTAGATCACCACGGCCTTATCCGGGCGAACGCCGTACGCGACCTGCGAGCGCTTGCCGTGCGCGGACGGGCAAACGATGTTTTGGAACAAACGGTTCGCCGCCGACGCCCAGTAGCGGGCGCGCATCCCGCCGCGCGGCATTTCCTCGCGGGCGCACTGGATGGTCGCGAACGCGTGGGCGGGGCGCAGGGTTTCGAGAGCCAAAAGCGTCATGCGCGGCAGGGCGATGTCGCCGGTGTGCAGGTGCAAAATATCGGCGTTTTTGTACGGCGCGAGAAGTTTAAGAACGTCGGCGGGCTTTTGCGCGAACGTGTCGTAGCGAATGAACGGCGTTTCCACCAGCGTCAGGTTGGGGCGATTCTGGTATCCAGCGAACAACTCGGACACTTTGGGCAGGGCGGGAAACGCGACCGTGACCCGCGCGCCGCGCAAGGCAAGCCCGGCGGCGAGTTCGAGCGGTTGTATCGCCTCGCCGCCCAGTCCGCCCACATATCCTACAAAAACGATGTCATTTGTTTTGCCGCTTGTCGCCATAAGAACGCTTTTGAAACGCCGCTTTGCGCCCCAAAACCGCTTGAATTATATCACGCAGGCTTGTTTATCCTGTAGCGATACGTCGAGTGTGGAGGCGTGGCCCGCAGGGACGCGAACCGTCTACGGTGAACAAAGAACCTATGGCGCTACAAGCCGCGACAAGAAAAACAAGCGCGAAACGGGAGCGGGACGGCGCGGATTTTATCAGCGCGAAGCCCGCGCCCTGGGTTCAGGCGTTTTTCGCCGCCACGTTGCCCGTCATCTTGCCGCGCCTCGGCGTGGTCGGGGTTCGGTACCGGGACGCGGACCTGGCACGCGTCCGCGCTTTGGGCGCGGAGCGCGTGTTGATCGTTCCAAACCACCCCACCAACACGGAACCCGCCCTGCTTTTCCACCTGTCCTGCGCGGTCAAGAAGCCGTTTTACTATCTGGCGACCCGCGACGCGTTCGAGCCGCTCTGGGGTTTGTGGGGCGAGGTCATCCGGCGCGTCGGGGCGTTCTCGGTTGTGCGCGGCACGGCGGATCGCGCCTCGTTCCGCGCGACCCGCGATCTGCTTGCCCGGCCCGGCGCGCATCTGGTCGTGTTCCCCGAAGGCGAGGTGTACTCGCAAAACGACTCACTCCTGCCGTTTCATCAGGGCGTCTTCCAACTCGCCTTTTGGGCGTTGGAGGATGCGCGAAAAGCCAATGACACCCGCCCGCTTCATGTTCTTCCCGTTGCGCTCAAGTACGTTTACGCCCGCCCTATCGCGCGCGACATTGATCGCTCGCTCGCGCGCCTGGAAACGTTCACCGGCGTCGCTCCCGCTTCCGAGCAAGACAACTACGCGCGCCTCCGAAACATCGGTAAAGCGATGCTCCTGTCCCTGGAGCGCGAGTACCGGCTGACGCCTACGGCAAAGGATAAAGGCGAAAGGATAAAGGATAAAAAAGGAGAAGAGGACAAACCTGCCGCCGTAGGTTCTGAAGCTTTATCCTTTATCCCTCATCCTTTATCCTTTCCTCCCGAAGACCTATCGCCGCGCCTTGATGCCGTGAAGGAGGCGATTTTAGAGCGGGTCGCTTCGGCGGCGGGCGTGGCTTTACCTAAAGGCGATACCCTCCCGGAGCGGATGCGCGCGCTGATCCATGTGATCGAAACCGTCACGCGCGATGAGCCGCCGCTGGACAAAACGCCGTACGACACGCATCTGCGCCGCGAACAACGGCGGCTCGGGCTGGAGCGTGCTCGCGGCGTCGGGCAGTTTGACGGCGACCCGTCGCGCGATGCCCAGGG
>CAXUMS010000027.1:36974-39433 GCA_964252165.1 uncultured Armatimonadaceae bacterium
ATCTGCGCCGCGAACAACGGGACCGCGCCCGTCCGCTCCTTAAAGACCTGCGCCGCCTCGCCAACTGGATTGCGGTCTATGACGGCTACGTGCGCGCGGACCCGACCCCGGAGCGCATGGCGGATGTGCTGACCCGCTTGGAGCGCGAATGCTTCGGGGAATCGAAACTCCGCGCGCCGCGCGTGTGCCATGTTCGGGTGGGCGAGCCGGTGGATTTGCAAACGCGCTGGGACGCGTACCAGGCCGGAAAGAAGACCGAGGTCGCGCGCCTGACGCACGAAATGGAAGCCGCCGTGGGCGACCTGCTCAGGGTTGGTTTGGGGGATTATCCGCCTACAATACAGGAGAAAGCGGACGCATCCTAACAATGCGTCCAAGCGATAAAGCCGTATGACGCCGAAGAATAATTCGCCGGACCTGATGAAACTGTGCGGGTTAGTCCCGCCGCAGGATTTACACAAATTAGAGTTTGAAACCGAACCGCGCTGGCCCGCGATTATCACGGTTTTGGCGTCCGGCGCGCTGTACGCGGGTCTGCCGCCGTCGCTCACAGTCGGGCCGCGCTGGCTCATGCCCGGTATCATCTTCGCGTTGCTCGTCGCCGCCATCGTAACGAACCATACCAAACGCCACGATTTGAACCACAATATTGGCGTCGCCGAGGCGTTTGTGATGACGGTCTTCCTCGCGTGGTCGGTCGGCCTTCTGGTCGCGTCGCTTCCCCGGCACGAGGAAACGCCGCAACGCCTGCTTATCTCCGCAATCGCGCTTTGGATAACCAACGTTCTGGTGTTCGCGACCTGGTACTGGCGCATCGACGCGGGCGGTCCGCATATGCGCGATATGCGCCGTGGCGCGCAAATCGGTCACCGCTATGGCGCGTTTTTGTTTCCGCAAATGACGCTGGACGACGATGTGAAAGCCGAAACGGGGCAGAAAAACTGGACGCCGCAGTTCATGGACTACCTGTTCCTCGCCTTCAACACCAGTACCGCCCTGTCACCCACGGACACATCGGTTTTAGGGCGGCGGGCCAAACTGCTGATGATGGTTCAATCCGCCCTGTCGCTCACGATTATCGCGCTCCTCGCCGCTCGCGCCGTTAATATTTTGTAGACGACCTATAGACAAAAATAGCGACCCGCCTCATACTAAAAAGCGGAAACGGAACCATCTACCATGCCGCACCTTCCGCTGGGCGCGAAGCAAACGCTCTCGACCTACCGCAAAATCTCCATCGCCGCTTGGCGTCACCCGCGCGACCCGTCCACGTATTCGTGGCTGGACCTGCCCGTGACCGAAGCCGAGGCGTTTTTGAAGGCGTACCCGTCGGGCGGGGCGCGCCCGTCGCTGACGCACTTTGTCGCCAAAATCGTCGCCCATTGTTTGGAAGAGCATCCCGACCTGAACCATCTTTTGCGCGCGGAGAGCCTGTACCGCCGCGCGCGAACCGATGTTTTCATAACCACGCTCCTCAAAACGGACAAGGGCGCGGATTTGTCCGGCTTCACGCTTCCCGATGTTCCCGGCCACACGCTGGCCGAGATCGCCAAACTTTCCGCCGACGCCGCCGAGCGTCTCAAACACGGCAAGGATCGGGACACCGAGCGCACCGACGCCGTTACCGCGCGTTTGCCCGTCTGGCTTTTGCGGCTTTTTATGAACGTTCAGGATTTTGCCCATTACACGCTGAACGTGTCGCTTCGCGGCGTAGGCGTGCCGGATGACCGATTTGGGTCCGTAATGATCAGCAATTTCGGTGTCTTAGGCATTGACAACGCCCTGGTTCCCTTGTCGCCGTATTGCCGTTGTCCCTTGATTATCGGCATCGGGCGCACCCGTCCGATGCCCATTGTGAAAGACGATGCGGTCGTGGTCGCCGACTGCGTCACGATCAGTTTCACGTTCGACCACCGCTACGCCGACGGCGTTCACGGCGGCCTACTCCTGCGCCGCTTCCAGAAGATTTTCCTCAAACCGTCCCGCTACGCCGCCCTCTTCGAGGCCGAGGTTCCTGATGCGGCAACGCCCGCAGAAGCGATTCCGACGTAACCTTTACAGCCGTCGCGGTTCCAATTTTACGGCATGCAAAAGACAATTGTCACCGCGAGAGTTAAGTCTGATTTAGACGCGGCGGAAAACGCGTACCACGCCGCCCGCTACGAGAACGCCGCTACGCTATACAAAGCCGCATTGCGGGACGCGCCCCCCTCCCTCGCCAACGTTATTAGTATGAATATGGCGCTTGCTTTGTACCATCTGGGCAGGTATGACGAAGCGCACGAGCATCTTACTCGTATCGTTACCGAGGAACCGGATAACGTACTGGCCTTGCTCAACTTGGGATTTGTTTATCAAGAATCGGGCGACAACAAGGAGGCGATCAGTCTTTACTATAAAGCGATAAGTATTTGTTCCGAAATGTGTTAGACTTGTTTATTATGTCACGAACTAAGAAG
>CAXUMS010000028.1:0-3282 GCA_964252165.1 uncultured Armatimonadaceae bacterium
CGCGGGCGGCGCCCCCTACGCGGGGGAGCGCCAACGCCCTGCGTTGGATCAGTTCATTAAGCAAGCGAAAGGTCTCGCTGTTTTTCGACGTGTCGAAAAACAGCGAGACCTTTCGCTAAGCAATGCACGGTCCAGCGTTAGGCTGGCGTCTCCCCCGACGTGAGGGGGCGCCGCCCGCGTAGGGCGACCACTAAACGTAACCCACAAACCAAACCACTAACTACGCGGCGACCGGCGTTAAACGCGGACCGTGGGCCGAGGCGGACGGGCTGAACTCGCCGGGCGCGTCCATACCTTCGGAAAGCGCGCCGACATTGTTGGGGCGCCATGCAAAGACCGCGCGGCGAACGCGCTCCCGGCCTCGCGACAGGCGAGAGCGGACCGTACCGACCGGAATACGCAGTTGATCCGCGATCTCCTGATAGGGGAGACCTTGAATGTCGGCGAGCGCGACCACCTGACGGTACTCATCGGGTAGCGCCTTTACCGCATGAAGAACCGCCGCGCCCTCCATCTGGCCTAAGACAATGCGCTCCGGCGAGTTAACGGTCGGTTGGAACGGCGACGCCGCTTCGGTCGTCACGCCACTCGCCCCGCCGCCCGTGGTCGCCGGGTCAAAGAACTCAAGCGACACCTGTTTTGGCTCGCGCGATTTTTTGCGGTACGCGTTAAAGAACAGGTTTCGCATAATCGTGTGCAACCACGCTTTGGGCGATCCGTCGGAGCGGAACGTTTCAAAGCGGTCGTACGCCCGGAGAAGCGTATCCTGAATCAAATCTTCGGCGTCGGACGCGCTTCGGGTCAACGACATTGCCGGTCCGTGCAGGGTAGGTTCAAGCGGGAGAATGATCTCCTCAAACAACGCCGTCCGATCCTGCCGTCCCGACGTTGTCCGGGCCGCATGGCGCGCGGAGGAAACCGCCACCAAATTATCGCTTGCATTGTTGTTCATGGTTGTTGTATTCATCTGTACTGTCGCCTCCTGCACGTCGTCTCGTCCTGCCCCTGATTGCTTCATTTCGTTATACATATGACTAAACGCGATTTTCGGTCAGATTGTTCCAAAAAAATTGCTCCGCTTAAATGTCACGTCGCCGCAACAAACCGTGCATGACAAACTCCATCATGTCGGATACGCGCCGCTCCAATGTCCACCGGCAACTTTGTTGTGTGTGGCACATTCCCACATAAGGCGGGAGAAACGCGACAAACGCCAAACGAAGGTGTTCCGCCGCCCGCTCTAAATCGTCTCCGTGAATAGCGAAGTCGCCACGCTCCACGCCTTCGCGCAGAACGGACGCGATAATTCGGTCTTGCGCCTCATGCTCCTCGCGCATAAACTCCATAATCTTGGGCTGGGTGATGTCATTCACCAGCTCCAACCCGTGCGCGGTGGTGTGGCACGCATCGTGAACGGTTAAAACCCACGCGAGAATGATACGTCGCAGTTTCTCGTCCGGCGGCGCGAGAGAGGCGGCGACTGCGCTCATCTGGGCGGTGATATTCGCCTTGACCTCGCGCATGATCGTGAGCAATATTTCTTCTTTGCCGCAGAAGTAAAGGTAAACGGTTCCTTTGCCCACGCGCGCGGCGGCGGCGATCTCGTCAATGGTGGTCTTTTTATAACCATAGTGAAGAAATCGCTGACGCGCGGCGGCGAGAATCGCTCGTCGCGTATCGTTTGCGCCGTTGCTCGCGGCTCCCGCCAATTGCTCCTGTGCTTCCTGCATTTTACCTTTACGCTTTCGCGATTGTGCCGTCTATACCCGCTGGCACATGACTATAAAACATTTTCAGTCATATGATACCACGAAAACGAGCTTGTGGCTTCAACAAGCAGGCGCATATACCGTGACATTGTCGTGATGTTTTTACTTAATTATGTCGGACCAGCGGAGGGTGACGCCGGTGTCGGTAAGTTGTTGCTGAAACGCGGCGAGCAGGTCGGGCGAGTCGCGTACAGCCGATGGATCGGACAGGTCGCGGCGGATGCAAAAGGCCGCGAGGTTTCCGGCGACCTCGCCCGCGAGCCATTCGGTCGGGTGCATGCGCGCCGATGCGAGCGCAAGGCGGGTTGCGCCGAAGTTTTTGGCGGCGGGCAACACATTGGTCGGTCCGCTTTCGGTGAGAAACGAGCCAAGCGGCAGATGGTAGGGGAGCGGCGTCACCAAAAGCGGCGGCTCGCCTTTGGTCGGGTGGATGTCAATGGCGTACAGGGCGCAACCGACGGAATCCGCGAACGCCTCGCCCCATTTGGCCGCGGCGTCGCCGGGCGGCGCGACCAGATGGTTTTCGTTCAGCGTAAACTTCGCCTTGAGCCGCCGTGACTCGCGCACATAGGGGTGCTGTGCGAAACCGTCGGCGGCCACACCCGGCATCTCATCCGGGCCGACAAGTTGCATTTCCGGGTAGCCCACGCCCTGGCCGTCATCGCGCGGGCATTCGGTTTGTAGCCAGTACAAAAAGCCCTGCGCGAACGCTTTGCCGCGCCCCAGTATCCGCGCCTGTTCGGCCAGCGGCTTGCCTAAGTACGATTCTTCATGGAAATCGTTGCCGCGCCAGTTGATCAGGGCAATGTCGCCGATGGGGGAGGCGGGTCCGCCCGTAAACGAGGACGAGGCCAGAAGGCGTCGGTACGTCCAGAACGGCCCGCCCGCGCCGGTCGCTTTCGTGAACATTTTGTACGTGACCGTGCCACGCTCGGAATATTCGTAATCCAGCGTGTACTCGCCCAGCGACTTGAAGTAGTCGTACTCGTCCGGCTTCTCAACAACCGTCTTAGGTCCGTTCGGGTCGTAGCGGACCGCGAAGCAGTACGTGAAACTTTGCACCCAATCGGGTCGCGCGGCATCGGGCGCGTGCGCTTCGCTGTACTCGGACTTGGCTTCCTGACCGATTACAGTGGGACAGCCCGCGAGGTCCAAAACCGCGCCGTCCTCGGACGCATCCAACAAATACCGCGCGCCGATACGGGTCACGCGGCCCGTGTCGAGGTCTACGGCGTCGGCGTAGTTAAAATTGCCGTTCGCGAGCCGCGCGACGCTCCTGATCTGGTGGCGGAGCAGAACCGTACGCAAACCGAACCCGTGCTTGTCCTCAGCGATGCGCTCCAAAATGGCGGTCTGCCAAACATCCGGAGTCGCGGAAACCCGGCTGACCCAGCACTGCCCGATATTTTGGGCGGCTCCCGCCTTGACGCCGGGAACATTGGCGTAATGGGCGCGGACGCGGGTGCGGAGCGCGCGCCACGAGTCCGTGCTTGGCCCGACAGGCTGTTCGATA
>CAXUMS010000028.1:3292-20633 GCA_964252165.1 uncultured Armatimonadaceae bacterium
TTTTCATCCGGAACCGGTACGACCTGAGAGGTGAGTTGCCCGCCGAGCGCCTGTGTCGGCTCCACGATGATCGAACTTATTCCTTGCCGCGCGAGGGCTTCGGCGGCGGCGACCCCGCCTAATCCGCCGCCTACGATAAGAACGTCCACGGTCGGCCCGGCGTTTGACGGCAACCGCTCGGACGCAACCACGCGACGATTTTCGATGTCAAGCACGCTCGCGCCTTTGGCGGCGGTTGCGGTGGTTTGGGCGTCGGAAGGGGTAGCGGAAAAACTCATAAGACACACAACAAGGGCGACCGCGGTTAAGTAGGGGTTCGGCATAAGGTAGTAGGCGTCACAACAGGAAACCTCATCAAAGCCTTTTTCGCCGCGCCGCGCGCCGGTTCCTGCGTTTTGCCCGTCGCAGTAAGTAACGAAGCGCACGGCTTATAATGGCGTTATGGCAATCGAAATTATCAATCTGCTTGCGGATGGTCCCATCACCTACCGTGCGGCGTGGAAGATGCAACGGGAGCGAGCCGAACGGCGTAAAGCGGACGAGGTTCCCGATGCGCTTTTTCTGCTGGAGCATCCGCCAACCGTGACGTACGGCAAAGCCGCTGATCAGATCACCAATCTTCTTTGGACGCCGGAGGAATACGCCGCGCGCGGCATCGAGCTTATCGAAACCGACCGGGGCGGGGATGTAACCTATCACGGGCCGGGGCAACTGGTCGGCTACCCCATTCTTCATCTGGGAGAGGGGAACCGCGATTTACATCGCTACGTTCGCACGTTGGAAACGGTTCTAATCGAAGCGTGCCAGACGCTAGGCGCACGCGGCGCAGAACGTGCGGATTTTCACGCGGGCGTTTGGGCGGGTGGCGACGGTTATCTTGCGGCTTTGGGCGTCCGGGTATCACGCTGGGTAACCATGCACGGGTTTGCGCTGAATGTTTCGGAAACGGTGCGACAAAATTTCGAGTCAATTATCCCGTGCGGGGTTGCTGGTAAACGTATTGCCACGGTTTCGGAGTTTGCCGGTCGCTCTGTTAGCCTCCATGAAGCCGCAATTGTTGTCGCGGAACGGCTTTCGGCCCATTTAGGATAAATTAAGATTTAATTTGTTGGGACGCGCGTAATTAACGCTTGACAGAATCCGCAAATCGGTTTTATAATGAGCCTCATTCAAGGGGCTGTGCAAAGTGGTACAGCGAGCGCCCAAAAGGATAACGCTTTTCAACCTTGCTGAAACGTCGCCGCACGAATCTCGAATATTAAAAACGCTTGCTGTTCCTTCTTACGCTTCGCTACGGCGAGTGTAAAACGGGATGGCGTGAAGCGGGATCGCTTCGACAGCGCTGTCGCCAGAATACTTACTAATCCCTTAACGGGACGTAGTTTCTTTGCGCCGCTTACTGCCGAAGCGGTCCCGCTTTTTCATTTCGCCTTCTTTAGGGTGCGCCTTGCGAGCGCGCTTTTGCGGGCGATTACAAGGGAAACGCCTACGCCGCCGTTTCCGGTCCGCCGGTGTCAACAGTAGGGTTGCGCCACAAGACCTGTCTTCAAATGGGAAGGAAACGCGGACGTGCAACAGGCCAACCTGCTTATCGTGGACGACGACCCTATCGTTCGCCTTGATTTGAAAAAGCAGCTTTCGGGGATGGGGCATACCATCGTGGGTGAGACCGACAGCGGCGGGCAGGCGCTCATGCTCGCGCGGTCGCTACGCCCGGATCTGGTACTCCTCGACATCATTTTGTCGCCTGGCATCTCCGGTATCGAGGTCGCCAAAGCCTTGTGTACCGAACGCGCCTGCGCGGTGTTGTTGTTCACGGGCAACCCCATCAGCGACCTAATGGACCACATGAACGGCGTTGGCGTGACGGGCTTTTTGTCCAAACCGCTTCGCGACAGCGATCTCGCTCCCGCCATTCATATCGCGATCTCACGGTTCCGCGAAATGGTAACGCTGGAAAATGAGGTGAAAAACCTCGAAGAGCGAATGGAAGCGCGCAAACTCGTCGGGCGCGCAAAAGCCATTTTGATGGAGCGACACGGCCTGACCGAGCGCGAAGCGTTCCACCGAATTCAAGGGCAAAGCGTCGCCCTAAATCGCGCGGCCCACGAAATCGCCCGCGCCATCATTACGGCAAGCGAAATCGCCGCGTAAAAGTTCCCTTTCGGTTTTCCAAGGATGGCGTCACTGAAGACGCCTCGCTTTTCCAAATTTCGGGCGCGAGGCCGCGCCCGAGTACGCCGGCATCTTATCGGCGAACCGCCTCACGATAACAGCAAGACCCATCAACCTACCAAGCGCGGCGTAAGACCGTGCGTATCGTCAATTGCGCCAACTCTCGACTCGTTGCATCGCCGCGAACGTCGTTTAAGGGATCGTTTATTCGGTCCGGCGTTTCCCGTTCGTTTCGCGCAACGACATACTTGCTCGCTTCAGGAGGCATCGTTAAACGTATGCGTAATCTTATGGTTACGTTCTGTCCGCTCTCAGTTTTGGTCGCCGCGCTTTCCCTCGGCGCCGCTTCGCCCGTCGCCCATGCTCAGGATACGGCTCCCACCCCTTCGGTGATTTCTGCACCGGTCACGATTCCCGTCGCAGTGCCGGTCGCCCCGGCGGCGACCCCGGCTCGCCAAGAGCCTGCGGCGACCGCGCCGCAAACGCCGCCGGATGCGCCCAAGCCGCCCGATACCCCGGCGACGCCGGAGGGGGCCGCTCCGCCTCCGCCGCCCGCGCCGCTTGGCGGCATCACCATCACCGGCGCGGTCGAGGTCAACTTCACCCATAACTTCAACCGCCCGTTCAACAACTCCAACACGTATCTCTACAACCAGAAACACGACCAGTTCGCCTTAAACCTTGCCGATCTGCGTATCGGGCGGGCGGCCACCCCGGAAAGCCGCGCGGGATTTTTCGTCCGCTTGATTGACGGCGAGGTGAAACGAACCAACTTCAATCCGGGCGAGAGTACGGACAATGTCCTTGAAGCCTATGGAACGCTTCTGATTCCGCTCGGCGGGCGCGATCTCAAGTTCGATGCGGGCCAGTTCGTCACCCATGTCGGTTATGAAACTATCGAGATCGGGACCAACAACTTCTTTTCGCGCAACTTTTTGTTTCAATACCCATCGCCGTTTTACAATGCGGGCGTGCGCGCTTCGTATCCGCTCGCGGCGAAAACCACGCTGAACGGTTACATCTACAACCGCTATAACGGAACAAACGACACCGGCAACAGCGATCTTGCGCCGGGTTTCCAACTAATTCAGCAACTGTCCGGCAACTCGTCGCTCGTGTTGAACGGATTAACGGCTCGGGAAAATCTTCTTTATGGGGCGGACAATCAGCCGGGCGCGCCAAAGCCAGGTACCAACAACAAGCGGCAAAGTATCGTAGACCTGATTTATACCGCCCAGGCCACGACCACGACCAAGTTCGTTCTGGAAGGCTTGTACCGATTCGGCAAGGACGCGAACAACGACTCCTACGGCGCGTACGGCGTTGCGGGCTATGGCGTTTTTACGCTCAATAGCGGGAATGTCGCCGCGCTCCGGGCCGAATATTACCGGCAGAACGACGCCATCGCGGTTGGCGGAATTGGCGTCAACCAACTCATCGGCGGTTACCCGGACCCGACCGAGTCCGCCGACCGCAAAGTGTCGCTCAGCTCAATTACCGGCTCGTACGAGCTGAAAAGCGGTTTGTTCCCTGGCGTTCGCACGCTGTTCGAGGTGCGTTACGATTTTGCCGGAGGGCGTTTCTTCCCCGGCAAGGACGTTGATACGTACCGCAAAAACCAAACATCGGTAACTATCGGGCAGGTGTATAACTTCTAAATTCCGTTTCTTGAATAGTCGTGTCGGCGACAACAAAAAGTAGTTTTCGCCGCCCTCAACGCTATGCAGGGGCGAGCAGTATGGGCGGCGAACGTTGTTCTAATGGAATTGTCGTGTAAATGTCTCGATAAGGCGTTCCATATCAACCAAAAGGGCTGAAAGCGCGCCCGGGACCGGAGCAAAGATCATGATTAAAATAGAGGCGATTATTCGCCCGCAACGTATGGACGAGGTCAAGGCGGCCCTTGACGATATTGGCGTGGTCGGCATGACCGTTACCGAGGTCCGAGGCGCGGGCAAGCAAAAAGGCTATACGCAACACTACCGAGGAGCCGAGTACACGGTAAATCTGTTACAAAAACTCAAAATGGAGGTGGTTGTGCCGGACGCCGATGCGGAGCGTATCGTGCAGGCGATTGTCGCCGCCGCGCGCACCGGCGAGATTGGCGATGGCAAGATCTTCTTGTCGCCGGTCGCGGACGTGATACGCATTCGCACAGGCGAGCGGGGCGAGGACGCGTTGTAGTTCCACCGCACCGATAAGATTTGCGGAAACGGGCAGTACGCTTTGGGGCTTACCGCCCTATTTTTCGCCAACTCGTTGCAATATCGAACTGTTTTAATGTCACGGCGTTGTGGCATCCAGCGGAGCCGCTCTAACAAGTGAAGTGAAAGGACAATTCCCCTATGTTTGACGCCAAAAGCGCAATTCATTCCTTAGCATCCCGAGTTTCGCAAACATCGCTACGACGCGCCGCCGCCCTCGGAGGCGTGACCGCCGCCGCGATGCTGTGGCAAGCCGCGCCGTGCTGGGCGGATGAGACCGCCGCCGCCAAACCCGATACCGGTGACACCGCTTGGATGCTGGTTTCCGCCGCGCTTGTGCTTCTGATGACGCCGGGCCTCGCGCTGTTCTACGGCGGCATGGTCCGCTCGAAAAACATCCTGAATATGCTGATGCAATCGTTCATCGCGATTGCGGTAGTCACAGTATTGTGGGTGACCATCGGCTATAGCCTCGCCTTCGCGCCCGGCTCCGCCCTTTTGGGGAACCTGAGCTACGTCGGTTTGAACAACGTGGGGCAGGGGACGTTCTCGCTAAACGGAACCGACTACACCTTCCCGCACCAGGTTTGGATGGTGTACCAGTTGATGTTCGCCATCATCACGCCCGCCCTGATCTCGGGCGCGATTGCGGAGCGGATGAAGTTTAGTGCGTATGTCGTTTTTATCGCGCTGTGGAGCCTGCTTGTGTACTCGCCGCTCGCGCACATGGTCTGGGGACAGGATGGCTTCCTGTTCAAACTGGGCGCGCTCGATTTCGCGGGCGGGACCGTGGTTCATATCTCGTCCGGTATCTCCGCCCTGGTCCTTGCGATCATGCTGGGCAAGCGCAAATTGTCGCCCCATGAGGATGTGCGCCCCCACAACCTGCCAATGACGCTTATCGGAACCGGCCTTCTCTGGTTCGGCTGGTTCGGCTTTAATGCGGGATCGGCGGGGGCGTCAGGCGGGCTTGCCGGTAGCGCGTTTGTGGCGACGCACCTTGCCGCCGCCGCCGCCGGGCTTGTTTGGGTGTTGATCGAGTGGGCGACGATCAAAAAGCCCACGGCGTTAGGTTTTGCCACAGGCGCGGTCGCGGGTCTGGTCGCGATCACGCCCGCCTCCGGCTTTGTCGGCCCGATGTCGTCGCTCGTAATCGGCGCGCTTGTTTCCTGTATTTCGTTTTCCGCGATCAAAATGAAATCGAAATTTGGCTACGATGATACGCTCGATGTTTTCGGCGTTCACTGCGTGGGCGGCATCTGGGGTGCGATTGCAACCGGTCTATTCGCGCAAAAAGCCGTGAACTCGGCGGGACAAAATGGCTTGTTCTTCGGCGGCGGCGCCACGCTTTTAGGTCACCAAATCATCGCTATCGCCATCGCGCTAATTGTCGCCGCGCTGGGGACGTTTGTAATCGCGTCCATTCTTAAAGCGGTGATGGGTGGTATTCGCGTCACCGGTAACGACGAAGAGGCGGGCCTCGATGTGTCCCAACACGGCGAGGAAGCCTACTCGGACGGCGGCGGCGTTGCGGAAGGCATGACGACAAGCGGCGGTCACGGCATAGCCGCCCCGGTCGTCCCTGCCGGATCGCTCTACCCGGAAGCCGCTCGCTAACGGCGACTACAGGAAGCAAAAAGCAAACAAAAACGGCGCGCTTACCAGTTGGTAAGCGCGCCGTTTTTTGTTTGCCTTCCGGCGGTTTGTAGCGCTTAAGCGTACTGGCGGAGCGACATGATTACCTTGCCCTCGATGATCGCCTCTTTGGTGATAATCGGGCGCAAGTGCGGGTTCTCCGGTTGAAGCCGAATACCGTTGTCGCCTGCGGTGTAGAACGTTTTAACCGTCGCCTCTTCGCCGATTCGCGCGACAACCACATCGCCGTTGACTGCCGTAGTTTGCTTTTTGACCACGACAATATCGTTGTCGAAAATGCCCGCGTTGATCATCGAATCGCCCTTGACGCGAAGCGCGAAGCAATCGCAGTTGCGCGGCACCAAGGCTTCCGGCAGGGGATACGATTCCTCGACATGCTCGATGGCGTCAATCGGCTTGCCCGCCGCGACCTGCCCGATGAGCGGCACGGTCACGGTGCGCCGACGCGTCATAGGCGCGCCGTCCTGTAAAAGTTCGATGGAGCGATACTTGTACGGATCGCGCTTGATATAGCCTTTTTCCTGCAACTGGTTCAGATGTTTTTGAACCGAGCAGGACGAGCGCAAACCGGTTTCCTTGCCGATTTCGCGCACGGTTGGCGCTTGCCCATCGCGCATCAGCGCCCGCCGAATAACCTCGACGATTTCTTGTTGCTTGACCGTCAAAACGGTTTGCCGCCCTTCGCCCATGACAGTTAAACCTCGCTTTGTGTAAATTTTTCGCCGCAATGAAGCGCGGCAATGATAGCGGTAGTGAATTGTTCACAGTATACTCGCGCGTTTCCGAAAAGGCAAACAAATAGTTGACAAACAAAAAGAAAACACGTAAAGTATATGTGAACTTATAGTTTGCCTGCCCGCTTGTTTCCGCTTCGCATCGCGGCGATGGAGTAACGGAATGATGGGTATGAAACACATAAGACATGCGGAATTGTCCGCGCTGACCTTCCAAAAAGGGAACAAAGAAGAAATGGCTGTGATGACAAGCGGGGGAGGCGGCGACGTCCTTTGGCGACAAATCGCCCCGACGCGGAGCGTGAAACTGGTAATTGTGGAGGGCGGAGCGGGACGCGCCCCGGCGAAACCGACCCGGCGCTTAGGACGCGCCGCAGTGCGCCGCCGCGCTGAGGCGTGGACGATTCTTGTTTTTGCGGTTGTTATCTTTGGGACTTTGGCAACGTTTGCGGTGCGCAACGTTCAGTCGTGGATCGGGGCGACGGAGCAGGCGCGTCCGTTAACTATGGCGGTGACGGTTCAGCCGGGCGATACGGTCTGGTCACTCGCCAAACGCTATGGCGACCCGAATGTTTATATCTTAGACCGCGTAGACGCCGTCGCCCGCGCCAACAAGTCCGTGACGCTTCAGCGACTTGTTCCTGGCCAGCGTATTTACGTTCCGGTTACAAATCCCGTTGAGGTCGCTCGTCTCCAGCGCAATGTTGCGATGGCGCGCCCGTAGTTCTGACGTTTTGGTTTCGGCAAACAAAACGCCCCGTTGTTTTCCACGAAAGGAAAATAACGGGGCGTTTTGTTTGCTCGAGCGGGACGCTTTACCGTCCTGTCGCGAGGCCCGGCGTTTGCCAAACTGGAAGTTCACTGCGGAAGTGGCAGGCCGATACGTGCGCGGGGGAATGATCGGCGGGCGGGACAAGCGGCGGGTCTTCCCGGGCGCATATTTCCTGGGCGTAGGGACAACGGGTTCGGAAACGACAACCGGACGGCAAATCCACGGGCGACGGCGGATCGCCTTCCAGCGGGGCGTGGATGCGGCGGCGAGACGGGTCCGGGATGGGCGCGGCATCAAGGAGAGAACGGGTATACGGGTGGCGCGGGTCCATGTAAAGAAGCGCGGCGGGCGCAATCTCGACAATTCGGCCCAGGTACATCACGGCGACGCGCCGGGCGACATGACGAATCAGCGATAGGTCATGCCCGACGAACAGGTAGGCGATTCCGCGCGTGTCCTGTAAATCGGCGAGAAGGTTCACAACCTGCGCGCGAACCGAAATATCGAGCGCGGAAACCGGCTCATCCAAAACGATAAAATCGGGGTCGAGCGCGAGCGCGCGGGCGATCCCGATGCGTTGACGCTGACCGCCCGAGAACTCGTGGGGGTAGCGGCGCACGGCCTGTGGGTTCATCCCGACCGACGCGAGCAACTCTTCCACTTTAGCCGCGCGGTCCGCTCGCGTTTTGCCGATGTTGTGGATTTCCAGCGGCTCGCCCACGATTTGTCCCACGGTCATGCGCGGCGACAGCGACGCAAACGGGTCCTGAAACACCATCTGCATCCGCTGACGAACCGTGCGAAGCTCGCGGGGAGACAAAGAAAGCGTATCGCGCCCGTCAAAACGAACCGAGCCGCCGGTAGCGGGGAGTAGGCGAAGCAGGGCGCGGCCCGTGGTGGATTTTCCGCAACCGCTTTCACCGACCAGTCCGAGTGTTTCGCCTTTTTCAATATCGAAGGACACGCCATCTACCGCCCGTACGACCTGTCCGCCGCCGATGGGGAAGTGGACCTTGAGATTGTCAACGGATAAAAGGCTCACGCGGCCTCCCCTATCTGCGCTGTTTGCGTAGTTGGCGCGGGCGGAGTTGGATAAAGGTGGCAACGAACGACGTGGCCGGGCGCAAGCGTTGTGGTAGGCAGTGGTTTATCGCAAATGCCGGGCATCGCTTTGGGGCAACGGGTGCGAAACGGGCAACCGGTTATGGCTTGGGCGTTTGCGGGCGGCTGTCCTTTGATAAAGGGAAGACGCGTCGCGCCTTGCGGGGCGGATTCCGGGAGTGAGGCGAGAAGGCCCTGCGTATACGGGTGCGCGGGACGGGCGAAAAGGTCGGCGGCGTCGGCGGTTTCCATTACCTGACCGGCGTACAAAACCAGAACGCGGTCGCACGTTTCGGCGACCACGCCTAAATCGTGCGTGATCAGCAAAACCGCCATACCGGTGTCGCGCTGAACTTCCCCGATCAGGGCGAGGATTTGCGCCTGCACGGTAACGTCCAGCGCCGTGGTTGGCTCGTCCGCAAGAAGCGCACCCGGCTCGCTTGCGAGGGCGAGCGCGATCATCACGCGCTGGCGCATTCCGCCGGATAATTCGTGGGGGAATTGCCGGGCGCGCCGCTCCGGGAGCGTGATATGAACACGGCGCAGGGCGCTTATAGCCTCGTCGAAGGCGGCGCGCCCTTTGATGCCCCGGTGAACCCGCACCGACTCGGCGATCTGATCGCCCACGGTGAAGACCGGGTTCAGGCTGGTCATCGGGTCTTGGAAAATCATCGCGATCTTGCCGCCACGAACCGCGCGCATCGCTTTTTCCGGCAAGGCTAAAAGGTCAACGCCGTCCAGCGTGATCTTTCCCTGCATAATTCGTCCTGGCTCCGGCAAAAGCCGTAAAAGCGACAAGGCGGTCATACTTTTGCCCGACCCGGACTCCCCAACCACGCCCACGGTTTCGCCGCGCCGAAGTTGGAGCGAAACGCCATCCACGACGCGCGTCATTTTTGGGTCGCGACGCGAGCCGCCAGGAGAGGGGAAACCGATGGCGAGGTTTTCGATGGAAAGCAAAGGTTCAGCAGGAATGGACACGTTATCGTGTGTATCGCGCCTGCGCCGCGTTCGCAAGGCGAAATCGGGCCGAATTGTGTGCGATACGATAAAGGCGAAAAACAGGGTAGGGGAATTTTGATTGAGCAATCTTAAAAATAACGTTGTCGCGCGAACCATCAACGCATTGCGAAAGGCAAGCGGCATGGCGGGAAGCGAAAGCGTCCGCTACGTTGCGCTGGGCGACTCGGTGACGGCGGGCTGGCTCGAACACGGCGTTCTCGATTCGGACGCCGCCTACCCGTCGCTTTTCCGCGCGCGTCTTGCCGGTTTGTTCCCGCACGCCATGATTACCGTTATCAATGCGGGCTTGGGCGGGGAAAATGCGGACGGCGCGCTTGCGCGTTTGGAGCGCGATTGTTTACGTTACGAGCCGCATCTGGTGACGATTTGTCTCGGATTGAACGACGCCCGCAAAGGAGCCGAGAACGTTCCCACCTTTCAAGTCACCCTGAGCGAGATTGTTAAGCGGGCGCAGGCGAGCGGCGCGGAGGTGATTTTGATCACGCCGAACACGCGCGGCGATGCGCTTCAGGACGACGGCGTTGTCACGGAGTATGTACGTGCAATCCGAGCGGTCGCCCGCGAAAGCGGCGCGGGTCTTGCGGATGTTCACGCTGTTTATCAAGGTGCGATACGGATGGGGGCCGCGCCCGGCGATTTGCTGTCCAACCGCGTGTCGCATCCGACGCGGGAAGGGCATCAAATATTTGTCAATGCGCTGATAGAGTTTTTTCAGCCGTAGCAATGTGGGAAAACCGGTGTTTTGAGACTGCGCCCGCCTTATGCTATAATTTGAACAACAGCGCGCGCCAACCGGCGCATGGGCAAGACGATCAAAGAGGAACGCATGGCAACAGGCATATCGGGAACCGGACTCTCAGCGAAGCAGACGTATATTGTGGTTGGCGTAGTCGCCGCCGCCGCTTCCGCCGCGACAGCGGCGTACGTTTTCTGGTCACGGTCGCGCCGCTTGTCGCCCCATGTGGAAACCGTTCAGGAAATTCTGGATCGGTGCCACGATCAAATCCGCTCGATCGAGCAGCGTCTCGGCGATTTGAACGCGCCAACAAGCATAGTGGCTTCGTAGGACGGGCGCGGTAAAAGCGCCAAAAAGCACGATATAAGATCGGGTTCGCGTACCGTGCGCGAACCCGATTTTAGCGTTATTTCAACGTCCGATAATCCCCGTTATGTGCTTTGCGTCACTGTTTTTGTGAATCGAAGAAGGCGCGGGCGGCGCCGTCGGACTTGCTACGGTATTCCGGTACGAGAGTCGCATCTGCGGCGGCAAGGGCTTCCTTAAGTCGCGCTACGTCGAGATCCGCGGCATAGCACGGCGTACTCGGCTGTTAACCGCCACGAATCTTCCAAAACGCCTGCGTTCACCGCGTCGAAACGTCGAAACCAAGTGCGTCCACAAGGCGCATTATCTTCGCCTTTGCCTCGGGCTGATCTCCGGCGACGGAAAGCGCAACGCGAAGAGACCACTGGGCAGATCGGTAACCGCTCGCTGAGGGATAGTGACGATCACTATCTCAACGCCGCGCACCGCCTCGGCGACGGTCACGGCTTGTGCGCCCGTCTCCACTGCCAAATTCTGCAGCGTTTCCGGTCCGCGCGAGTTTGCAATTAATACTTCGTGTCCCAGCACCGTCAGTGTCCGCGCGAGCGTCCCACCGATAAAGCCCGCCCCAATAATTCATATCTTCACTCCACTGCTCCTCTTTTGTAAATTGTTCCCACCATTGCTAAGGCTTATGTGGTTGCGACGGCTTTGCGCCAGACGACGGGACGCTCCAAAAAGCCGCCGACTTCATTCGCAAGGTTCATCACCTCACGCTCATCGTAGGCGTTATGGATCAGGACCTCGTAGCCGTCGGTGTGGACGATATGGAGCAGGTACAAAAAGGTGTTGTCGGGGTCGCGCGTTTCGCGGATGGCGACCGCCTCGATGCGGCGCAGGCTGGTGACGGTTTTGTTGTCCTGGGCGAACTGGTCGCGGGAGCGATCAAAGGTGAACGTCAGCGCGGGCTTGTACGCGCGCGACATGTAGACGGGAATGGTGATGAATAGCGCGATGCACGACACCATCCACAAGAAGCCGAAGTGGTTCTTGGTCGGGGCGAAGATCTGCGTGGCATCGTCCGTGCCGATCTGATTGGTGTCGGCGGCGCGCAAGACCGTCATTACGCCGAGGAACAAGATGCATAGCATCGTCAGAGAAAACAACAAACAGCCGGTCAAGCCGAACTGGGTGTTGGAGGGTAAGCGAAGCGTTAACAGGCCGTAATCGCGGGTGACCTCATACGGGCCGATTTTGCGTGGGGCCGCGCTCACAAGCGACGCAGGAAGGCGGTAATCGCCCCCTATCGCGCTGTTTTCGTCGTTATCACCTGCCGTCGCCTCGCCGTCATCGTCCATCATCGCGAGTTTAACCAAACGGCGCTTTGTTACTACAAGAACGCCGTCGCTTTCCTCGCTTATTTTACCTTCCAAAGCGGCGTGTTGCGCGGCAAAAAGAAAACCGTCCTGTTTCCCCGAACAAGAGGAAATCAGAACGGCTTTGCATCAATGATGCATCATCGATAAAAGATGCGCTTACAAGGCGGTGGCGTCGGGGCGAAGGGAACGAACGGCGGCGCGGGCCATCCCCTCGCCCGCGACCGCCATATACCAAATGGCGGCGCGGCTCATACGACGTAGTAAGGGCGAAAGCGCGGCGCGAGCGGTTTGGCTGTTCAGGGCGCGCTCGGCGGATGCGCGGGCCGCATCCACATCACGGTACAAAAGGGCGGCGTTGCGAGCGTGGTTTATGTCTTGACGATGGAGCGCGCGCGCAGTGAGTTGCGCGACGGCAACCGTCGCCTCCCCCACCGCGCGAACCATTTCAATCGCATAATCGCCTTCGGCGTCTTGCCGGAATAACCAGATGAGTTGCGACGCTTGCCGGGCGGCGCGGGCGGTTGCGCGCAGATCGCCGGAAGAGCGCATCGCCTGCGCGACCTCCTCAATCTGCGCGCCGCTGAGCGAATGCGCGAGTAACGCGCGCGCCTGCGATTCCACATCGTCCGCGATCTGGCCGCAACCCGGCATGGCCCCGATAACCCATGTCGGCTCGCCCTGGTACTGCTGAACGCAAACCGTGATCGCCTCCGCGCACGCTTGCGACAATTCGGCGAGACGTTCCTGTAAGGCGGCAAGATCCGTCGTCAACCCGTGTTCTTTTGACTTCGTTACGTTGCCCCTTTGGGACCCAGTTGAAGCCGATTTAGATGCTACGCCATCCGCGCCGCTGACCGCAGGACGCATGCGCCCTAAATCGTCGCTCACGAGGCTACCTGACGCGCGCCGAAAGGGCGATTGCGCGGCGGGTTGCCCTTTTGCGATACGAGCGGTATCAAACATAAACGTTTTGGCTTTCGCGCGGTTTGGCGGATAAAGAGGCCGTTGTAGCCCCTTGTTAATGCCTGCAAGATTCATGCCGCCCGTCCGGTCAATTAAGTCGTCGCCCGCGCGGTCCGCCTATCTTGGGCGGCCTCGCGGATCGCTCCCGGCTCTTGTATTTCCGCAAGCGCGCCATCGCGAAGCAAAAGGACGCAATCCGCGCCCGCCACCATTTCTTGATCGTGGGTGACAACCACAACGGTTCCGCGCGTGCGCCACGAAGCGAGCGCGTCCACGACCCGCAAGCCGTTCGTATGGTCGAGCGCGGCGGTAGGCTCGTCGGCAAAGATAACTTCCGGGTCATTTATCATCGCACGCACGGCGGAAACGCGCTGTTTTTCCCCGCCGGATAACTGCGATGGGAACTTGTCACCCATGTCTCCGATGCCGAGAGAGGCGAGCAGATCACGAGCCTTTTCGCGCGTTTCCTTATCTTGCTTGGGCGCGGCGACGATGATGTTTTCGATCGCGGACAGGTACGGAAGCAGAAACGGTTGCTGGAAGACAAACCCGAATTTTTCCCGCCGCAACTGCGTCACCGATTTTTCCGCGCTGTCGCCGTACACGAATGATCCAAAACGCGCCTTACCTGCGGTCGGGTTTTTAAGACCGGACAAAATATACAAAAGCGACGATTTGCCGGACCCGGACGGCCCCATAATGCCATAGAACTTTCCGGGCGGCAGGCTTACCGTGATGTCGCGCAGGGCGTACGTGGTGCGCGAGCCATCCGTGTAGGAGAGCGAAATGTTCTCGACCGCGAGCGTTTTCTCACCTGGTTGCGTTGTCGCGGTTGCGCCGTTGTTGTCATAAAGCATAGCGGTTGTGTCCCCTTTTCCCTTTTTACCGCCGCTCGATAATGGTCACCGGGTCCAGACGCATCAGGCGAAGCGCGATGGTGAACACGGCGAAAATCGTAATCGAAAACGGAATGGGAATGGTGTACTTGTACGCGAACAGATCGCGCGGGTTGATCAGCATTCCCCTCGGCTCGAACACGGCGGTTTTGAAGTAGGTCAACACGAAAAACGTAATCACGCCGCCGACCACCCACCCGGCGAGCGTAAGCAGAAGCGTTTCCCCCACCACGCGCCAGATCAGGTTCGACCGCTGATACCCCACGGCGGCGAGAACCGCGAATTCCGAGATGCGTTGCGTAAAGTAAATATTGGACAGCATCCCGCTCATGAGCGCGATCACGAAGATAACCGCGCCGTTCACGACCGCCATAATCAGGTACATGGACGACAAACTATCTCGCAGTTCATGCACCAAGTTCTGATACGAGAGCAGTTGCACTTTGGACGGTTTGAGTTTGCCGCTCGCCTTGTTCACGGGCGGCATCATGTCTTTGTTCAGGGCCATCAGGTCGCCCGGGTTTTTGGTCGTGAAAACTGTGGTGCGCGGCGTGGTGATAAACGTTTGATCGCAAAACGATTTGCTGGTGAACGCGATCCATGTCGGCCCTTTCAAGATGCCGACCAGTTTGACCGGAACCGGCGAGCCGCTGATACCGCCCTCGTCGGAAGGTCCCGCGATCAAATCGCCAAGTTTGATCTTTTTGTTTTGCGCGATCGGTTCGGAAACCACCGCCTCGGGCATTCCCTCGGCGGGCAAGCGTCCTGAGACAAGACGCGTACCCACGCGTTTGAGCAAGTAGTCGCGGTTGTCCTCGGTAACGCCCAACACCACAAACGGTAACCGGCCCATCACGGTCTTGATGTTGGTGAAGAAGATACTCCCTTCCATCACGCGGTCCGTGCGCGGGTCCGCCCGGATTACAGCTATCTGGTCCTTCGGGACGCGCTGGGTGACACGCTGGGGAATGGCGTACGTGTACGACTTGGTGTAGCCGTAGATGGTCTGGATCGTAAGGTCAATCGAGTTAACAATGGTTGCGACCGAGGCGATCAGGAACACGGACAGCACGATCACAAACCCCATCGGCAAGACCTTGCCAGGGTTACGCCGGAAGTAAACAAACGCGGAAAGCGGATTTTGCATAGTTGAACCGTTTGGGCAAGAAAAAAGACGCCCGCGCTATACGGAGCGTCTTCCCTACCTATCCTAACGAGATAGGCGCGCGTCAGGTTCCCGGCAAATCCGAATGATGGTTATTTGCGCGCCGTTTGTACCACCGTTGTTGCGTCGGCGATGGACGTGCTGTAAAGCGAGCGAGTCATTGCCGCATACTTTTCATCGCGGATATTGCTGACCGCCGACCGGTAATGACGAAACTTCGCCGCAAGCGCCGCCGTTTCAGGCGACGACGTGTGACGGTAACTTTTCAGGTTGTTTTTATCAATTCGCACGACATGACCAAAATCGTTGATGCGGTCGAATTGCGATTCGTCGAAGATGTAGCCATCGGAAACGCGCGCGATGCAAAACTCCCCCACGCGCGGCATTCTTGGAACGATAATCAAATCGCCGCGCCGCAACGTAAGCATACGCGACAAAATGGAGAATCGCGCTTTGCAATAATCTATGTCCGTTGCGACACTCCACGTTTTTTGGGCGGCGACTGTGTAGTTTTCAGCCCAAGTATTAAAAGAAAGCGGAACGCCGTCCTCGGCTAATTGCATTCCCCGTGCGCCCCAACCCTGTCGCAAACGCCCTTGCAACAGTTCCGATAAGAGGTAGGGAAGATTATCTTCGGCGGTCCAAAAAACCGTAACGTTGGCGTTCTCCATGCTCGCGCCCTCCACTTGCGCTTATCGGTTAATTACGTCGTTTGGTCGCTTAATCCCTTTATCAACGGCGCAGGTACGTTGCCCGCGCTCATGTGCAGAACCGCGAAGTCGTCCAGCACGTTCTCGACATCGGGGAGCGTTTTGACCTGCGTCAGGGCGGAGCGAACGCGCGCCGCGCCGTCCACGCCTTTGAAGTAGTGACCGAGCAAGCCGCGCAGTTCACGGCAACCGATGTTTTCGCCCTGCTGTGCGACCTGCAAGCGGGCGTGTTCGCGCGCGACCACGATACGCTCGGCAACCGTTGGCTCCGGGGAAAGCGCGCCCGTTTCGAGGTACAAACCGATACGGCCCAAAAGCCACGGGTTGCCCATCGCGGCGCGACCTACCATAACGGCGTCGCAACCGGTTTCTTCCATCATTCGGCGCGCGTCCTGCGGCGTTTCGATGTCGCCGTTACCGATCACGGGAATATGGCCCACGGTTTCCTTGACCTGCCGGATAATTGCCCAGTCCGCTTCGCCCCCGAAGCCCTGCGACGCGAACCGGGCGTGAACCGTGATCGCCTTGACGCCCGCCTGCTCGGCGGCGCGGGCGAAGCGGATCGCGGTCACATCGCTTCGGTCCCAGCCGGTTCGCACCTTGACCGTCACGGGAACCTCCGGCACGGCCTCGACCACGGCCCGAACAACCGCCTCGGCCTGACACAGATCTTTCAGGAGAGCCGCGCCCGCGCCGGTTTTCGCGACCTTCGGCACCCAGCAACCCATGTTTATGTCCACGCCGTCGCAACCCTGCTCGACCACCACGCGCGCCGCCTCCGCCATCGTCGCCGGGTCCCCGCCGAAGAGCTGGCAGAACGCGGGCCGCTCCTCATTCGTCCAGTCGAACATACCCAACGTTTTCTCGTTTTTGTAGTGGATCGCGTGGGACGAGATGAGTTCGGTCACGACAAGACCGGCCCCATGCCGCTTGCAAAGGACGCGGAACGGATGGGCGGTGATACCCGCCATCGGGGCGAGAACCACGGGCGGCCAGATGTTGACGGTTCCGATTTTGAGGGCGGGAAGCGTGGATGTTTGCGTGTGAAGTTGTTCGGTTAAAGCGGTCTGCATAGCGCGTTTATTATATCGCGCAAGCCGAGCGGAGACGGCGAAAAAATCTTTCAAAATATTTCCGCAAAGGTGTTGACAGATGTTTTGGGCTTGGGTTATAGTGGTTGCACGCTACGCCGTTTATGCAGTTCATCACACCTTAGTCCGCGAGACAGGATTACACCGCATAAATACCTGCACAGGTCCGAATCATTGGCCAATTCGGCGGCGCAAGGCTCAACGAGGCCAGGCAGTGCAACAGGAAGCGCAGATCAGAACAGATAAACTAACGCCAGTCCTCCGAGAGCGTGGAAGCGCGGCCTTTAGAGCCAATGTAAATGAGTCGGCGAGACTCACTGCATTAGCGAATACTGCCTGGCGTAGAGAGGGCGACTACAAAGACGCAGAACAGTTACTTACAAACGCCATCGTTCTTTCACCAACTGACCCATTTATCAAGATGGGTTCA
>CAXUMS010000028.1:20643-37600 GCA_964252165.1 uncultured Armatimonadaceae bacterium
TTCAGGCGATGTGCTTGCGGAGGAAGGAAAAGTTTGTACGAGGAGCGTATGGGCGATTACAAAAAAGCTCTCGCTACGTTTCAGTCTGTGGCGAAGCGGTATCCGCACCTTGCTCTCGCGCAATTGTACGTCGGGCGTGAACTCGAATTGACAATAGGCTGGGGCGCGGACGCCCGCCAAAGCAGCCTACCGCAAGGCCGCGTCGCTTGGAGATGCAAGGGTGACTGCGGCAGCGAAAAAAGCGCTGCAGTAGTAGAAATGGGGCGACGCGAAAAATGGGGGCGGGAACTTGATGTTGCCGCCCCCGTTTGCCTTGTTTAGCGCAGGAAGCGGCGCACGACGACCTCGCGGCGACGCCAAACGCTCGCTTTGCTGACGCCGAGTTTGGTGACGGTTTCCGCCGTGCGTCCGTTGCCGATGTACAGGGCGACATGGCCGGGATACACCAGAACGTCGCCGTAGCGTAGTTCGTCCCGTACGCGCGGGGCGGTGTTGGTTTGGGCCATCTCGGACGACGAGCGCGGAATCGTGACGCCCGCCGCCTGATGGACGAGTCCGACAAAGCCGGAGCAGTCCACGCCTTTTTTGCTCATGCCGCCGTAGACGTACTTGGTCCCCTGCCACGCTTCCACTGCGTCGGCGACTTTACGGGCGGTCGGATCGTCCGGCACGGCGGCGTATTTGTCGCCCAGGCGAACGCGCACATAGCCGTCGTAGCCGGTTTCTTCGTCCGGTCCTTCTAGGCGGACACGGCGTACGCCGGTTGCGGTCGCGACCCACGCGCCGTTGTCGTCAGCGACCAGCGACGATACCACCGCCGACGCGCCGTTCCACGGGAGAAAGGCGTCGGTTGCGCCCCGGCTGGCGTCATGGGCGTCGGCGCGGAACAACACGCCTTTGGCGGTCCACCAAACGCCGCTGTCGCCAAGCGCAACCGTATCCGCCTGCGCGGGGCGTCCCGGCTCGTCCCCGAACGGCGCGAGCGTGTCCGCGAGCGGCGCATCGTTTTTGTCCGTCCCTGGCAGGTACACCCGGACGCCGTCGGTTTGCGCGATGGCGAGACTGTTTCCGGTGACGGCGCAAGAGGCTGTCAGGGCGTCCCCCGCCCCGCTCCGGTTCGCGGCGGAAAGCGATAGCGCGCCCGCGGGCGTCCATTCGGTTTGCTCACGGTTATCGCCGCCGCGCCACAGCATCACCGATCCGCTCGAACCATCGGGGGCTTCGGCGACCAGAAGCGCGCCGGTTTTGCCACCGTTATCCGTTACCTGAAGCGGCGCCGGGCCGCCGTCCGCGAACGTTATCGCCCCGCCCGGCAATGTGTCCCCCATCGGCTCCAGCGCGCCGGATTTGGCATCGAGAAGGCGTGAAACGCCATCGCCGATCAAAACCACGCGCCCGTGCAACACGCCGAGGCGGCGCACCCAGCCGGTCGTGTCCGCACCGTTCACGTGGTAGGCGGTGAGTTTGTCGTCGCCCACGCGCCACGCGTACACCGTGTCGCCGGTCGAGCCGGACAGCCACCAGACGGTTTTGCCGTTATCGGTCGCGACAACCTGCCGGGTCGGCGGCGCATTCTGCGGCAAGCGAACCGTTTTGTCCACCGCGCGCTTTGCGCCGTCCGCGATTGCAACGCCGCCGTCCGGTAGCCCAATAAGTAGCGTTTTCCCGTTCGGCGCAAGCGCGAGGCAGGACGCCGAAGTCGCGCCGAGCGGCGTATCGCCGTCGCCCACGCGCGCGTCCACTTTTTCCACCATCGCCGCCGCCGGAACCGTGGGAACCACACGGCGCACGGTTCGCCCTCGGCGGTAGGAACGTCCGCCCGCCGCGCGCGACGAAAGCGGCGTCGGCGCGGCGCGCTTTTGCTGCGCCCGCGCCGAAGGGGGAACAGCAACGCCCGCCGCTTCGACGACAAGGGCGAAGGCGAGAACGGAGAAAGCGAGACGATGACGATTTGCTCGGATCATACGACTTGTTTCGCGCGAACCGGCACGATTACCTTCCCGCCCGCGCAAAGGGAACAACACAGCGCGCGGGGAATTAACCCGATGTGGATATAACGGACGAGAACGACGATTTAGCGAATGGCTCTGGCGCGCTCGGTATCGGGGTCGCGGGCGCGCTTGCGCGGCAGTATGCGGACGACGCCAAAGGCTTCCTGTCCGGCCTTGCCGCACTTCTCGAATCCGCCGCGCCGGATGAAACCACGGTGAAACGCGCCGGTTTGTTCGGCGGCGACGCCCGACCGGTGCGCCGCATTGATCTTGTTATCGGTTCAAACGCCGACGCGCCGGAGACCGTGACGCGCTACGGTATCGAGGACGCAGGCGGACACGGGAATTTGAGCGCATCCCGGACGCAAATCGTGAGGGGCATCGCGCTTAAAACGCAGGCCGTTCCGGTCGAAGCGTGGATCGCGGAGGTGTCGGACGCCATCGCGCGCCGCGCCGACCGCCACAAGGCGACCCGCGACGCTCTGCGCGACCTACTCACATGAACATCACCGAGGAAGAACTTAAAGCCGCGCATAAATGTTGCATCCATCACCGGAGGGCGATTGAGGCGAGTGCGGCATGTGGCTGTTTTTTTTGTTTGCGCGTGTTTCCGCCGGATCAAATTACGGAATGGACGGACGACGAGGCCACTGCGCTTTGCCCGCATTGCGGTATTGACAGCGTGCTGGCAACGGCATCCGGTATCGCCATAACGCCGCCCTTTTTATCGGCGATGCACGACTACTACTTCAAAAGGTAACAACGACATGTCGGATCAACAAATGGAACAGTATCAGCAAAACTCGCTCGTGGGCGTGCCGGAACACGCGCGGGCGCGGCTTGCGGCGGGGCGCGGCGGGGACGGGCGCAAGCCGTTTTTCACGTCGGATCTGAGCATCAACGAGTTTTTGCTGGTGCGCGAGGCGGGTTTTGAGCCGGTGGGCCTGGTTATGGGATCGTCCATTTACCACGTCGGGTGGCAGATGCCCGCGTTCACCAAAAGCACGGAACTCGAAACGCTCACACAGGCGATGTACCACGCGCGCGAACTCGCAATCACGCGCATGGACGAGGAAGCCGACGCGCTGGGCGCGGACGGCGTGGTGGGCGTTCGTCTGGAGGTGACGCGTTCGGAATGGGGCGAGAACCTTGCGGAGTTCATGGCAATCGGGACGGCAGTGCGCGCCCGCGATGCGAGCGCGCAGTATCGCACGCCGTCGGGCAGACCGTTTACGTCGGATTTATCCGGGCAGGACTTTTGGACGCTTTTGCGCGCGGGTTACCGCCCCGTATCGCTCGTGATGGGAACGTGCGTGTACCATGTCGGTTATCAAGGCCTGAAGCAGTGGTTCTCGCAGGTCGGGCGGAACTCCGAAATGCCGACGTACACGCAGGCGATCTACGACGCCCGCGAACTATCGGTCGCCCGGATGCAGGCCGAGGGCGAGCGCGAGCAAGCCGAGGGTATTGTCGGAGCGCGCGTTGAGGAGCGGTCACACGGTTGGGGTTCGCACGTGATCGAGTATTTCTCGGTCGGGACGGCGATTGTATCGACCCGCGAAGATCATAGCATACCGGCTCCATCGCTGGTTTTGTCGCTTCAGGACAACCCCGCCGCAACCAATGTGTCGTTTCGGGTCGGCGCGCCCGCGCCGTCCACGGCGGCGCATTAGGAACATAAACGGATGAACGCCCATCTTCCCAACATCGTCGTCGTCGGCAGCGCGAACACAGACTTAGTGGTTTCCGCGCCCGCCATCCCCCGCCCCGGCGAAACCGTGCTGGGGCAAGCGCTTCAAACCGTGCAGGGCGGCAAGGGCGCGAACCAGGCCGTCGCCGCCGCGCGTTTGGGCGGGGCCGTGACGTTTGTCGCGCGGGTCGGCGACGACGCCTACGGGCGCGCGTCGGTGGACGCTTACCGGCGCGACAACATCGAAACCGCATATATCACGGTAATGCCGGGCGTCGCGTCCGGCGTCGCCCTGATTACGATCAATGAGACGACCGGCGAGAACGCGATCACGGTCGCGCCGGGCGCGAACGCCCTTCTGTCGCGCGAGGACATCGAGCGCGCCGCGCCCGCGTTCCTGAACGCCGACGCGATAATCCTGTCGCTTGAAGTGCCATTGGAGGCGATTGAAGCCGCCGCCGCCCTCGCCCACACCCGCCGCGTCCCGGTAATTCTTAACCCGGCCCCGGCCCGCGCGCTTCCGCCCGAACTGCTCCGCCGCGTGTTTCTCCTGACGCCCAACGAAACGGAAGCGCAAACCCTGCTCGCCCGCACGTCCCCGTTCCGCGATGACGCCGAGTTGGGCGAACTACTCGACCTGGGCATGGACGGCGCCGTAGTCACGTTGGGCGCGCAGGGCGCGGTGATCGTCACGCCGGACGGCATCGAGCGCGTTTCCTCGTACCCTGTGCGCGCCGTGGACACGGTCGCCGCCGGGGACACGTTCACATCGGCGCTTGCGGTCGAAATCGCGCGGGGCCGCTCGCTCCGCGATTCGGTCCGCTGGGCCTGCGCCGCCGCCGCGCTGAAAGTAACGCGCCGAGGGGCGCAACCCGGCATCCCGACGTTTGACGAGGTTTTAGCGTTCTCTCGTAACGAACAAGGGGCTGGAAAGAAGGTAAGTTAGATGATGAGCGACACTGCGCGAAGCATTTCAGGGGTTCATGGGGATGAGTTGTTTAGATCACTGGAGCGGTTCGTCGTGGATAATCCTGAGTTGGAACGCTTGGAGGCGCAACTTGCTCAGTTCAACATGTTCGAGTCCATCGGTACGACACGCCAAGAACTGCATCATTCCGATTTTTTAGCCTTCCTCCTTCGCCCACACGAAAGTCACGGTATAGGTGATGCGTTCGTGAAGCGTTTACTGCAGAAGTCACTGAACGGCTTGACGGTGGACGGTGTGTCTCCTATTGCACTTCATCTTTGGGACTTGTCGGACCTGACCGTGCAACGTGAATGGCGTCATATCGATTTGCTTCTGGTCAGCGACCGTCACAGACTGGTGGTCACCATCGAAAATAAAATCGGGACAGGCGAGCATTCCGGGCAGTTAACGAGATACCGAGAGATTATCGAGGCGAATTACCCCAAGAGCGATGACTGGCAACGTGTTTACCTCTTTTTAACGCCGGATGCAATCGCGCCGACCGACAGTTCGTACCTGAGCGTTGGCTACGACAGGGTTTGCGAGTGCCTAGATTTTCTCTGTGAGAATCGCGCGGCGTTACTGAAGCCAGATGTTTTGATCGTGGTGCGCCATTATGTGCAAATGTTAAGGAGGCAGATTGTGACGGATTCCCAAGTGTCTGATCTTTGTCAGCGCATTTATCAAAAACATCGTCAGGCGTTGGACCGAATTATTCAAGAGGTCAAAGAAGCGTCGCGGCAGGAGTTCTTGCGTGGCATTATCGAGGAGGTCATTTCGGAAAATGAAACGCTTATACTCCTTAGTTCAGCAAAGGGCCAGATACTCTTTGCGGTTAGAGATTGGGATAACGAGCCTGGTTTGCGACAAGAAGTTAGCGGCGGAAAGCGAAATCATATCCTGTTTTTCTACATGACAAACAACCAAACCGGGCTAAAAATGGTGTTATATATTGCTCCTGGCCCTCAGGAAACGCGCCTTGCGCTTTTCAATAAGGCGCGTACCAGTGCAGGAATCTTCAAGCAAAATTTGAAGACTTTGCGCCCGAAATGGACCAGCATTTATCAGCGCGTCTTGGTGTCCGAGACGGCGTTAACTTTAGATGATGCTGGCTTAGAAGAAGTTGCGCGGAACGCTTGGCGAGAGTTCGTCACGCGCGATCTGCCCACGCTTGCTGCGCTTGTGCAACCCGGTGACTACCCCAACATCGCGATGGCGGCGCAGGAGGCCATTTTGGTTGAGGCGGAGCCGGATGAAGAGGCCGAGTTGGAGAATTGACGCTAAATAAGTTTTTAAGAAACCATCTCGCCGCCGATGTAGACTTGCTTCGCCTGCAAGCCGCGCAAACCGCCCGCGTTTAAATTCGTCGGGTCGGCGGAGAGGATAACGAAGTCGGCAAGTTTCCCCGCTTCGAGCGAACCGGCGTTTTGCTCGTTGTGCGCGGCGTACGCGCCGCCCAAACAATACGCTCGGAGGGCTTCGAGCGGAGTCAGGGTTTCGTCCGGCGACCACGGATGCCGCCCGACCACGGCGGCGAGACAGGCGAAGGCGTCCAGTTTTTCGACCGGGCAATCCGACGAAAGCGCGAGCGGGATGCCCGCATGGAGCATTGAGCGGAACGGGTACGTGACGCGGGCGCGCTCCTCCCCTACCCGCTCGCCCGTCCAATAATCGGATAACACAAACTGCGGTTGAACCACGGCGACGATTTTGCGGGCCGCCATGCGCGCCATCAGGTCGGGCGGCAGGATAGAGGCGTGTTCAATGCGGTGCCGGTAGTACGTGTTGTCGCCGTCCGGGCCGAGCGCGAACTCCAACGCGTCCAAACACTCTCGCACAGCCTGATCGCCGATGGCGTGGATGGCGATTTGAAAGCCTTTTTCGTGGGCGTCGCGGGCGCGAGTTTTGAGATCGTCCGGCTCGTAAATGCGAATGCCGACGTTGTCCGGCTGTTCCGGGTCGTCGGCGTACGGGGCGGCAAGGAGCGCGGTGCGCGCGCCGAGCGAGCCATCGGAAAACAGTTTCGCCGCGCCGAACCGAACGCGGTTGTCGCCGAAGCCGGTCCCGACGCCGTGCCGGTGCAGGTCGGCGGCGCTCGCGTGCGGCGGCATTCCCGCGACACGCAGGCGCAGTTTTCCTTTGCGATGCAGCCGCGCATATGCGCCCATTTGCTCGGGCGTATCGAGAAGCGTGTGAACCGATGTAATTCCGGTGCGGAGCGCGACCGCCTCGGCGCGCAAAACGGCCTCTTCCATCTCCCTTTCGGATAAGGCGGGAATTTGCGCGTAGAAATCGTAGCGACTTTCCTCGGCGTACAGGCCGGTGTCCGCGTCACCCTTCGCTCGTTGGTCTTCCGTAATGAGGTCAAGCGCACGCGAATTTGCGACCACGACATGACCGCAAACGCGCGAGATAACGATGGGCCGGGTTTGGGAAACGCGGTCCAGGTCGGCGCGGGTGGGGAAACGGCCCTCGGTCAAAAGTTCCTGATCGAAGCCGCGCCCTTGAATCCATTCCCCCGGCCCGCCGCCGTCTCGCCCGGCATGATCGGATAATCGCGCGAGAACGTCATCCACCGACACGCTCCCCGTCAGATCCGCCTGCCGCATCATTTGCGCGCCATAGGAAAGCAAATGCAGGTGTGCGTCGCAAAAGCCTGGCGTGACGGTTTTCCCGGCAAGATCCACGCGCCGCGTGTCTGGCCCGGCGAGCGCAAGCGCGTCGCGGTCACTCCCAACAAGCGCGATACGCCCGTCCCGAACCGCAAGCGCGGACGCGTGCGGGGCGTCGTCGTTTAGAGTGACAAGGTTTCCATTGAAGAGGACGAGATCGGCAAAAAGCATACATTTACTTTCGCTTTTCCCGCGCGGTTCCCTTTCCAATGAAATCAGCGTTGGCGGCTTGATTAGGTTGCACGGCAAATTTCATCTATACGAGAAAGGTAATCGTGGCCTTCGCGTTGTGGGTACCTGCTTTGATACTCACCGAGAAGCCCACGTAGTTGCGTCCACGTAAAAAAGCCGTGTCCAAATAGTTCGCCGGGCAGGCTTTCTACGGCATCCGCCAAGTCCGCTGCCTGGCGGGACTTCTCCTGCCAGCACAGCATACGAATTTCGACCAACACGTCTCCTACCATCATTGATAGCAAGCGTTGTTGTGTTGCGCTTAAAAAATCACTCGTCATAATTTGTGGTAAGACAAACGCTCCTTACCGTGAGCGTGGAAGAACAAATCCGTCGCTGGGCGCCTCATTATCGCCAAACGGCGAGTTGTCGCCGCCGCCGCCGGGCGCGGCTGGCTGAGGCGTTGCGCCGTAGTTTGCGGGCATCGTTTCCAGCGTCACGGTTGCGGTGAACGTTTTCCCGTTGCGCCAGATTTGAAGCGCGAGCTTGTCGCCGACCTCACGTTTTTGTACGGCGGTCTTGACGGTTTCGATGTTCTCGATTTCTCGTCCGTCCACTTCGAGGATCACATCGTAGGGGCGCAAGCCAGCCTTGTCGGCGGGCGAACCGGGAATCACGGCGGGCGCGGGGCTGTCCTCATTCACCACCACCACGCCATCGTTCGCCTCCGGTAATTGCAGGCCGGGATACAGTTTCTTCATCGCGGCTCGGTCAATATTGGAAAACGCGGCGTAGCGGATGCCGAGATAGGGACGGATAACCTTCCCCTTTTCGACCAGTTGCTTAATGATGCGCTTGGCGGAGTTGATGGGAATGGCGAAGCCTATCCCGACCGACGCGCCTGTAGACGAGGCGATAGCCGTGTTGATGCCGACAACCTGGCCGTTGATGTCGGCGAGCGCGCCGCCGCTGTTACCAGGATTGATGGCGGCGTCGGTTTGGATTACGGTATCAAGCGCCTCGTTTTCCGTTCGGAAGCCTCTGCGGTTCAGAGCGGAGACGATACCGAGCGTAACGGTGGAGTTGAAGCCAAGCGGGTTGCCGACCGCAATCGCCCAGTCGCCGACTCGGAGCTTGTCCGAATCGCCCAACTGCGCGGCGGGCAGATCTTTCGCGCCCGCAACCTTGAGAACCGCCAAATCGGTTTGCGGGTCGCGCCCGACAACCGTCACGCTTTTGAACTCGCGCCCGTTGTCCAAACGAACCACAATAGAACCGCTCCCGCCGTCCGCGACCGGCGCGATCACGTGGTTGTTGGTCAAAATGTAACCATCGCCGGAGATAATAATGCCCGAGCCGCTTCCCGCGAACTGCTGAACGCCGCCCGGACGCATAAACCCGAACGGACCGGGTTCCGCGCTCGCCCGCGTTTGCCCGCTAATGTCAATATTGACCACGGCGGGCTCGACTTTGGCGGCGGCGTCCGCAACCGCCGCGCTGTTTCGGGTTGCGACAGCGGCGGATGATGGCGGGGCGGCGACCGGCGCGGCATCGAGCGCGCGCGCGAGGTTTTCACGACCACGCGCCGACGCCCCGCCCCACGCGCCGAACGGGGCGGGCGGAACAAGCGCGCCCACCTTAAGCAGGATCAGCGCGCAGGCCGCGAAGCCCAACACGAAAACAGCGACAAAACCGGTGAACTTTCGCATGTAAGGAAACCTCGCGCTTTTACAAGGATACGGTTGGCGCGCCAAGCGCGACCGCCTCGCCCTCGACAAGCGGCGCGGCGTCGCCGGGCCTGCGGACACGCCCTTCGGCGTCCAGATACTGCGCGTAGTCTTCCGTGAAGTACTGAACGCGCACCTTTTTGTATTCTTTGGTCGAATATAAAAGCCGGTATTCAGTAAGGCCCGTGGTTCGCGCGATTTCTTCGACCAACTGTTCGCAGTCGGCCTCGCTTTGCCCATGTACCATTGTAAACAGCGCGTACGGCCAGTCGTCGTACGTCGGGCGCTGGTAGCAGTGGGAAACGGCCTTAAATGACGCCATCACCTTGCCGGTTTCGGCGATTTTGTCTTCGGGGCAAACCCAGACAGCCATCGCGTTATAACGATAACCTGCCTCCCGGTGATGAAGAACGGCGGCGAATCGGCGCATCTTGCCGCCCTCGATAAAGCGTTGCGCGCCATCGAGCAGAATTTCTTCGGTTTCGCCCGCGGCGCTCGCAAGAAGCGCGAACGGGTTGGGCGTGATCGGCAGGTCCTGTTGCAGAACGCGAATCAGTTCCACATCGCGGCCCGTAAGCGATAAATCACGCGTTCGGTTTCGCTTACGCTCGTCCGGCGCGTCGCGGGCGGTTCGGTCTTTTTCGCCCGTCATATCCATCGTGACGCCAATTTTATATAGATGAAGGGTAGGCAGGGGCCACGTTTTGATCGCGCCCGCCTTTTGGGACAAGCGGTCAATCTCTTCGCCCAAGTCCATGCCGGGCGGAAGCGTCAGCGTGTACCAGATATTGTAGGCGTGGGATCTTCGGTAGTTGTGCGAAACGCCGGGATGCTCATTGACGATAGCGGCGGCCTCATCTTCCCGGGCCGGGTCCACCTTCATGGCGACAAGCGAGCCGGTGTAACCGAGCATTCGGGAATCGAAAATTGCGGAGATTTGCCGGATGATGCGCGCTTCCTTGAGCCGCACGATCCGCTCCATCGTTTCGTCCTCGCCGATACCGACCGCCTCGCCCAGCGCGGCGAACGGGCGCGGAACCAGCGGGAAATTTTCCTGAAGCGCGTTTAGCAACTGCCGATCCACGGCGTCCATTTCGCTTGCGGGCCGCGCCGGGGCGTCTTCGATTTCAACCGCCATAAAAATTAAGCCTCCAAAACCTTCTCCTTTTAGTATACCGCTCGCGTTTCGCTACAGGGCGGGGCGGTTTCGCCGCGATATATTAAAGTTTCGATATGCCGCGCGTTCTCCACATTATTAACGATTTGCGTGTCGGGGGCGCGGAAGTGTCGCTTGCGGACCTTGCGGGCGCGCAAAAAGAAGCGGGTCGCGCCGATGTAACGGCGATGGGTTTACTGCCTGCCGACTCGTTTTTACCCGCCGTGTTCGCCGAGCGGGGCGTGCCGGTCGCAACGAACGCCCGCGACATCGGCTTTTACTCTCCCAAGCATGTCCGGCCTTTAGCGCGTTACATCGCTCGTGGCGGCTTTGACATCGTTCATATCCACCTATTCCCCGCGCAACTCTGGGCCGCGCTTGCCGTGCGGAGGATTCCACGCACCCATCGCCCCCTGCTCGTCACCACCGAGCATTGCGCCTACAATCGGCGCCGCGATTACCAGGCGTTCAAACTCTTCGATGGCCCGCTGTACCGCGCGTACGATCACATTATCGCGGTCGGCGAGGCGACACGTGACAGTTTAACTGCATGGCTTCCCGAAACAACGGCGCAAACCACGGTGCTTTACCCGGCGATTGACATTCCCGCGTTCGCGAACGCCCCGCGCGTGACCAAGCGGGAGGTGTTGGGGTTAACCGATGAGGCGACGCCTGTCGCGCTGTGCGTCGGGCGCATGGAAGCGCAAAAAGACCAGGCGACGCTCCTTCGCGCTCTGCCCGCCCTGCCCGGCGTTCATGCCGCGCTCGCGGGCGATGGACCGCTTCGGGGCGAACTCCAAGTCCTTGCGCGCGCGCTCAACATTGCGGACCGGACGCATTTTCTGGGTCGGCGCTCCGATGTCGCATCGCTGATCAAGATGGCGGATGTGTATGTTCAGCCGTCGCTGTTTGAAGGCTGGTCGCGCGCGATCTTAGAGGTGATGGCGAGCGGCGGAACCCCGATTGCCGCTACCCGTGCGCCCGGTCTCACGGAAGCCGTGGAAGGGCGCGGCCTCCTGTCCCCCATCGGCGATGCGGACGCGCTTGCAGGCAATATCCGCGCGCTTCTCAGCGACGCCCCATTGCGCGAGCGGCTTACCGTCGCGGCGCGGGCGTACGCGGACGATTTTCGGATCGAGAAGGCCGCACGAGAACACCTTGCGCTTTACGAACAGTTACTGGCGGAGCGGCGGCGGGGCCGGGTTTGAATTTCTCGGCATTGACGTGCGGCAGAACGTCGTCGGTGCGAAACAAAAGGAAGTTCTTCGGACCGCTGTTCATCACGGCCATCAAGCCGTGCGGAAACGCCTTCCCCATTGGGGCGGACGTAATATCCAAACCATCGGTGGAATCCGCGCCGCCCTTGACGATAGCGACCGTACGCGTGTGATCGTGCGGGCGATTCGGCTCGCCCTCGCGCCGGAACAGATGGTACTCACTGCTTCTGGGCAGTTGATCCGTGGCGACGATAAAGCCGGTTTTCTCGCCGGTCGCGACAATCCCAATACCCTCGTGGTCGGCTTTGAAGCCCGTTGTCGCGAACAGGGCAACTTCTCGGTTTGCGTCCTTCACGTCGGGGTCGGCGTTGTACTTACGGATGCCGACCCGCTCATCGGCGTAGTACACAAAGCCCAAAGCATCGTCCACCGCAATCGCTTCGATCTCCTTTTTGCCGCTGTACGCCCCGAATGCGCGCACCTTTACGCCGCGAACGCCGCCGGTTCCGTCGTCGTCTAACCGGTACTGCCACAAATAGCCGCCCGTGGTCGGCCCGGATTTACGCCCGACAACGGCGAATACAACGCCATCGCTGGGGCGGCGGAACAGGGAAACGCCCATCGGGGCCGCTTCTTCGCCGGTTTCACCCGCGAAAACAGGGATGCCGCCGACCGGCGCAATTTCGGAAAGCGTCCCCGTGTCGGGCGCGATTTGGTACAAACGCAACCGGCTCGTCAACCGCTCCGTCACGGCGACCAGGGCGACCCGCTTTTGGCCTAATGCAAAATCGTATTCCAAATCCACATTATTAGGTCGGTCCAAATCCTTGAAAATTTGCCGCGTTTTGCCGTCCAAACCCCAAACGTAAAGCGCGCCGCCGTCCGCTTTCGCCGCCTTGTTCGTGCCGATAACAAGGCTTTGCGCCGGGTTGCGCCGGTTCACCCAAATCGCCGGATCGTCAGGATCGGACGCCACCGGTTCGGTCGTGACAACGGCTTTTATCGCGCGCGGCGCGGGCGCATCGGCGCGGGACGCAATAACAAGCGACGCGCAAAGAAAGCCGGAGGAAAGCGAAAAGGCAATAATGCGGCAATAGTTCATTATTCGGGGCGTTGCGGTTAGAACGAGAACAGCGAACGAAGATTCCGCTCGCTGTTCTGTCTTTAGATGCGGATGGCGTTACCCTCGTTCTACGGGGTCAGGTAGCGCGGGCGCCAGGGCGTCGGGGCGGACCCGGACGAGGAGTAGTAGACCGGCGTTCCCATGCCTTCGTTCGCGGCCACACCGTCTTTGTCCACGCGGGAATCTTTTATCCATTTCACATGACCGTCAATGTAGACGATGTTCATGCCTTCCGAGTGCTTCATAAACACTTCATTGTCTTCTTTGTCCATGTCGTTGGAGTCCACATCGGAATCGTTCACCGCGCCTTTGAGGCCCGCCTCCATGAACATATACTCCTGCGACGGGCGTTGCCACGCGGCGAGCAGGCTTCCGTTGACCGCTGTCGCGCCGCTGCCGTCCGCCTCGCCCACGATGCAGTCGTTGATCGAGTAGGAAGCGTGCCATGCGTACGCGTTTTTCGACGTGTCCACCGTCACGCCGTATTTCTGGAAGTACGGAAGCGCCTTTCCGCTGGCGACATCGCTATCCGAAACCGGCACGCCTTGAATCAGGTCATTCGATGGGCAAACATAGATATTGGTCGGGCTTGCCGCCCAGTTTCCGGGCGCGCCGCTGATATACGGCGTGATAACGAAAGGCCAAACCACGTCGAACGGACCGCCTGGGTCGCTCGGCGTGTTCACGTTCGGGGCCTCGCCGGGGAACGACTCGTCGTTATCCTGAGCGTACATCATAAAGCCCAGCCCGATCTGCCGCATGTTGCTGGAACACGATGCTTGCCGGGCCTTGTCGCGCGCTTTGGCGAAAACCGGAAAAAGGATGGCCGCAAGAATGGCTATAATTGCAATAACTACAAGTAGTTCAATCAGTGTAAAGGCGCGGCGCGAAACATGAGGCTTGGCGGTGGGGTTCATTCTTAGGCTCCCGTGGAAAGGCTTGCGGCGTTGGCGTTGATTTGTGCGCCCGCCGGACAAGTATAGTAAACCTTAATCCTGCAACAGCGGTGTTAAGGGGAGATTAAGAGGTGGTTAAAGTTAGATTAAATTTAAGTTAACCGTATAGCATCCGCCTCGTCATGCGGCTGTTAGTGTGATTTCCACGAGCGTTACGTCGTCGTTTTTGAGAACGCCCTTGTCGCGGCGCGGCTTGATAAAGTCGGCGAGGACGGGATTAGTTACGGGCAAATCGTTCCACGGTTTATGTTTAGCCTCGAACTCTTGGAGGAAGTACGCGGCAAGCGCGTCGGTCATCAAAAAGAAGCGGTCATTTGGCATCAGTTCGGCCCCGAACCGCGCGATTTTGGGAGGCGTATGCGACAGAACCGTGGTCAAGAGGCCGGGGCGATCATCGAACCGTGCGGATTTGGTGATGGGAAACGCGTACTTAAGCTTCTCCGCGCGCACCACGAACAAGCAAACATCGCCGACCGCCCGCGCCTGCCAGCGCATCGCTGCGGCATCGAAATCAACAACCAGCAAGGTCGCCGCCGAGCCGGACGGCAGTTTTTCCTGCGCCCACCATGACGTCGCGCGATCTTCGACGTTCGCTCGCCACAAGGGAGCGAGCGCGGCGACACGCGCGTGAACGTCGGCGTCGCTATCCGGGAACGGCGCACCGGTCGCAAAATCTTGAACCAGCAGGTTCGCCCAGTCGCGCGCGAAAACCGCCGCCGACGCCCCATCGGAGAGCGCAACCGTTAACGCGTCGCCGTTCTCCCCGCGCGGCGCAAACGCGCAGGCGTCCTCGTACTGATCCTCATTGCTCCCCTCTTTCGGCGCATGAAGAACGCGAACAACAAAGGGTGCGCTTTTTTCATCCTTCATCCTTCCGCCTTCATCCTTTTATCTTAAATCGGCGGTTCGCGTGCCGATGTCGAGGAACTGGATAAGCGAGCGCAAATCCGCATTGAACGCGAAACCGCGCGAGTGGGGCGTGACCGCAAACCCCTCGCGCTGGGCTTCCTGATACAAGCGCGGCGGAAGGATACTGCTCATTTCAAACAACCGCTGGGCGAATTCATCGGGCAGGCCCAATTGCGTATCCGGGAACTCGATAGGACGCTTGGCGGAGCCGCTGATATGGATATTAAAAAACAGCGCTTTGCCGTCGTTCGTGCCGATTTGCTTCAACTGCTCGGATGCGGCAAGCGGGCTGCCGTCGGTCGGCTCGCCATCGGAAATATTAATGATAACGGGCGGGTAGGAAAGCGGGTACAGTTCGCACCACGCGAGGGCCGCGCGCCGCGCTTCCTCGATCGCCGCCGTCATCGGCGTGTTGCCGTTCGCGTTCGGCTCAAACCAGATCGGGAACCGGATTGTGCGCTCGGTCAAGCCCCCTGCGCCATCGTCTTCCTTGCGCGTCCGCTGTTCAACCCGGAGCGGGTTGTCCGCGATCTCCGAGATCGGCACAAACTGCCGCGCGGACAGGCCGCCCGAGAAACCGTTGCGGACCGCGCCGCCGTACGTCACCACGCCGATCTGGAAGTAATCGCGCACATCCTCGCCTTTGGCGCACCGGAGAACCAGCGTGGACAGAAGGCGGTTGATAGCGTCCGCGACCGCATCGCACTTGCGCTTGCTCGTGTCCATGCCGTAGGCGTCATCCATCGAGCCGCTCTGGTCAATAAGAAAGAAGAAGGCGGTCGGTTTCGACCGGTTGATCTCTGCGGAATAAGGCATGATTTTGTTATACCATCAGGGGCGATAACATTGAACACAGAAGGCGCACGGCTACGCGGGCAGTCCAACTAATCGGCGCGCGTACGCCCAGACCGAGGCGTCCGGGAACGCGTCGCGCTCGGCTTGTAACTGGTTTAGTTCGTTTCTTAGACCTTCGCGCTCGGCTTCTATCTCGGTACGCCGCACTTTGAGGTCGCGCAACTGATCAATGATTTGCTGATACTCGACCCGCGCTTTAATCTCACGGTCTCGGCGCGTTTGCATAAGCGCCGCCATCTCCCACACCTGCAAGTTTGTAACAACCAAATGGTCGTGTAGGTCGGCAAGACTGTGAATGCCCGCAACGATAAGGCGACGCGCCGTTTCGGGACGAGCGGGAATCAAGGGCGCGCCAAAAGGTGTGATGCGCTCTTCCAAAAGCCTTTGGTGTACAAACGCTTCCTCACCTATGTTTAACGTATGTTGCGCGGCAAGCGACACGCTCGCGTCCATTCGCGCGAGGCGTTCGGTTGCCGCGTCATGGCGCATTTTCGCCTTGCCGTACTCGGTATAAAGTTGATCATGTATCCGCTTGCGGGGCCACTGAAAGTAGAGAAGGGACGCGAATAAAATATAAACCGCTGAGTACAGCGTGAGGAAGAAGACGCCGTTTGGCATATCATACATCAACAACCAGAAGAAAATGCCTGCAAGCAGTCCGGCGCCTAAACAAGCGCCCGACGCGGTTTTGTTATGTTCCTCGTCCGCAATGATGGCAGGCTGTTGAAGTTTTGCAATAAACGGAAACGGCTTTGTTTCATCAATCTCGTCAACGTTGATTTCCAGCGGCGTTTGCGAGCGTAGCGCGATAAAGCGCGCGGCGGTCTTGCCGACTGGGGCCGCGCGCTCCTCTTCCTCGCCCAACCACCATTGGCGCGCCCAGTCCGAACGGGCTGTATGACGCACTTCATCCGAAAGCGGCGCCAGCAAATCGCCCGGTTCGCTTGTGAGCGCGGCGTCCAGAGCCGAAAGGCGCGCGTTGAGAACAGTGTCGCCGGTGCGGGCGGCAATCGCACGGACAAGGGCGAACACCGGGGACGCTTCCGGATTCTCGAAATCGGCGCGGCGGAAAACCACGCTTTCGCCGTCGTGACCGGCGCGCTCCCACAAAGCGAGGTCAAGCGCGAGGGCGTGAAGCGCGGTCGTTAAAGAAAGGTGCGCGAACCGGTCCAAGCCGACGCCGAAATGCGCGGCGCTCCGGCGCGGGTGTTGGTAATTCGGGTGTCCCAATTCGGTCGCGGGCAAGCCATCCAACTCGGGCGTGTAAACGCCGTCGTAGTCCACGAGTGTCAGGCGAATATGTTCGGCTTCGTCCTCCGCAACCAAAATATTGTCGTGTTGCCAGTCGCCGTGCGCGAGGTGACGCGCTTCCAGCGTCGCCAGAAGTTCATCCAAAGCGCTCGCGAGGCGGCGGAGCGCGTCGGGGTTGTCGCGCCGGTCCTCGATCCAGCGACCCAGCGATGTTCCGTTCGCCCAGCGCATCGCGACAACGGGATACCAAGCTTGCCCGACCCGGATACCGC
>CAXUMS010000029.1:0-2329 GCA_964252165.1 uncultured Armatimonadaceae bacterium
ATCGTCAGCGTCGCGGTCGCGCTTGCCGGAAAATCGCGATTGCTTCTGGTTGCGACCACCGCCCGCGTGGATTTACCGCAGTGGGCGCAGGCGTTGTCCGCACTGGGCGCGACAAACGCCTTGAACCTTGATGGCGGCTCGTCTACCGGTCTGCATTATCGCGGGCGAACGCTAATTAAGCCCGGTCGCCGCTTAACCAACGCCCTTGCCGTTTATGAAAGTAGCGCGGTGCGACGTGGCGCGCCGGAACGAATGACGCTCGCCTCGCCCGCCCCGGTCCTGCGCCGCGCTGACCCGCCGCCGCACTGGGAAGGTCCGATTTCATCGCGTCGAACTCGTGCGGTATCGGCGGCAAATCACGAGGCTAAGCCCGTTCGAGGCAGGGCGACGCGGCTTGGGCGGCGAAACGTAGGGGGTGAAACCAACGCTTCCGCAAAGCGAACCCGATCGGCAGGCATTCGCGGCGTCGCCGCTACCTCAAAACGCCCCGCCGCCGCAGGGCGACGACGTAGCCCGGTTGTGGTCGCGGCAAACAACGCGAACCTGGGCCGAGATTGATCTTGCCCGCGTGCGCGCCAACGCCGACGCTTTAACCGCCCACGCCCGGGATTTGGATGCGGACGGGGCCGTTATGGCGATAGTCAAGGCGAACGCCTACGGGCATGGCGCGGCGCAGATCGCCCGCGCGGCGATAGGGGGCGGCGTGACGCACTTCGGTGTCGCGTGCGTGGACGAAGCGGACGAACTACGCCGTGCAGGCGTGAGGGGCGACATCTACTTGCTGTCCCCGTTTTTGCCCGATGAGGCCGACGCCATCGTGCGCGCCGACCTCGTCCCGATGGTATCGTCGCCAGAGCAACTTGCGGCCCTCGCCCGCGCCACCGTTTCCGCACCGCTCCCGGCCCGGTGCTTTCTGATGCTGGATACCGGAATGGGCCGCGAGGGCGCTCTCACTTCCGACGCCCTCACGCTCTGGAACCAGGCGCAGACACTGCCCCTTGTGCGCGTCACGGGAATCGCTACCCATCTGGCAAGCGCGGACGAGGCGGACGACGAAGGAGACGGGGCGACACACGCACAGTTCGATGGCTTCGAGGCGTTTCTCCAGGCGGTAGGGCCGGACGCGCTCGCCCAATATGATGATGGTAGAGGAAACCGGGGCGTTTGGCTGTCGGTCGTGAATTCTCCCGGCATGGCGAGGTTTGGTTCCCGTTTGTCACGCTTGACGCCGCTCGGCATACGCGGAAGTCTTTTGCGTCCGGGCCTACTTCTTTACGGGATCGAACCGCACCGGAGGGCGTTCATGGACTTGCCCCAACTTCAGCCCGCTCTTGCATGGCGCGCCCGCGTCACGCTTCTCCGCGAACTTCCAACGGGCGCAACGGTCGGCTACGGGCGCACGCACACGATCACGCGCCCGTCTCGTATCGCCACTCTCGCGGCAGGCTATGCGGATGGCGTCGCGCGGCGGTTGGGCAACCGGGGCCATGTTCTCTTGAATGGGCGACGGTTTCCGCTCGTCGGGCGCATTTCGATGGATCAATGCCAGATAGATGTCACCGACGCCCGCACGCCTGTCGCGCTCGGCGAAGCCGCGACGTTCATCGGGGACGACAATGGCGAGTCACAAACCGTTCTCGATCTCGCCGACCTACTCGAAACCACGCCCCACGAAGTTACGTGCGCCCTTTCACGCCGCGTTTCGCGCGTCTACGTGAACGGTTAGGCAAATCGCGGCGATCGCAACAGCGGAACGGGCCGTTTTTTGCGCAAAGCCAAACCGTGTGATACCGTGACAAGGTTGACGCGCGGCGCGCTCTTGCGAGCGGGCCGTTTTTTAACGCGCCACGAAACATCAACAAATGGCGGATGGTTCTTGCTGAAAGACTTTCCGCGCCAAAGCCCGCGCCGTGATCCAATGCGGCGGGGACCTGGAGAATATTATGGGACGAGAATCCTGGAAGGCGCGTCAAAAGCGCCGTGAGAAAACGGTCGCCCAGTACGCGGCGGTCCGTGCGGAATTAAAGGCGAAGGGCGATTACGAGGGACTGGCGAAGCTTCCCCGTGACGCTTCCCCAACCCGCCTCAACAACCGATGCAACATTTCGGGCCGCTCGCATGGCTTTATGCGAAAATTCGGCGTGTCGCGCATCGTTTTCCGCGAGATGGCGCACGGCGGGCTTATCCCCGGCGTGACGAAGTCGAGCTGGTAAGGAAATAGCAAATGGTAATCAATGACCCCATCGGCGATCTTCTGACCCGCCTCCGCAACGCGACCTCCGCGAACCATGACAGCCTCGAACTGCCGGACAGCAAGATCAAGCGCGAG
>CAXUMS010000029.1:2339-37170 GCA_964252165.1 uncultured Armatimonadaceae bacterium
TCTTGCAGGCCGAAGGCTTTATCAAAGGCTACGAAGTTATTAACGACGCCCCGCAAAACCGCATCAAGGTAGTTCTGCGCTACGGCCCGGGACAAGGCGCGCGTCGCGAGACTGCCCTCACCGGCTTGAAGCGTGTGAGCAAGCCCGGTTTGCGCGTGTACGCCGCCGCGAACGAAATCCCCGTTGTCCAGCGCGGTCTCGGAATCTCCATTCTGACGACCTCGCGCGGCCTGATGACGGGCCGCCAGGCCAAGCGCCTCGGCATCGGCGGCGAAATCCTCGCTTACGTTTATTAAAATCAAACCCGCGACGCGCATTTATGGCGTCGCCCGGTGATCGAGACCCGTTCGAGGAAGCAAGAGAGTAGATAACGAGATAGCAAAGAGTCAGATAGGACGTTGGCGAAAAGCCGTCTTTTCTGACCTTCCGGCTTTCTTGCTAATAACTTTTTTGCTTCCTCCAAACGGGGGAGTAACCAAAACTATGTCCCGTATTGGCAAACAGCCCATTCCGGTTCCCGCCGGGGTCACTATCAAGGCGGAGGCCGATGGCCTCGTCACCGTCACCGGCCCGAAGGGAACGCTTACCAAGAACCTTTCGTCCGATATGACGATCACGCAGGACGGCGCGATCTTAACGGTCGAGCGTCCCACCGACTCCGACCGCCACCGCGCCCTGCATGGCCTGACGCGCACGCTCCTCAACAACATGGTTGTCGGCGTGTCGGCGGGCTACCAGAAAATCCTGAACATCAATGGCGTCGGTTTCCGCGCAACCGTTGCGGGCCGAACCCTCACCCTGAACGTCGGCTATTCCCACCCGGTCGTGATCGAGCCGCGCGAGGGCGTGACGTTTTCCTCCGTGGTTGACCCCGCCACCCGCCAACCGATTTTAACGGTTGCCGGAATTGACAAGCAGGCCGTGGGCCAGCAGGCCGCCGAGGTCCGCAAGGTTCGTCCGCCGGAGCCGTACAAGGGCAAGGGCATCAAGTACAGCGACGAGATCGTCCGCCGCAAGGCCGGTAAATCCGGTAAGGCGGGCGCTAAGGGCGGCAAGGGCGGAGCCAAAAAGAAATAAAAGCGAGAAAGTTGATAGCAGGAAGGCAAGAAGGTCAGAGATGACGAGTGCGTAAAACCTCTTTATCTTGCTTTCCCGCTATCCGTTTTCTCGCTCCTCCCGAACGGTTCCCGGTCGGTAATCGGTAATCGCGGAAAGAAATAAGTAAATGCAAAATCGAAATGAAACGCGGAAAAAGCGGCATGACCGCGTCCGCAAGCGCGTGGTCGGCACGGACGATCGCCCCCGACTGAACGTGTACCGCTCCAACAAGAATATCTACGCCCAGATTATCAACGATGGCTTGGGCCAAACGGTCACCGCGGCGTCGTCGAAAAACCTTGACAGCGCGATTGGCGGAAATGTCGAAGGTGCAAAAGCCGTCGGCGCATTGATCGCCGAGCGCGCTCTCGCCGCAGGCGTTACCCGCGTCGTTTTCGACCGGGGCGGCTACCTTTACCACGGGCGCATTCAAGCGCTCGCCGATGCGGCTCGCGAAGGCGGACTGGACTTTTAAGGAAGTTATATGGCACGAATTAACGCGGATATATTGAATTTAAGCGAGCCGCGCGTCGTTCGGACCAACAAGGTCCAGAAGACGCACAAGGGCGGACGCACGATGAGTTGGTCTACGCTGGTTGTGGTCGGCGATAACGCCGGGCATGTCGGCGCGGGCATCGGCAAGGCGCGCGCGATTCCGGATGCGATTCGCAAAGGAACCGAAGCCGCCAAAAAGAACATGGTTCTGGTTCCGATGGTGGACGGCACCATCCCGCACGAAACCCTCGCCAATCACGGTGCGTCGCAGGTTATGCTTCGCCCCGCCGCGCCGGGTACCGGCGTTGTCGCGGGCGGAGCGGTTCGCATTCTTTTGGAATACGCGGGCGTCAAGGACGTTCTCGCCAAATCGCTTGGCGCGGCGAACCCGGTCAACAACGCGTGGGCCACGATGGAAGCGTTCAAACAGCTTCGCAACATTGAGGACGTGGCGCGCTTGCGCGGCAAGACCGTTGAGGAAATCCGGCGCGGCTCACAGACCGTTCAAACCAACGGCTTCGATGGCTCCGCCGCTGTCGCCGCTCTTCAACCGGTTGCGTTGGTAGAAGCGGTTGCGCCGACTGCCGGGGCGGCGGCGGTTGCGTCGCCGAGCGGCGACAACACGACGCCGGAAGCGAACGCCGCTTCCGTGGAAGGGGTGACCAGCAATGGCGCAGCTTAAGATTACGCTGAAGCGCAGCCCCATAGGGTACGAGAAAAGCCAGGGCTTAACCGCCGAGGCTTTAGGGCTTCGCAAACTGGGCAAAACCGTAGTTCGGCCCGACAACGAGGCGATCCGGGGCATGGTGTTCAAAATTCGCCATCTCGTCGTGGTCGCAACCGCTGACGAAACAGCGGCGGAGGCGAAATGAATTTATCCGATTTGAAACCCGCCGAGGGTTCCACCAAGCGCCGAAAAGTCATTGGGCGCGGGCCGGGTTCCGGTCACGGCAAAACGTCCACGCGCGGTCACAAGGGCGACAAGTCCCGAGGCTCGTCTAAACTCGGCTTCGAGGGCGGTCAGACCCCGCTTCACCGCCGCCTGCCGAAACAGCGCGGTATCGGCACAGGCCTTACCGCCCGTGGCTTCAACACGGGACGCTATAAAAAGCACTACGCCCTTGTCAGTCTCGGCGATCTCGATCAGTTCGAGGAGGGGACGGAAATCACCGCCGAATTTCTTTTGGAAAATCGGGTGATAAAGTCCCCCAAAGATGGCGTAAAGGTACTGGGCGACGGCACGGTGACCAAAGCGCTCACCGTTCGCGTTCAAAAGTACAGCCAAAGCGCGCAGGAAGCCATCACGGCGGCGGGCGGCACAGCGGAAACCCCGTAAGAGCCGACCGACTTACTTGATTGCGAGCGAGAAGGCGAAGGGATGGCGCGGCGGATCGCAAGGTCCGCCGCGACGCCCCGTTCGCCTTTTTGTTTTTGATACAATGAGGCGGTAGCGAGAACGACGCCAATACGCGTCGCCTTCCAAGCGCGTTCGGCGAAAGCGAGAATTTTTAAGCGATGTTTGAGAAACTCACCCAGGCGATGGCGGTCCCGGATATTCGGAAACGCCTTCAGTTTGTTTTGCTGATGTTCGCCGTTTACGTTTTGGCCCTTCATGTGCCTGCGGCGGGCGTCAACCATGACAAGATCGAAGCGTTCCTGCGATCCGGCCAGGGCGGAACGCTGTTTGGCGCGCTCGATGTATTTTCGGGCGGCGCGCTTCGCAAGTTTTCCGTGATCGCGATGGGCATTATGCCCTACATCAACGCCTCCATTATTATGCAACTCTTGACGGTAGCCATTCCGCAGTTGCAGGCGTTGCAAAAAGAAGGCGAATCGGGTCGCAAGCAAATCAGCAAATACACCCGCTACGCCGCTATCGGTCTGGGCTTTGTGCAGGCGTTCGGTTTGTACCAGGTGTTTCAGCGTGCGGGCGCGATTCAGGGAAGCATCTTTTCGATGTTTACCGTCGTGCTGACCCTCACAGCGGGAACCATGTTCCTTCTGTGGCTCGGCGAGCAGATTACCGAAAAAGGTATTGGAAACGGCATCTCGCTGATTATCTTTGTCGGGATCATGGTTTCCATTCCCGGTCAGGTGATCCAAACCGCGCGTTTGGGTATGGAGGCCCCGGAGCGCATTTTCGGCATCATCGGCGTTATCGCGTTGTTCCTGGCGTCTATTGTCGGCATTATCTACATGACGCAGGGCGTTCGCAAGATCCCGATCCAGCACGTCAAGCGTATTGTCGGTAACCGAATGAGCCAGGGCGGTTCGTCGTTTTTGCCGCTTAAAGTCAACACGGCGGGCGTTATCCCGGTCATTTTCGCCATGTCCATTCAGCTCCTTCCGGCGACAATTGCGCAGTTCTTCCCGCCCGGCACCACCTTCGGCGATGGCGTCAAGAATGCCACCGAATGGCTTCAGCCGGGCGCAAGCATCTGGGCGTCGCTCTTGTTCGCGCTTCTTGTGTTGTTCTTCACGTACTTCTACACCGCGATCCAATACGACACCGCCGACATCGCGGATAACCTGAAAAAGTACGGATCGTTTATTCCGGGCATCCGTCCGGGCAAGGAAACCGCGCAATATTTGGACCGCGTTTTGACGCGCATCACGCTTGCCGGGGCCGTCTTCCTTGCGACCATATCGCTGGTTCAGTACTGGGCGCCGAAGATGACCGGCATCTCGACGGTCACCCTTGTCGGCGGCACCTCGCTTTTGATCGTGGTCGGCGTCGCTCTGGAAACGATGCAGGCGATTGAAGCGCAGATGGCGATGCGGAACTACGAAGGCTTTATCCGCCAACCGGCTACCGGCGGCGGCGCGACCGGTCTTACCGGCGGCGGCGGATCGCCCATCTTAGGCGGCGCTCGCTAAACCGAAACAACGGATGAACCGCGCCGGACGGGAAGGCTTACAATGCCTTTCCGTCCGGCGTTGTTTTGTGCGACAAGGTATTCAAAATTATGAGATACGTGATGTTAGGACCGCCCGGCGCGGGTAAAGGAACGCAGGGCGCGCGGCTCGCGCGGCAATGGGGCGTTCCCCATATCGCGTCCGGCGACATTTTGCGGCGTTTGATCGCCGAGGGCGGCGATACCGAGTACGCCCGCGCGGCCCGTGTGATCAACGAAGGCAAAATGGTTTCCGACGATACCGCATCCGGGTTGGTGTTTGGCGAACTCGTGAAGCCGGAGGCGGCAGGCGGTTTCGTGCTGGATGGCTACCCGCGCAATATAGATCAGGCCTACCGCCTGACACGTTTTCTCGACGAGCTCGGTGAAAAATTGGACGGCGTCATCGGATTGGTGATCTCGGAGGAGGCGGTCATCGCGCGGCTTGCGGCTCGGCTGACGTGCGTGAACTGCGGTGAGTCTTACCATACCGTCGCCGCCCCGCCGCGCGTCGCGGGCGTTTGCGACCGTTGCGGGCATACGCTTGAGGTGCGCTCCGATGACAGGCCCGACCGGGTGCATATGCGCCTGACGTTATATCACGAGCGAACGGCCCCGCTCCTCGCCTACTACCGTGAGCAGGGTTTGCTCCGCGAGGCCGATGCGGAAGGCGAGGAAAACGCGGTTTGGGAGCGTGTCCTCGCCGCCGCGCAGGGTGAGCGTGTACTGGCGAAAACGGCTAACGTCTGATATAGTTGGAGTTTGTGCGTTGTGCGGGGCTTTGACCTCGCCGCGCCATTTTATTTTGTTCGGGAGTTACAGTTTGCACAAGGAACAAGGGTAACCGTATGGCAGGACGACCAGGTGGGGGAGGATTCCGGCCCGGCGGGCCGGGCGGCTATCGCCCCGGTGGACGACCCGGCGGCGCAGGACGTCCCGGCGGCGGTCGTCCCGGCGGCGGTCGTCCCGGCGGCGGCGGGGGCAGGCGACCGGGCGGACCGGGCGGCGGCGCGCCGGGAGTTCCCCCGGAACCAACCGTAGATCCGAAAGAACAAGGCATCGAAGTTCAAGGGGTTATTTCCGAGAACCTTCCTGATGCCAAGTTCCGCGTTAAACTCGAAAGCGGTCACGAGATTCTCGCGCACGTTTCGGGCAAAATTCGGATGCACTTTATTAAGATTTTGCCGGGCGACCGGGTCCTCGTAGAGCTTTCGCCCTACGACCTGACACGCGGCAGAATTTTGTACCGCTACAAATAACCGGCGACACGGTTAAGGCGCGGCAAAACGCTTTCGCGCTTTGCCGCGCCCGTCCGAATAGCCAAGCAAGGACGGAATAATATGAAGGTACGAGCATCGGTCAAAAAAATCTGCGATAAGTGCAAGGTTATCAAGCGTGAGGGCGTGGTTCGCGTCATCTGCAAGAACCCGAAGCACAAGCAGCGTCAGGGCTAAGAAGAAAGGATGAAGGATGAAGGATAAAGGATGAATAAAGACAGGAAACAGCATTATTCTGTTTTCATCCTTCATCCTTCATCCTTCATCCTTCACGGAGTAACTAATGGCACGTATTGCTGGCGTGGACTTGCCGCGCGACCGGAGCGTTGAATATGCGTTACCGGAAATCTTTGGTATCGGACTGAGCAATGGCCGCACCATTCTCGCCCAAACCGGCGTTGACCCCACCACCCGGGTCGGCGATCTGGACGAGAACGATGTCGCCAAGTTGCGCGAGGTCATCGAGCGCGAGTACCGCGTCGAGGGCGACCTGCGACGCATGATTGCGATGAATATCCGCCGTTTGCAGGAAATTCAGTCGTACCGTGGCATTCGCCACCGGCGCGGCCTTCCCGTTCACGGTCAGCGCACCTCGACCAACGCCCGCACCCGCAAGGGTCCGAAGCGAACCGTCGGCGCGAAGAAAAAGAAGAAGTAGAACGCCTCGGGCGTGGCTACTGGTATTGCAATTCCAGTAGCCGGGAACCATTCAATCTATGGCTCGTAAGCAACAAACAACGACCTCTTCGTCGCGGAGCGGTAAGCCCAAAGCGCGTAAAAATATCGCGCAGGGAATCGCCCACATCAAGAGTACGTTTAACAACACCATCATCACGCTCACCGATGTCAAGGGCGAGGCGATCTCATGGGCGTCTGCGGGAACGGTCGGCTTCAAGGGAACCAAAAAAGGAACCCCATTCGCCGCACAACTCGCGTCCGAGGCCGCCGCGCGAAGAGCGCAGGAGCATGGTCTGCGCCGCGTGGATGTTTTCGTCAAGGGTCCGGGTTCGGGCCGCGAAACCGCCGTCCGCGCTTTGTCGTCGGTCGGTATCGAGGTCAACCTGATCCGCGACGTGACGCCGCTCCCGCACAACGGGTGCCGTGCGCCTTCCCGCCGCCGCGTCTGAGACCCGTCGTTTATCTTTTGGCATTCCGCTTTGATGCGGTTTGCCCCTTAGCAAAACTTGCCTCGTAAACCTGTTCGGTCGCATTCTGTATTGGTCTGCGCCCCAACAGGGAGGAAGAGAGAAACTATGTCCAAATCACCCAACTCGGTCAGCGGGGATGCCCGTTGCCGCCAGTGCCGCCGCGCCGGGGAAAAACTATTCCTCAAAGGCGAGCGTTGCTACACCAAAAAGTGCGCCATCGAGCGTCGCAACTATCCGCCGGGACAGCACGGCAACACGGGTCGGCCGGCTAAGATCACGGACTACGGTATGCAGCTTCGCGAAAAGCAGAAGATGCGCCAGATGTACCGCGTTCTCGAAGGCCCTTTCCGCTCGTATGTCGCGGAAGCGACCCGGCGACGCGGCGTTACCGGCGAAAACCTTCTCCAACTTTTGGAGATGCGTCTCGATAACATCGTGTACCGCTTGGGCTTCGCCAATTCGCGGGCGCAAGGGCGTCAAACCGTCAATCACGGTCACTTCAACGTGAACGGCAAGCCGGTTGACATTCCGTCCTACCAGGTCCGCCCGAACGACGTGATCTCGGTCCGCGAAGGCTCGCGCAAGATCCCGGTAATCCAGGAAGCGATGGCCTCTGCCGGAAACCGCGTCCCCTCGTGGCTTTCGTCTAACTTCAATCAGTTCAGCGGTCAGGTTTTATCGGCCCCGCGACGTGACGAAGTGGACTCGGACGTCGAGGAGCAAATCATCATCGAGTTCTACTCGCGCTAATCTTCGCAAGATCTGCCGCCGCCGCTCAGACGCATGGCGTTCGGGCGGAGCGGTGCGGTTGAAAGGCGTTACCGTACGCGTATATCCTCTCCGCCTAAAAGAGGAGAAGGCGTGATACGTGTGTCGACGCCGGAGCGAAGCGTTGTGTGCGACTGTGCGAAGAGTGGAGCGAAACAGATTATGCTGATTATGGAAACCGTTGAGCCGCGTATTGAAACCATCGAGCAATCCGTCACGTTCGGTAAGTTTGTGGTGGAACCGCTTGAGCCGGGCTATGGGGTAACGCTGGGCAACTCGCTTCGGCGCGTTCTTTTGTCGTCCATCGAGGGCGCGGCGATTACGTCGGTTAAAATTGACACGGTCCAGCACGAATTCCAAACGATTCCCGGTATCAAGGAGTCGGTGACGGACTTGTTGCTGAACCTTAAGGACCTGTACATTCGGGTTCACGATGACGGAGACAGCGACGACGAAGGGGATGAGGGCGAGGCCCCGTCCCGGCAAGCGCGTACGGTTCGTATCGAGGCGCGCGGCGCGGGCCGTATCACCGGCGCGGACGTGAAATGCCCGTCCGATGTCGAAGTGGCGAACCCTGACGTTTACATCGCGACGATCTCCGAAGAGACCGCAAGTCTTTTCATGGAGATGAAGGTCGAAAAGGGACGCGGCTACGCGCTCCCGGAAAAAAGCGTCAACCGTACGGAAATTATCGGTGAAATGCCGGTTCCCGCCGCGTTTGGTCCGGTTCGCAAGGTTAACTATACCGTTGACCCAACGCGTGTCGGCAACCGAACCGACTACGAGCGCTTGTCGCTTGAAGTCACGACCAACGGAACCATCGCGCCCGCCGAGGCGCTGTCGCAAGCCGCGCAAACGCTCGCCGAGTATTTCACCCGGTTTGTGGATCAGTCGCTTGTGGGCGGACGCTTGTTCCTGAACCCGTCGGGCGGCATTACGCTACCGGGCGGCGCGCCGGATGCGCGTATCGAGGAGCTGGACTTTTCGGTTCGCACGTACAACTGCCTGAAAAAGGCCAACATTCTGACCATCGGGGAACTCGCGCAAATCCCCGAGGACGACCTGATGAACATCCGCAACTTTGGGCGCAAGTCGCTCACCGAAGTTAAGGAAAAGTTGGGCGAGTTGGGCCTTATTCTCAAGGGTAGTGAGAACAGCGATTACAGCGCAGGCGGCGACGACGAAGACGACGAAGACGGCGAGTAGCCTCTGAACAGCAAGAAAGTTGATAGTGAGATGGCAAGAAAGTAAGAGAGTAGGGCCGTTTGGTTTAGCCTTTTCTTTCCTGCTATCTCGCTATCAACTTTCTTGCTGTCCCAAACGATAAGGAACTGAAACTATGCGACACCGTGTCCACGGGCGAAAATTTGGTTTGCCCGCCGACCAGCGGCGCGCTCTACTGAAGGGGCTGCTGCGCTCGATTATTATATACAAGCGGATCGAAACCACCGAACCACGCGCTAAAGACATTCGTCCGATGATCGAGAAACTCATCACGCGTGCGGCGAAGGAAGACACCGTTCACTCGCGCCGTATCGCGCGAACGTATATCGGCGGTCACTCCGCCGACGATGAGGACATCATCAAGGAACTGTTTACCGTTATCGGCCCGCAGTTCAAAGACCGCGCAGGCGGCTACACCCGCATGGCGCGTAAAAGCGTTCGGCGAGGCGATGGCGCTGTAACGGTCGTTTTGGAACTGGTTGACGATTAGAAAAAAGTCTCTGGTTGTTAGCTTCTGGTTATTCGGAACTGACAACCAAAGACTGGCCCCGCTATGCGCCGCTTTCGCCTTTTGCTGGAATACGATGGATCGGATTTCGCTGGGTTCCAGCGGCAGGGGAAGGGGGAGCGGACGGTTCAGGAAACGCTGGAAAACGCCATTCATCGGATGAGCGGCGCGCCATGCGTTTTGCAGGCGGCGGGACGAACCGATGCAGGCGTTCACGCCACCGGGCAGGTTGCGCACTTTGATAGCGCGTGGTCGGCTCCCGTGGAACGTATAGCGTACGCTCTAAACGGCGAACTGCCGCCGGATTTGTGCGTGAAAACGGCAACGGAAGCAACGATGGATTTTCACGCGCGGTTCTCGGCGACGGGGCGTACGTACCGCTATGTCGTCCTGAATCGGGCGATGCCGTCCGCGCTTCTGGCGCGGTTTGCGCTTCATGTTCGCGAACCGCTTGATGTAAACGCGATGCGCACGGTAGCGGACGCCGCTTTGGTGGGACTGCACGATTTTACCGCCTTCGGGTTGCTGGAAACGTCCGGCAAAAGCGGGGTTCGTCAGGTGCGGCGCGTGGACATTCGTCCGTGGCGTGACTGCGTTCTGATAACGGTTGAAGGAAACGCTTTTTTGCGTCAGATGGTTCGCGCGTTTGTAGGAACCCTGGTGCGGGCGGGACAAAATAAAATGACGGCGCAAAACGCCGTTGACCTACGAAACAGCCGCGACCGAAGGCTTTGTCCCTTGGTCGCGCCCGCGCGCGGTTTGTGCCTAACGCGCGTGACCTATACCGGCAAGCGGCTCACCTGAATTTTTCACGAGCGGCGGGCTATTTTTGAAAGACTTGGAACGAAAACGATGAAAACCTATTCGGCGAAGCCGAGCGATATAACCCGCGACTGGGTAATCCTCGACGCCACCGGTGTCCCGATGGGACGTCTGTGCGCGGAGGCCGCCCGCATTTTGCGCGGCAAACACAAGGCGATGTTCACGCCCTCGATGGACACCGGCGACCACGTTATTATTATCAACGCGGAACGCGCCATCTATACCGGCAACAACAAGCCCGACGAGCCGATCTATCGGCACACGCTGTATCCGGGCGGTATCAAATCCGTGCCGAAAGGCGAGTTCCTGGAGAAGCGCCCCGAGGACGCCGTAATGCGGACTGTTAAAGGGATGCTCCCGCACAACTCTTTGGGCGCGCAGATGCTAAGGAAATGCCGCGTCTACAAAGGCCCGAGCCATCCGCACGCCGCGCAGATCAAGGGTTCCGCGCAGGCCGTTAAAACGCAGTACAGTGTCGAGGCGACCGGCGACGCCGTCGCGGCGGGAGAATAAATTATGGCAACAGCAACTGCAGGCGAAACCCGTTACTACGCGACCGGCAAACGTAAGAACGCCATCGCGAAAGTTTGGATCAGCGCCGGTGACGGCACCGTTGTGGTCAACAAGAAGACCCCGCATGATTACTTCCAGCGCCAAACGCTCGAAGCCCTGATCTTGCAACCGTTCCGCGAAACCGACACGCTTGGCCGCTTCTCCGTTATGGCGAAGACGCTGGGCGGCGGTATCTCCGGTCAGGCGGGCGCTCTCCGACATGGCATCTCCAAAGCCCTGATCGAGGCCGACCCGGAACTGCGTCCGCGCTTGCGACGCCTGGGTTTCCTGACCCGCGACCCGCGTGTCAAGGAAAGCAAAAAGTACGGACGCAAGCGTGCGCGCCGTGGTTTTCAGTTCTCCAAGCGTTAATCGCGATGGCGTATCTCATTGGGTACATTCTATAAAACGAGCATCAATTGTTACCGTAAAAACCCTGCTAAACCTTTTTGGTTTAGCAGGGTTTTTGTGTTTGCAACGCGAACAAGATAATCATTGTTTTTTAGCGGAGGCGGGCTTTATACTGTTTTCCCCTGCGCGGTCCCGTTATTTCCGCCGATAATCTAAACTGTTCAACCGCGATGCGTGGGCTTTGAGCCATTACGCGTTTCCTGCGGCGAACGGATCACCTTTGGAGGCTTTGACGCGCCGATGTTCTTTTCCGCTTTTTCTTTCCGCCGCGCTTCGGCGGTTCATTCCGTTTTAACCGTCGCCGCGGTCTGCGCCGCCGTGACCGCGATGCCCACCGCGCACGCGCAACAAAGTAGCGGTAGCACGCTTGAGTTGGAACTCAACACCGGAAGCGGAACGGCTTCGCGAACCGGCTCCACGCGCGGCGCAAATGTCCGAGCGGGAAGCCTGCCATCGCTGTCCTCGCGCGGAACGTTTGACCGCTCGGCCATCAAGCGCGTGACCGCACGTTCGCAGGCGACGCTCGGTAAACTCGGCGTTATTCTGACTGACAAGGCCGCCCTCCGGGTCGGACGCGATAAAACGTCGCGCGCCCTCTCTTCGGTGGCGAAGGGAACGAACCTCGCGGTTGTCAGCGAGTCCGGCGACTACTACGGTGTTCTAATGGTAGATGGCTCCACCGGCTGGGTTCCGAAGGCGAACGTCAATCTGATTGATTATCAGGTCGAAGTGCAGGTTCCGCCGACATCGGCGGCGGGCAATGTATCCGGTTCCGTAGGGCGCGCCGGGGCCGGAAGCGCGGATCAGTGGGCGGAGGGCCTTGCGCCGCGCCAGCAGATCCTGCTCCGCGAAGCGTTCACGTATTTAGGCGTCCCGTACGTTTGGGCGGGTAACACCCGGCGCGGAATTGACTGCTCCGGCTTTCTCAAAGCCGTTTTTGCGTCGCAGGGCGTGTCGCTTCCGCGCCACTCCGGCGATCAGGCGCGGGTCGGTCAGTCGGTCGCATGGCAAGACTTGCAGGCGGGGGACCGCTTGTATTTTGCGATGAAGGGCGGACAAACCGTTTCGCACTGCGGCATTTATCTGGGCAACGGCTACTTCATCCATTCGTCTACCAACCACAAAGGCGTGGACGTGGATTCCATCATGAAGCCCGGCTACTACCGCGCCCTCGTCTGCGCCCGACGCTCTTTGTAAGAAAGAGTTTTTAACCATAAAGACACAAAGAACACAAAGTTCAGAGGGAAGCATGAACAAAAAGTTATTTGCTTTATCTTCTTTCTGAACTTTGTGTTCTTTGTGTCTTTGTGGTTAAAAACTCGGTAAAGAAACGCTATGGAAACGGCGGTCAGTTTGCGACGGCAGGCGGAGGCGGCGGTACGTGCGGGACGGTTTGCGGAGGCGTCCGGCGCATATCGACGCGAGGCCGCAATCTACCGCAAGAACAACGATCCTAACGGCGCCAAAGTCGAGGAGATGAAGGCGGACCGCTGGGCAAGCGAGGTGCGTTTGTTCGCGCACCGGCCAAACTTCCGCCCCGCGCAAACCCGGTCGCGTTTGGCGAAATGGGAGCCGCCGTACGGTTGCTACTTGGGGGCGTTTATTGACCGCGACGAGAGTTTGGGGCAGGCGTTCTTCGACGAGAGTTTTCAGGCTCACCAAGACCCCGACCGGTTTGAGCGCGCGACCGGTAAAGCCCACGCCTCGGTTTTTTGCTATGTCGCATATGGCAGGCCGTTTCCGTCGAAGTGGGTCGCCTGGCTGGAAAGCAAAGGCGTCGCCGCCCATATCGCGTGGGAACCGAATGCGGGGCTTGCGCCGGTTCGCGATGACGCCTACCTGCGCGGATGGGCGAGAGCGGCGGCTCGAAGCGGGTCGCCCCTGTTTTTGCGGTTCGCGTCCGAGATGAACGGCGGCTGGACCCGCTACAGCGGTGATCCGGCCCGGTACAAAGGGGCGTGGCGAACCGTTCAGCGCGTGATGGCGGACGAGGCCCCGAATGTGGCGATGGTCTGGTGCGTGAACGCCATCCCGGAAGCGCCGATGGCCGCGTTTTATCCCGGCGACGAGTACGTGGACTGGGTCGGCGTGAACTTCTACAGCGTTCCGTTCCATGACAATAACCCAAACCGCTTGGGACTGTGGGAAAATCCCGCCGACAATTTGCGCTACGTGTACAACCATTACGCCGCGCGCAAGCCCTTGATGATCTGTGAGTTCGGCGCGTCCCGGATGGCGCGCGGCGACGGTATAGACCGGTCCGGGTGGGCCGCGCAAAAAATCGCCGAACTGTACGCCTCGCTTCCGCGCTTGTACCCGCGCGTCAAGATGGTTGATGTTTTCAATATGAACAATCTGAAGTGGGCGATGCCGGGCCGCCAACTCAACGATTATTCCGTCACCAATTCGGCAACGGTGTTGCGGGCGTACCGGGACGCTATCGCACCCGATTATTTTCTATCCGACATGCGACACACCGACGACGGCGTAACCGGACCGACGCCCATCGCGCCTATTCCCGCGTCAGGCCTGACGGTCGGGCGTGGTATACTTCGCGTGTCAGTTTGGGCGCGCTGTTACGCGGATAGGTACAACGTCGCGTACGAACTAAACGGCTCTACGATAGCGAATATCGCCGCGCCCGGTCCGCGCGAGACCGTTCTGCGGCTTGATAAGCCCGGCCTGATTCGCCTTGCCGCCGTTGTCCGCGACGACCGTAACCGCATCGCCGCCCGCCAGGAAGCGCCGTTGCGCGTTACCGGCTAACGCGTTGTGTTTTTCTCTGCTAACCCCGATTCAACCGATTCTAAGGAGTTTCTGCCGATGCCTGTCGCCTACGGGGGACAGCCCCAGCAACGCTGGGGCGACCATACGCTCAATACCGGTGAGTTCATGCGCGACCTGTTCTTGTCCGACCTGAAGGGGACTATGCAGGCGACCGGCGCGGCCCGCAAAAAGGGGATGTTGCTCCTCGCCTTTTTCAAAACCGATGATCCGGCCTGCCAAAAAGCGTTACCGTTCCTGGAAACGCTCGCGGGAGCGTACAAAGAAACCGGGAAACTTACGGTTTGGGGCGTTTCGCAGGACGACGAAGCCACTACGAGCGCGTTTGCGACGCAGTTCGGCATCACATTTCCGCTCCTTTTGGACCGCGACAAGTACCATTCGATGCTGTACGGACTGGTGACGCTTCCCACGCTGTACCTTGCCGACAGCGCGGGTGCGGTTCAGCGCAAGATGACCGGCTGGAACGGCGCGATCTTAAACGACATCTCCGCGCGCATCGCAAAGTTCGCGAACGTGGAAGAGCCTATCGTTTTTGTCGCCCCGGATGGCGTTACCGCCCTTCCGGTGACGCCCGATCCCGCGCCCCCGAAATGAGCCGGGCCGAGGCGTTAGAACAAAACGACGCGAGTGGCGCGTCCTTGTCGCCCCGCCGCATCCATATTATCGGGTCGTGCGGGTCGGGCAAAACCGTTCTCGCGCAAAATCTCGCCGCTCGTCTCCGCCTGCCGCATCTGGAGTTGGACGCCTTGCGTCATCAGCCCAATTGGACCGAGTTGCCGAACGACGAGATGATCGCGCGGGTTGAAGCATTGGTCGCAAGAGACCGCTGGGTGACGGACGGCAACTATAGTTTCGTGCGCCCTGTCATCTGGACGCGGGCGGATACGGTCGTATGGCTCGATTACTCATTTCCGCTTACGTTCGCGCGGCTTCTCCGTCGCACGCTCCGTCGCTCCTTTACCGGCGAGGTGTTGTGGAACGGCAACCGCGAACGCCCCAACAACCTTTTGAAGCCTATAGACGATAATATTCTCTGGTGGTTTTTGAAAACGTACCGCAGTCGCCGCCGCCAGTTTCCGCCGCTTTTCGCCGATCCGGCGTTCTGTCATATTGCGTTTCTGCGCCATCGTTCGCCGCGCGAAACCGACCGGTGGCTGGCCCGCCTTTCGGCGCACGCCGATTCACTCGCCCGCGAAGAATAACCGTTATGCCTGAACCGCCCACATCGCCGCCTAATCTCCACTCGGACGCCGAACGCGCCGACGAAATCCGCCGCCAGATGCTCACCGCCCGGCCCGCGCCGTCGCCCGCCCGGCTTGCGGCGGGGCGCAAGCGCGGCGCGACCGGGATACTGGTCTCGCTCGGCTTGCTCGCGATCAAGGGAAAGTTTCTCCTCACGTTTCTTTCGGCGGCGGCGACCGTATGGGCGTATTCGTACATGGCGGGATTGACGTACGCGGTCGGCATCACGCTTTTGATCTTCGCGCACGAATTGGGACATGTTTGGGCGATGCGAAGTCGCGGCTTGCCTGTTCAGGGGATGCTGTTCGTTCCGTTCTTTGGCGCGTTTGTCACCGGTCGGCGCGGGCGAACACTCGGCGAGGAAGCGTTCATTGCGATTATGGGGCCGGTATGGGGCGGGGCGGCGGGTTTGCTCTGTCTGCTCCCCTACGCTGTCACGCAAAAGCGAATTTTCCTCACGTTGCTGGTTCTTAACCAGATAATCAACCTCGGCAACTTAATTCCTGTCCCGCCGCTCGACGGTAGCAGGATTATTCCCTTGTTCGCGCCAAAATACCTGGTAAGCAACGCCGCCCTCGTACTCGCCGCCTCGACCGATGCGGAACGCGCGCTATACCGCCGCGCCTTTTACGCGCTATGCGCGTTTCTCGCCGTTACCGCCGCACTTGGCTTCGCCCTGCCGATCCGCCCGTAAGGATTGTAGCGTGCGGTTCCGCTGTCGCATATGCGCTTGGAGATGAACACGAAATGAGCTACCCACCGCCCTCGTCACCCCAAAACGACGACGCCCGTGAAAACGCCCCCGCGCCGCCGCTTCCTCATATTGGCGTCGCGCCGCCCACGATGCCAGATTACGCGTATCGTTCACCGCTCGCAGGTGTCGTCGCCGCCGCGTTGTCGAGCGAAAATCCGCATCCGCTCCGCTACCTTGCGGGCGCGGCGCTCGGGCTTATCGTCGGCCTACTTGGCGCATGGATCTACAGTAAATTCGTTTACTACACCCATTTTGAACTCGCTCTGCTGACCAGTCTGATCGGTTTCGGCGTTGGCTACGCTGTGGTAATTGGAAGCGGACGCGGCGGGTTGATTTCCGCATTTCTCGGCGCGGTTATTTCGTTGTTCTCTATTTTGTCCAGTACGATCATGCTGGTAAACGCCCATCTTTCCGCAAAGGCGGGGGAGATGATTTTCATTCGTCTGACCGCTAACACGTTGCCGTTGATTTTTAGCGATATGAATCCTCTATCGCTACTTATCATCGGAATAGGCGTGTATGGCGGATTTATAACGCCTTACCGCGCGGGCAAAGCCCAAGCCTCATTGCCGCGTTCACAATCGAACCGCTCGCAATAAAAGCGGCTAGGCTATTTCGCCAGCACGGCGACAAACACAAGGGCGAATGTCACGTACGCGGACGCGGCGAGTAGCAGTATGCCCCAACCGTCCACGGCGGCATCGTTCCGGTTAGGCAGTAGCACGCGGTTGAGTAGAAGAAAGCCGCCGATGATCACGGTGAGCGTGACATGGATAACCGCCGCGACGAGCAGGGCGGCGAGCAAGGCGTCAACAAGGTGGCTCACGCGCGTTAGGCCGGGCGCGGCCTGTCCCACGGCGTAGGCGAGCAGACCGCCTCCGGCGTTCAAGGCGGTAATTATCAGGCCCGCTCGAATGCGGCGGTTGTTCGCGGCGATCTGCACAACCCGCTTGGCTTCCGCCTGTTCGTCGGCGTCGGCCTTTTCACGCTCGGCGATAGCCGGGTCCGGGAAGGCGTTTGCAAGCGCGTCGGCGTCGTGGTCCCGTCCCAGAAATCGAAGCGCGGCTCGCGCGTCACCGATCAGCGGGGCTTGCCGCTCGGCAAACGCCTGTTGCTCGTCGGGCGCATCCGCGAGCGCATGGTAAATGGCTTGCGCGGCGGTGATTGCCGGTTCGTACCCCTGCGCGACCGCCCCCGCCGTGTCGCCTCGCCACTCAAGCCCGCGTGCGACTGCGGCGAACGTTTCGAGATCGGTCGTATCCGAGCGAAAACGACGGCGGGCGTTCTCGAAGCGCGCCAGCGCGGCGGCGATGTCACCCTCATTCTCGGCGACAAGGCGGACGCGGAGAGCGGCGACATTGGTTTGCGTTAGCGACTGCGCCCCCCAGAGCGGCGTGGTCGGCAAACTATCGAGCCGGTGAAGCGCGCCGGTAAGATCGCCTGTCGCCGCCGCGCGGCGCGCGTTTTCTTCCTGCCGCGCAAATGCGACCTGAACCCGTCCCGCCGCGTTCCCCGCTTGCCCAAACGCTTGATCTGCGGCGGCAAGCCACTTCTCGGCGCCGTTGTGGTCGCTCGCTAACACCGCAAGATGGGTCGCCGTTAAACACGCCATGCCGCGAAGGTACGGAACGCTTCCCCCGGCGGGCGGCAAGGCGAAGGCGTCGCGTAAAAGTTGTTGCGCCGCAGCCTTATCGCCAAGCGCGCCCGCCACGCCCGCCGCATGGAGCAGTTGCGAGGTTTGCATCTCCGTATCGCCAATCGCCTCCCACAGCGTACGGAAGCCCATCGCCGCTCGCGCGCTGTGCGCGGTTTGACGACCGCGCGCCAAAAAGAAGCCGAGCAACTGCGCGCCGTCCGATCGCAAAACGTCGCGCCCCTCCACGGAGAGAAAAAATGGGAAAAGATTGGTCACCGCGAGCAGGGCGTTCGAGAAACCAAAAACCATCCGGGCAAGCCCAACAGGGCTAAACGGCGTTTGCGGAAAACCATGCCACGGAAGCAGGGTAAGCGCCGCAAGGATTACATTGACGGCGACGCCGCCCATGACAAAGCAGGCGGTGCGCGCTTTGGACGGCGTGGCGCGGGGGTGGTACGCCCATGTCAGGCCTTGAAGCGGCGCGGTTCGGCACACATAAAAGCGCGTTCCGCCGGGAAGCCGCACGACGAACAAGGGCCGGGCGGTTCCCATGCCGAGCGAGGTGATGCGGTAGCCGCACAATGCGCCGCAAAGGGCATGGCCGCATTCGTGCGCTAACGCCGCAACGTACAAAGCGACGTAGACGCCGGGAAATAAAACTACGAGCGGCAGGAGCGAGTAGAAATGGGACGGCACGGCGGGTTACGCTTTCAATCGGCGATTCGGAGCGTAACGGGAATGTCGCCGATAGTTGCAAGCGCAACATCGGCGGGCAAGCGGGGGACCGTGTTGACGCTTTGCGCGATGTCCACCGGCAATTTATCGCCGCTTGACGCGACCGTTCCTTGCGTTGTCACGGTTGCGCCGTCCGATCCGTGGAGCGTAACAACGTATGTGGCGGGGTCAGTGGGCTTCGCCGCGCGCGTCACCAGCAAATCGCACTCCCAGATGTTGCACCCACCGCGCTCGGAAACGCTGTTCAGCGCGTACGTTTGCGCGAGCGTCATGCGCACCACGCGGTTCTTGCCTTCGGCTGTCGCTTGCTTCCAGTTGCGCTCGCCGATCACGCTCCATTTCCAGTGAACGCGCGCGGCGGATTCTTCCACCTTAACCGCCACCACGCGCGCGCTTCCGGAGGGCGGAATGGCAAGCGCGCCCTCGCCGCGCGCCCCAACATCCGGTTTGCACCCCGTGGCCATAGCGGCGGCGCATAATCCGGCAGAAACCACAGGCAACCATAAACGAGAACGAAAGAGCATAGAAAATTGTATCGCGTACGTCGCCCAGTGTCGTTTTATTCGCCTCGTTTGCGTTGCCCGCCCCCTGTCGTTGTGCTATCATAATCGCTGTTATGGCTAAGGCTCTTTACGAATTTCCCCCGGATGTTTTGTTTACGGATGCGGCAAGGTCCGCTTTGTCCGCATCGTTTCACAAAATGATGAACAATGCGAACGGCACGCGCAAGGGCGACGACATCGAGGCGCTCCACGATATGCGTGTCGGTTCGCGCCGGTTGCGCTCGGCCCTCGCCATCTTCGCCAAAGCGTTCGACCGCGAGGAATACCGCGCGTTGGACCGCGAGATCGGCGACATCACCGACGCGCTGGGCGCGGTGCGCGATTTGGACGTGCAGTTGGATTATCTGGACAAACTGCGCGCCGAGTTGCCCGCGAACGAGGCGTACGGTATCGGGCGTTTGATGGAGCGACAAACCAAAAAGCGCGCCAAAGAGCGCAAAGCCCTTGTGCGCGCCCTGGATGCGTTAGAAAAATCGCGGTTCGAGCGACGGTTTAGCAAAGCCTTGAAGCGCGCCCTGCCGCACGGCGGAAGCGACACGAGCGACACGGAAGAAAAAGAGTAAACACATGGCGAAAGCGGTTCCGATCCACAAACTCACCCTGCCCGACGCCGAATTGCGCGCCTCGGCGGCGGTTTTGTTGGTCCGTTTGGAAGAAATGCTGGAATACGCGCAAGCGTCGCGCGACCCGGCGAACGTTGTGGAACTGCATGAAATGCGTATCGCGTCAAAACGCCTTCGCTACACAATGGAAGTGTTCGCGCCGGTTCTCGGGCCGGATGCGCCCGCCCTCCTCGCCACAATCACCGAACTGCAAGAGCGTTTGGGACAAATCCACGATTGCGATGTGCTACTCCCGCTTCTCGCCACTACGCTCGATAAAGAAACCAAGCGCGAACACAAAACCACGTTCAAAAGCGGCGCGGGCTTGCCGCCCTTCCTTGCCGCCGAAGGGCTTGCCGCTTTGATGAGTCGCAAGCGAGCGGAGCGGGCGCGCTTGTACGACGAGTTCGTGACGTTCTGGGACGCCCTGCCGCCCGACGGCTTCGCGCAGTCCCTGAGCGATCTGGTTAGCAAGCCCAACCCGGGAGTTGCGGCAGGTTTTTCCAACACGGATCTTCCGGGCGGCGTTCTTCTATCCGACGGCGACACGGATCCAACCTCGTTACCGCTCTCTTAAAACCGCTCATTGGCATTCCAAAGCGGTTCTCGCCACTTACATAACGAACATACCTTCAGCGACCAAGACCGCGGTTCCCGAGACCGCCACCGCTTCCAGCGCACCGCTATGCTCATTCATCGCCAGGCTAACCGTAGCCGTTCCACCGCGCCCGCCGCCCATGCCTTGCTGAACAGTCAACGTATCACCTGGCGTAAGAACGCCCGCTCGGTGCAAATATAAACCGAGCGCGCCTGCTCCGCTTCCCGTCACCGGGTCTTCATTGAGTCCGGCAATCGGCGCGAAGCAACGGCTCCATATGTCGAATGAATCCCATTCGCCATGACGACCATGCGCGAATACGTAAATACCCAGTGTGTTTTGCTCACTTGACAGCCGTGTTACCGCATCCATATTGACCTCCAAAAATTTTACAAACTCTACAGCGGTAAGAGGAACAAGTAACCAAGGCGTTCCTGTGGATACACGGCGGGGCGCATATTCTTCGCCCTGAGCCACTACGATGCACAGGTCGTCGGGTGGGCAACCAAGCGCATCGGCAATGGCGCTAATTTCGTCAATGCTCGTCATTGGAGGACCAAACTCAACCGGCGTTTGGAACAACGTCATCGCAACGCCGCCTTCGCGCGCCGTGAGCGAGATCGGAAGCGCGCCTACTTTTGTTTGAAGGATGAGCGTCGCCTCTTCGCCGACGCGGCGGGCGTGATGTAAAGCGGTTAGAGCGGCGACCGTGGCGTGACCGCACAGCGGCACCTCGCACGCGCTGGTAAAGTAGCGCAAGCGAAACGCCGCGCCTTCCTCATCGGCGGGCGAAACGAACGCGGATTCCAGCGACACCTCGCCCGCCATACGTTGCATTTCCTCGGCGGTAAGCGCGCCCGCGTCGTCGAAGAACACGCCCGCCGGGTTGCCCGCAAACGGCGTTTCGGTAAAAGAATCGAGGATAAAAAAGGGGATACGTCGCGGCATAATCAGGCGTCAGTATACCCTGCATGTCGTACGTACTGGCGCCGTGGTTGCGTCTCGGCCCGATTGCCCGCTATAATGAGCCAATCGAAACCGCGCGCCACGCGGCGCGCCCTTTGTTTCGGCTCCCCATTTTTGCCCTGTCTGGAGTTCCCCTAACCCTTGAAGGTTTCCCAGTATTTTGTTCCCACCCTCCGCGATGTTCCCGCTGAGGCCGAAATTCCGTCGCACCAACTGTTGCTCCGAGCAGGCTACATCCGCAAACTTGCGGCAGGCGTTTACACGTACCTGCCGCTCGCCTGGCGCGTTATCCGCAAGTTCGAGCAGATCGTGCGCGAGGAGATGGACGGTATCGCCTGCTGGGAAATGCGAATGCCGACCCTGCACCCCAAAGAATTGCTGGAAGAATCGGGCCGCTGGAATGTGCCGGTTGTCTTCAAGGTCGAGGACGAGGACTTCGCGCTCGGCTTCACGCACGAAGAGGTGATGGCCGATATTGCGCGCCGTGATCTTCGCTCGTGGCGCGATCTGCCGCTTCTTCTTTACCAGATGCAAACCAAGTTCCGCGACGAGCCGCGCCCGCGCGGCGGGGTTATCCGAACGCGCGAATTTATCATGTTCGACGCCTACTCGTTCGACCGGGACGAGGCGGGCGCGGATGTGAGCTACAAGGCGTTGTGGGGCGCGTATGACCGAATTTTCGCCCGGTGCGGCCTTCAACCCGTGACAGTGGAAGCGGATGCGGGCGACATCGGCGGAACGGACAACCATGAATTTATGGTTTTGTCGGACGTCGGTGAAGACACAATTTTGATGTGCGCGGAGAATGGTTACGCCGCGAATGCGGAGCGTTGCCCGTGTCCGCCGCCCGTTTTCGCGCCGTCCGGCGACGGCGAAGAAAAGCCGCTTGAAATCGTTTCCACACCGGGCGCCCGTACGATCGCCGAGGTCGCGGGCATGCTCGGAACCGCGCCGGAAAATCTGGTCAAAACGCTGATTTATCAGGCCGATGACGCCGCCATCGCGGTTTTGTTGCGCGGCGACCGCGAACTGAACGAGATCAAACTTGCGCGGTATGTGGGGGCGAAGAAGATCGCGCTCGCGAGTGGCGAAACGGTGGAAAAACTGACGGGCGCGCCGGTCGGCTTTGCCGGGCCGTCCGGGCTTGCAGGCGTTCGCATTATCGCCGACAACGAAATCGCGTCTATGCGGAACTTCATCACCGGCGCAAATCAGGCCGACGCTCACTTTGTCCACGTCAATATCGGGCGGGACTTCACGCCATCCGAGTACGCCGATCTACGCTTGGCGCAGGCGGGCGATCCGTGTCCGACCGCGCCCGAGTTCGCGCTTACCGAGGCGCGCGGCGTAGAAATCGGTCATATCTTCAAGCTCGGCACGAAGTACAGCGAGGCGCTGGGGGCGACGTTCGCGGACGAGGCGGGCGCACTAAAGCCGATTATTATGGGTTCCTACGGTATAGGCAACTCGCGGATGCTCGCCGCGCTGATCGAGGCGTCCCACGATGAAAACGGCATTATCTGGCACCCGAATGTCGCGCCGTTCGAGGTCGTGATCGTGATTGCCAATATCCGTGACGAAGCCGCGAAGGAAGCCGGGCAAGCCCTGCACGACGCGCTCACGGCGCGCGGCCTTGATGTGGCTCTGGATGACCGTGATGAGCGCGCGGGCGTGAAATTCAAGGACGCGGATTTGGTTGGTTACCCTGTCCGCGTGGTTATTGGCAAGGGACTGGCAAACGGCGTTGTGGAAATGCGCGCCCGCGCCGATGCCGCCTCAAGCCGCGAGGTTGCGGTAAACGAGATAGAAACCGCCGTGGTCACGCTCCTCGATGAACTGCGCGGCGGCAATGCTCGCCCGCATTTGTAACTAATTTTGTTTGCATTTACTTAGCCCTTTATAGCCGACTGTGTTCTTGAGATCGTTTGGAAGGCATTACTTGTATCAATCCGGGTTGACTATCAAAGACGCGCTGGAAGCCGTCAGCAAGAATTTATATGTTCTTCCCGCCATTCAACGTGAGTTCGTTTGGAGGCCGAGGCAGATATGCCGCCTGTTTGATAGTCTGATGCAGGGCTACCCCTTCGGAACTTTTTTGTTTTGGAAGGTCGAGCCGGAAAAGAGCGAACAGTTCAAGTTTTATGGCTTTGTGCAAAACTATCATGAGAGAGACGCGGCCCATTGTCCTGAACTGGGTACATTGCCAAATCGTGAACTGACAGCGGTATTGGACGGACAGCAACGGCTGACCGCCTTGAACATCGGCTTGCGCGGATCAATGGCGATCAAGGAACCAAACCGGTGGTGGACTAATCCAAACGCTTTCCCACGAAAAACACTCCACCTTGACCTTATTGCTGAGCGCGGCGAGGATGAGGAGGGCGATTTCTACAGTTTTCGCTTTTTAGAGCCGGACAAGGCTACCGCTGACCAAACCGCCCTTTGGTATCAGGTTTCTGACATCCGAGCTGTTCCAAATACTGCCCGGCTGTCGCAATGGCTATTCGGGAAAGTGCAAGAACGTAATATAGGCAACAACGAAGACCTTTTCAACCGGGCAAGCGACACGCTTCACCGGCTTTACGAAGTGGTTCACATCGTACCAAACCTAACCTTCTACACCGAGAAGAGCCAAGAACTTGACCGCGTACTGCGAATTTTCATCCGCATGAATTCCGGCGGCACGGTACTATCTTACTCGGACTTGTTGCTGAGCATTGCAGTCGCGCAATGGTCAATACTTGACGCCCGTCAGGAGATTCACGGCCTGGTAGACGAAATCAATCGTATTGGTTCAGGCTTCAATCTGTCGAAGGACTTTCTTCTGAAGGCGGGCTTGATGCTGGCGGATATTGCCAGCGTCGGATTTAAGGTAGAAAATTTTAACCGCGCCAACATGAGTATGTTAGAAGCGGTCTGGCCCGACATCCGACGCGCTTGTGTTCTCGCCGTGGAACTTGCTGCTTCCTTTGGTTTTAGCGAGCAGACGTTGCGCGCTGACAGTGCCTTGTTGCCTATTGCCTACTATCTCTACAAGAGAAATCCCCCTCAGAACTGGCTTTCTCATCCTACGTACGCCTCAGACCGCGAAAAGATACGGAACTGGCTTATTCGTTCGCTCCTAAAATCGTCTGGTATTTGGGGTAGCGGTCTCGACACGCTATTAACCGTCCTACGTGATGTCATCCGAGAACATCACGACGCCTTCCCCGCCGAGCAGTTAGAACGCGCGATGTCAGCCCGGGGTAAATCGATCGCGTTTGGCCCGGAAGAAATTGAAGACCTTCTCAATATAGAATATGGTGACCGCCGAGTTTTTCCCTTGCTGTCAATCCTGTACCCATTTATTGACGTGCGACAACTACATCACATAGACCATTTCTTTCCGAAGAGTCATCTACAACGCCGACGTCTGGAAAAACTAACCAATGACGGAACGTACATTGATAACTGTCTAAATGCGCGTGATCGCTTGGGCAATCTCCAACTTATGGAAGGTTCTTTGAATATTTCAAAAAGCGATAGTCTGCCCGCCGAGTGGATGACAACTACCTATCCTGACCTGTTACAACGTCAGGCGATTTTGGATCGCCACGATATTGAACAGGCGCCAACCACCGCTTTAGAGTTCTTAGATTTTTACCAAGCCCGATCGAACCGGCTTCGACTACGCCTGACATCTCTACTATCTCAGCAGTAAACCAACATATATTTTATTTGCGCATTGCGACGACCGCGAAAAGCGGGTCGTGGCCCGGGCCGGGCGAGCGGTCCAGCATTTCGATGTTTTCCCAGTTGCCCGCCGCGTCCAGATAATGCGCGACCAGTTTCAAATGGTCCGTATCGCTGACCATTTGCCACACGGCGACGGCTTTGGTGGGGAAGCAACGGTTCGAGAAAGTTATAACGATTGGCGCGCCCGCCCGGCACACGCGTCCGGCCTCGCGCAGAACCGTAATCGGGTCGGTCAGGTATTGAATCGAAACGCAGATTCCGCAGGCGTCGAACACGGCGTCATCGAACGGCAGGCGGGGATCGTCGTTCAGGCTTTGCACCACGAACTCACTGAGGCGCGGATTGGCGCGTAGCTCCGCCTCGTTCATCCCCAAGCCCGCCACACGGCTATACGTCGCTTCCGGCGGCAAATGACTGACCCAACTGCTCATCAGGTCCAGAACCGCCCCGCCCACGGGAAACCGCTCCCGGTATAACCGCGTCACCGCGCCGATCGCCGCATCGTCAATATGCGTCACCAAACGCGGCGACCGATAAAAGTCGGAGTCCGAGGTTTCATCGTAACGCCGAAACGCCTCGGCGGGAAGTTGGATAGCCATAGGTTGTTTTTACCCGAGGTAGAAGGAAAGGCAACCGCAAAGGCGCAAAGGACACAAAGATGAGAGAAGAAAAGAATGCAAAGTTACTTTTTGCTTATTCTCTCTGAACTTTGCGTCCTTTGCGCCTTTGCGGTTGCCTTTCCTTCTATTTCATTAATAACGTGATCGCTTTTTCGAGTTGCGGGTCGCGTTCGGCGAGCCAGTCCTCGTTGGTGAGCGGGACGTAGTAGTCCGGTTTTTCGCCCATGTTCTCCATTGGCGAGCCGTCCTCGCGGAACACGCCGCTGTAAGGCATTCGGACGCTGGTGCCGTCCACCAAACTCCAGCCGTAGGTAAAAATGACGTAGCCGGGCGTGGCGACGCCGACGAGTTTCGCCAAGCCGTGGGCGCGCATCTCATAAGGGAACATTTCAGCGTTTGAGGCGGACGCCTGGTTCATCAAGACAATGAGCGGCTTGTTCCACGAGCGGGTCGCGCCGAAGCCGGGCATGGGCTTGGGGTAACCGTCGCGCGGGTAATAATAACCCTTCGGCTTGAGGCCAAGCCACGTAATCAACTGGTCCGCGATATTGCCGCCGCCGTTGAAGCGAACGTCAATCACCACGCCCTTTTTGCCCTCGGCGTACTCGTAAAGTTCGCGCTCAAACGCGGTCTGGTTCGGCAAGCCCATACCCGCGATATGGACGTACGCGAGCGTGCCGCCGGATTTTCGCTCGACTTCTTTGCGGAGCCGCTCCACCCTGTTCTGATAATGAAGATCGGACCAGTCGCCGGACGACAACGCCCGGTACGTCACCTTGCGCGCGCCTTCGCGGGTCGGTTTGTCGTTGACGAGCAGAACAAAATCGCGGTCGCCTTTATCGTTTAAGACTTTGTACAGGTTTTCATCGAGGGTTACGTCGCGGTCGTCCACGGCAACAATATACTCGCCGGGCTTGATACGGGTTTTAGCGTACGAGCCGGGCGCGCGCTTTGGCACATCCCGAACGCGGATGCCCGGGCCGGTATAAGAATAATCGAAATACACGCCCAGGTTTCGCGTCACCGGGGATGGGTTCGGGTTCGGCGCGGCGCCAACCTCGCTGTGCGAGGATTCGACCTCGCCGATCATCATATTGAGCAGGGTCGCGAACTCATCGCGCGTCCCGACCGCATCGAGGAGCGGCTCGTAGCGCGCCCTGATCGCGGCCCAGTCGCGCCCGTGAAACGCCCGGCTGTAGTAGCGCGTGTTGTACGTGCGCCAGAATTGATTAAAGGCGGCGGCGCGCTCGGCCCGAACATCGCGCTCCCACGCGGCGGTGAATGTGACGTTGGTTTGCGGGTAGGGTGGCGAGGCGGACTTGACGGTAAAGAGTTGACCGCCTTTGTAGAAGAAGAGCGTATTTCCGTCCGCGCTTACGCGGAGGTTGGAAACGCCGCCGGTTTGCGTTATCTTCTTAACTTCTTTGCCGTCGAACGTGGACTGATACACATCGCCGCCCCCAACGAAGAACACGCGTCCGTCGCTGGCGATCTGCAAATCGCCATCCACGCTTTGGGTGGAAACCTTGCGGATGCGGGTGAAGATGTCGGTGAAATCTATTGCGACCGTGACCGGCGTTTTTGGCTTTTCGTACTTGATATTAAGTTCATCGGCGCGGGCGTCTTCGGGCTGAAGCGGTAGAACGTACAACCCGTCGCCGTCGCGATTTGAGGTGAAGAACAGATACTTGCCATCCGGCGACCACGTCGGCTGACCGTGATTTGCGTTCAAGCGGGTCACATTGATGGCCATCCCGGTTCCATCGGCGGGTGCGATGTACAAGTTTCGCCCGTCCGACTCGACATTCTGCTTGACGTACGCGATCCACTTCATGTCGGGCGACCACGAAAAATCGCCCTGCGCGAGCGTGGGAACCGCAACCACGCGCCGCGCTTCGCCGTCGCCTTTGGTCGGCTTGACATACAAACCGCCGCGCTCGCCGTTGCTCGCAGGTCCGGCGACGCGGAAGCCGAGCATGGTTCCGTCCGGGGAGACTTTGGGCGCGCTCGCGTCCTCGGTTCCCGTCCAAACCGGCGTCACTTTTCGGGTCGCGACATCCAGGGCGAAAATGCGGTCGTTGCCCTGCCGGTCTGAAACAAAGTAGATGGTTTTGTTGTCGCTCGACCAGTTGAAACCATGGTCGAAGCCGGGGTAGTCGGTTAAGCGACGGGCGTCCTCGGCGTTGCGGTTGTTTTTTTCCTTGTCAACCGGAATGGTCCAAAGATCGCCCTTCAAAAGAAACGCGAACGTTTTTCCGTCCGGGCTGACCTCGGCCTCCTCCACATCGCTGTTGGTAAAGGTTTGGCGCAACGCATTGTTCTGCTTGTCTTCCGCGCCGCAAAACAGTGTCAACTTCTGCGGCGTTCCACCGCCTGCGGGCAGACGATACAAGTCGCGTTCGTGTTCAAAAACAACGTCGCCGGTTTGACGCGCAACGGACGGAAAACGAACGGAGCCGCCGACAAAGCGCGTTAGCTGCCGCCCAGCGCCCCCGCCTGCGGGGAAGGCCCACAGGTTCGGAGTGCGGGCCGCGCTGTCTTCGAGGCGCGGAAGCGGTTTATCCTTCCATTCGGCATTGGGCGTTTGCTCACCCGTCGTGACCGCGACCACGCTTTTACCGCCAGGCAACCACTTGGGCCACAGGTTTTGTCGGCCATTGCTTACCACGGCATCCCGCTTACCGGACGCGAGATCAAGCGTCCATAATTGCGCGCCAGACGATCCGGCGTAGCGCGGACGCGTCCACGGAAAACCCTCCCGCTGGAAAACGAGGCGCCCGCCGTCCGGCGAGAAAACGGGGTTGCCGAGCGAGCGGAAGTCCTCGGTGATTTTCTTGAACCGAAGCGAGGCGACATCAAGGGCGAAGATTGTGGTGTTCGGCGTATCGCGTTGCCCGGTGAACAAAAGGGTTTTACCGTCCGGCGACCAATCGGTGGCGATTTCGGACCCGGACGAGAAGGTCATCTGCCGGGCCGCGCCGCCCGCCGACGGCACAACAAACGTGTCCCAGTTGCCATTTCGCACCGACGAAAACGCGATCCATTTTCCGTCCGGGGAGAAGACGGGGTAGGCGTCAAGTTCGACGTGATCGGTGACCCGGTACGCGCGTCCGCCGGTTGGGGCGGACACCCAGACATCGCCGCGCCAGACAAACGCGAGCTGCTTACCGTCCGGGGACAGCGCAGGCATTCGCGCGCCCACAGCCGGTTTTTCTTCGGGCGGCGCGAGTTGAGCGTGGGCATTGAGAATGGGGGGAAGAAAAAAGGCGGAGGCGAGAACCGCAAATCGGGAAAATGCCGTGCGGGGAGCGCGGCGCGAAGGGGAGATCGTCATAAATTTTGGTTCGCCATTTGCGCTTATTCCTCCTGCTGAAAAACAGCGTTCGCCCGCTAAATGCCTTGTTTCGCCTCGCTATCAGAAAAATTGCGCGGTAATAGTCACGCAGGGGTGATGATGGGGAGGCAAAACGGTATAATAAGAGTGTACCGACCTGCGTTACGCGAAGAGCGACGAAAAGTCACGCTGTTGTGGCATTAAATGCACTTTTTGGTTCCCCGTGCGTGGCGGTAACTTATGGAGGCATAGGAATATGGGGCCGATGACGACCCAAGACGCGCCGCATCACGATGTGGCGTCCACCGCGTGGATCCCCCGCGCGGTACGGTGTCCGCATTGCGGGCATCTCGCGCGTGAAGATGCGCGCGAACGGGTAAGCGATGACGAGGTAGCCGTCCGGTATGGGTGCAAAGATTGCCGCTGGCATCGAACGCGCCACTACCACGACAGCGAGGTGGACGCCCTTTTAGAAGGCGCGCACGAAAACCTCCGCAACTAACGAACAACCCATAAACAACGAAACCCCGCCGAAGCTGACGCTTCGGCGGGGTTTCCTTTTGCTCCGGCGCCGGGTAGGGCGTTTACTCGCCGCGCACAACAATCGGCGCGGGCGGCGCGCTAACCGATGCGGCGGCGGGAACGACCGCCGAACCACGCGCTCCGCTCACGGGAAACGCGACAACGTCGCCGCTCAGAGTCGCGATATAGACCCGCTCGGTATCGGCGACCGGCGAGGCGAGCAGGTGACCGGGGGCGAGGCGGTATTGCCAGCGCAAAACGCCGGACTGCGCGGATAGGGCGGAGAAAGTTCCGTTGACCGAACCGACAAAAACCGAACCGCCACTTTCCGTACACGAGGAATCGTAGATCACCGATCCGGTTGCGGTTTCCCATTCTTTCGCCCCGGTTTGGGCATTGAAGCGGAACACGCGGCCCGTGTCGGTCAGCGATGCATTGTAGATTTTGCCGTCACGATACAATGGCCCGCTGTAGCCGAGTGCGGGTCCGGGAACCTCCCAGATTATTTTGCCATCGGCGCGGTTCATCGCATGCAGGACGCCATCGTTCGAGGAAACATACACCAAGTCACCGCCGACCGTGGGCGAGCCTATAGCGGGCGAATAATAAAAAGACTTGCCAAACTTGTTCTTCCACGCTTCCGCTCCGGTTTGGGCGTCTATGGCGCGGAAGGTGTTATCCCAGCCGCCGACATAGAACTTTTCGCCATCGGTCACGGCCTGGCTTTGAAACATGCCATCGCCTTTGACCCGCCATTTGACCGCGCCGCTAGTAGCATCGAGACCGTAGATATTCGTATCGGTCGAGCCGATACAAATAGTGTCTTTGGCTTTCGCCGCGCCCGCGAAAACGGCCCCGTCGGTCGTCGTTTTCCACCGTAGCGCGCCCGAAGCGGCGTCCACGGCGTAGACGTTATGGTCGCCCGACCCGAAGTAAACGGTGTTACCCGCGATAAGCGAAGCGGAGAACACGGCCCCGCCGGTCTGATACGTCCACTTATTCGCCCCGGTTTTGGCGTCCAGCGCGATCATTGCGCCGCCCATCGTGGGAACGTAAAGTGTCCCGCCATCTTGCGCCAGTTTGCCCTGCACTTCCGAGCCGACATTTACGGCCCAGGCGGGCGCGACTATTGAGGCACCCTCGGTGCGAACCGAGACGTACAGCGTGTAAACGTTCTTGTCCGGGAGCGTGAGATGAACGGCGACCGGGGTCACGCCGGACGCCAACCGTGACGCCGAAAACGCGCCCGACCATCCGGTGTCCGTGACGGAAAGCGCAAACTCTTCCTTATCCTCGCCGATGCGGCAAGAAACGCCGCTGTCACGCGGCAAACTCCCCAGCGGCACGTTAATACTTGCCTCGCCGTTCGCCACCGCGATGTTAGCCGTCCATCGGGGAAGCGGATGAATTTTGAGGTTAGTTGAAACCGCCTCCACGGTTTCGACAACGGTTGGCGGCGGCGCGGCGACGATTGTTTCTGACACATCGCCTTTGGTTGTCTCCGCCGGAATCGTCTTTTCGGTATGGCGCGTTACGGTAATGCGGTCACGAGAAACGCGTACGACGCTGTACGAACCCTGGTACAAGCCCTTGTTCATCACGGCGGGAATGCCGTTCACGTTCCACGTAATATCCGAATGACCGTGACCGATCAGCAACAGTTTAACGTTGTACGGACGAATCACATCCAAAAAGGCGGACTCGTTGTCTATTTGACGGGTTTCACGCCCCACCCAATGGTGAAAACCAATCACGACCGGTTTGCGCTGACCGGCCTTTTTGAGGTCACGCGAAAGCCAGGAGAGCTGCGCTTGATCGAAGTGGCCCCAATGCTGAAGAACCACCGTGGAATCGAGCAGAACGAAATGAACGTTCTCTTTGTCCCACGATTGGTACAGCGGCTGACCGGTTTCCGTGGTGAAGCCTTCTTTGCCCTTCGGGTTCCAGCGCACATCATGGTTGCCCGGCGCGGCGTAGGCGCGGACCGAGCCGAGGTTTCCATCGCGAGCCGCGCGGTATGCGGCGTACTCGGCGGGCGTTCCCGCCTCGACCACATCGCCGGTATTCATCACAAACGAGGGCTTGGGCGAAAGCGCGGCGATTTCTCGGAAAAGAACGGCATCCTTTTGGGCATTATCGCCCGCACCAACATGGGTGTCGGTGATATGAACGAAGGTGAAATCGGCGCGAGCGATACGCCCCCCGGAAAGAAAAGCGGCGCTCACAATAACGGATAAGGCCAAAACAAAACGGGACGGTCTTCCGCCCGCCCAGCGGCGGCGCGAGAGGGTGATTATCATAATGCTTCCTTCCCGTTGAACGCCTATAGCGGACGGCGTCAGGGAACGTTTTTATTAAGCATCGTGCGCGACAGGCGTCGCGGGGTGATGTTGCAAAAGATTATGACACGTTCGCCCCGAATTGCACAACAATCGCGTAAAAGGCGCAACCCGCGCCGTGGCGAGCGGGCGGAACAAGAAGGGAAATAAAAGCGAACAAACCGCGCCCTCACGTAAAAGGGCGCGGTCCGATGTCGCGTAAAGCATTGGGAAACCGACGAATCAGTCGCGGGCGCCACGCCTAATCCACGTTTTGGAAACCGGCGCGTTCGCGTCGGTTAAAAATACCTTGACGCGGCGCGCGGCTTTGTCGCCGGTAGTGAGAAGGCGAACCGTACCCGTGAACGGCGCGATAAAGACGCGCTGAAGGTCTACATCAAGCCCTAATACCTCGCCTTTGCGGACAACGGTCCCGTCGCGGAGAATCGAGGCGTAAAGCGGATGCAAGTCAAACGTCAGCGTTTTCTCCGGTTTGTTCGACGAACTCGTGTTTGGAAAGGGAAGCGAATAATCTTTGATCGAAGTCTGGCTCATAAAGTCCCTGCGGCGGTTCAAGAAGAAAAATGGTGCGCGGGCGGGGCGGATACGGTCCGTAACGGGCGACACCGAAAAAACAAACGGGCGAATCACAAAGCGATGAAGCAAACGTTTCGCTTGTCTACATTTAAAGCGGGCTGGCTACTTATCTAAAGACGAAAGATCAATCCTAAAGTTCAGCGATGTGAAGGAGGAAACGCGCCCCGTTAACTTAAAAGCGCAAGAAAATACAAAGCGGCGATGCGCAATAAATTGTTTGTTGTAACCGCTTTAAGAACGCCTGCAACACCGCAAAAGTTCCCTTTTTGTGTATGCAACATTCGTGCCGGAACGGATCGCGACGCCAACGGAAGCCTACGAGGCTTACGCCAAAACGAAGGGGCTTCCTTCTCCAGCAAAGGAAAAGCGCTTTTGGTTCTGAAGCGTTTTCTTATATGGGATCCCCGATATAAAGGGGGTTCGTCAACACCCACAAACGGGCGTTGACAAACAGCGCGCCGAACCGCGCGCCGTAGCGAAAGGCTTCAACGCGATATGCGCCCGGGGCATCCGCAACAAAATCGAGCGCGCCATTGTCGCCAGCGGCCACAATGCGCCCATCACAATACAAGCGTAACAAAATGCGCGCCGAACTCCCGTCCGCCGCGAACCGCGCCGACAGTCGCGCGCCCGTGCGCGCCGCTTGTCCCATCGGAATCGGCGGCAAACTCGATTCCGCTTTTTCCGTCGCTATGAACGAGGCGAAAGTTGGATCGCCCAAACAATCGAAGGCAATATAGCAACGCCCCTGCCGTAACGCATCGTGGACGGCCATTCGGCGCGTGTTTGGCTCGTCTGCGGCGGCGGGCGCGATAAGAACATGTGTGGTCGCGATACGGAACGAATCCTCGTAGGACGGAATGGGATGTTTTTTGCTACCAATTTTCATCAGCGCGTGGGCGTCGAGCGCGCCAATGCCGACCATCCGGCGGCGCGGCAGGGCCGAAAGCAAACGGTCCCAGCGCGCGAGTGCGGCGTCCGGGCGCGCAATCAGGGCGCGTAATGTCGCCATCGTCCCGCGCCATTTGTTGAGCGGCAAAAGCCAGACGAGTGACAGCACATTGATGTGACGACGCGCAATCGTGCTGACGTTCACGACCTCCAGGCCATCGAAGCCGTGCGCGTCCCAGTCGCGCCACGGGTGCTTGACATCGAACGGAAGCGACACGAACGGCAGGCCGTTCAGGGCGCGCACCTCGTCAATGGCGACCTGCGGCGGCTGTCGCTGCGTCGGCTCCCACGCGGGCGGCATTTCGAGTGCGAGCAAAAAAGCGCCGTGTTCCACCGTCACTTCGGTTCCGATTAACAGAAACGGCGTTTGATCGGCGTACTTTGCCTCCCAACCGTCGCGAAGCGGCTTGTGCGAATTGTGGTCGGTCAGAAGAACGAAGTCAACGCCCGAAGCGCGCGCGGCCTCCATCACGGTCGGCACATCGCCTGCGCCGTCCGAGTAGTTCGAGTGGACGTGAAGCGCGCCCGAAAGATCGCGCCAATCGGCGTCGGCAGGCGGTTCCTCCTGCGGAGTGGAAGGGGATGCGCTTTGGCATATAGGCTCGAATAGGAACCGGCCTGAAATCGCGTCCCAGAAGCCCGTGGCGAAAAGTACCGAGGCGGCGATACGAAGTTTGGTGCGCCACGAAGAAGCCATACCAGTTTGAAGTCCAACAAATAGCAAGTTACTGCAACAATAACTTAGTCGATAATTCCTCTCGCATCCTTTTGGAACCAAGATCAGTAAGGCGATAATTGCCGTTAGAAATTTGTAGTGCCTGCCGAAGTTCAGGAGAGCAAAGGTTTTGTAGACTGCGAGTGACAGATGAAGCAGAACATTTAGCGTAACGCCCCACTTCAGTTCTTGAAAAGCCGCGTTCTCCAGCATAATGAAGTAAGACAAGCACTTCTTGCTCTGGGTTTAAGTCTGTGCGTTGGACAAGTATGGCCCCCTCGAAGGTGCCAATGCAAGGCACGTCAAACTGCAAAACTTCTCTAATAGCCGTTGCGCCTTGCTCCTTCGGTCCTTGCCAAAAGATTCTAAGTATTTCGTTCATACACCACCGAACGGACTCAATCATAAATTTAGAATCCATATGGTTTGCTTTGTATGTAGGCGAAATATGTACAGCCCCCCTCTGGCTCCTAAACTTGTATACTGCACGTATAACGCGGGCAATATGTAATGAGTCAGAGCGTAATGGGAAATTGTGAGTAACAGTCTCGTTATCCACGTACCGCAAGCAATCGTCGAGTGACTTAGAGTGATTCAGGTTGGCTGAATCCACATGATAAATAACTCGGGCTAACACCTCACAAAACTGCCCACCGTCTAGCTCGGCTGGTTCCCAATCTCGTTGTATAAATCTTCTCTCCATCGAAACAAACTCATCTACTAGTTGTTCGGCTAGAAGACCATCCAGTGGAGGAGATATATTCTGTTTAATTACTTGTTTTTCTATTAAACCCATTTTTAATACACGACAGGCGTAGACACGGAATCGCAGGCGTGGAGTTTTATCCTATTTTTCTTGGGATGTGGCTGTCGTTTTTATCGCGTTGACGCGAGCCACTTGTCGTAGCGTTTTTGGTAGCGTTTGCGCGCGGCCTGGTTGTGGGCGTCTACCGCAAGGC
>CAXUMS010000030.1:0-1543 GCA_964252165.1 uncultured Armatimonadaceae bacterium
AAACGACCAAGTAGACGCCACCGTCAACACAAACGAACGCAAATGGCTACGGCTTGCCAGCGCGTTCGTTTTCGGTGAGGTGGTAGGAAAGGACCGCGAGTTCCTGGAGGAAGGACACGTTGCGGACGATGATGTCGCGTGGGAGGCGTAAGAGGACGGGTGCGAAGTTTAAGATTGCACGGACCCCGTGGGCTACCGCGTACTCGGCGACGGGTTGGGCGGCGGGGGCGGGAACCGCAAGAATCGCCATTTGCGCGCCCAGCGTTTTATTTACCTCACCCAGGCGGTTGTAATCCAGCACATCCATACCGCGCATACGCCGTTTGCCAATCTTCTTCGGATCGTTATCGAACGCGGCGACGATATGGAACTTGTGATCGTCCAAACCGGGATAGCCCACAAGAGCCGCGCCGAGATTACCGGCCCCGATCAGGAGAATAGGCTGGAGTTTGTGAATTTTCAGGATGCGCGCGAGATGCGCTTCTAAGTCGCTAACGTTGTAGCCCACGCCGGGTTTGCCGAACTCGCCGAAGTGATTGAGGTCTTTGCGGAATTGGGCCGCATTTATCCCTGTGTGCCGTTCGATCTCCGCCGAGGACACGGTCTCGATGCCGCCGCCGCTCATTTCGATGAGACAGCGCAGGTACGTCGTCAAGCGCTCCAGCGTCGGGATGGGCGCTTTTTCCTTTTCGGGCGCGGCGCCATTTCTATCAGCGGGAAGGTTTGCGTCGGTATCACCCGGGGACAGAGTGGAGGGGGCATCTTGTGGAAACTGCTTTGCCGGTACGGGCATGGTTCATTATACAACACGGTCAGGGACGGCAGGCGACCTTAAAAACGCCAAACGATCACGGTGAATCACTTCGGGGCGCGACGCGGGTGCGCCGCCGCCGGGCATCGCGGTAACCTCGCTGGTCGCTCGTCCGGCAATGCGCAGAACCTCCGCGATAGCGTAGCGCGAAACGCCGTGGGCGAAGATCTCCCCGGTCTCGCAATCTTCGAGGCCGACCAGATCTCCCGCATCGAAATCCCCGCGCGCCTCGGTTACGCCAATGGGGAGCAGAGACCGCCCTTCCGTCTCCAGCGCGCGCCGGGCGCAGGCATTGACAACGATGACGCCATCTGGCGCTCCCGCCCCCCACGCGAGCCAGCGTTTGTGCGCGGACGGGCGCGCAGATGCGGGGACAAAAAACGTCCCGGAGCCGGGAACGCCGTTCAAGCAGTCGGCGATTACGTTTGCGCGACGACCGCTTGCGATCCAGAGCGCAATGCCGGAGTTGGTCGCGATACGCGCGGCGGCGAGCTTGGTCCGCATCCCACCGGTCCCGCCATCGGTTCCGGCTTCGCCCGCCATCGCGAGCGTGTCGGCATCCAGATGTTCGACGCGCTCGATCAAATGGGCGTCGGGGTGCAGGGCGGGGTTGCAGTCGTATAATCCGGCGACATCGGATAAAAGCAAAAGGGCGTCCGCATCTATGAGCGATGCGACCAGCGCGGCGAGCGTATCGTTGTCGCCGACCTTGATCTCGTCTACGGCGACCGT
>CAXUMS010000030.1:1553-8528 GCA_964252165.1 uncultured Armatimonadaceae bacterium
GCTCGTCGCGACCGTGTCGTTTTCGTTGACGATAGGAAGCGCGCCATTCGAGGCCAGCAACGCCTCGAACGTATTGTGGGCGTTCAGATAACGGGCGCGGCGGCGCAGATCATCGCGGGTTAGGAGAACTTGTCCAACCGCAATTCTGTAGTTCGCGAAAATATCGGCGTACAGGCCCATCAGGACGCCCTGACCCACGCTCGCCGCCGCTTGCTTTTCCGGTATGGTGCGCGGGCGCTCGGTTCGCCCCAGGCGCGCCAGACCCGCTTGAATTGCGCCCGATGTCACCAGCACGACCTGTCGCCCCTGCGCGCGTTGCTCGGCGATTTGGGCGGCAAGGGTGTTGATGTATACGCGGTCCGGTCCGGCGATAATCGGAGATAGGCTGTTGGGCGTCCCGCCGCCCGTAAGCGTAGACGTTCCCACTTTGATCACGATGCGCTTCAGCACGGACGGCGCCTACTCCCGAACCTTGCGCCGGGGACGAACATACAGGTAGATGGGAAACACAATAAGAAAGGCGGCGAAAACGCCCACGCCCCACGCAAACGCCTCAACGAGCGCTTTCCCGCGCTGGTAGGCGTCCTGGGCGACCCACAGCCCGATCAGACCGGCAATCACCAGTCCAATCCACGAATACGAATAATCTACTTCCGGCACGTTCGCCCGCCCTTCGTGTTCTCGTTAAAGCTCGTCGTCCGCCGCTTCGTCCGCTTCGTCTTCGTCCTCGGCGTACTCATCGATGTAATCAAATTCGACATTGCGGATGCGAACCGTATCGCCTTCTTTGGCGCCCGCATCCTTGAGTTTAGCGAACACGCCCAAACGCTCCAAACGACGCTGAAGACGGCTAACCGCTTCTTCGTTTTCCATCTGCGTCATCGCGATCATGCGTTCCAGGCCCTTGCCCGCAACCACAAGCACGCCGTTGTCGGCTCGCTCGACCGTGAAGCGTTTGGGATCGTCTTCCGGTGACTTGCCATTTTTCATCGTGATGCGAATCGGCCCAGCGTCGCTCGCAATCGCCTTGGGCATTTTGAGCAGTTCGGTGTGTAAATGATACACAAGCGCGTCTAAGCCTTCCCCCGTCACGCTCGATACGGCAAAGACAGGCAAGCCCTTTTCCTCAAAAAACGCGCGAAGCGGGACCAGATCTTCGCGGTCGCTAACCACATCTATGCGCGACAACACGATTACCTGTGGCAACTTGGCAAGGTCCTCGGAGAACGCCGCGAGTTCATGGTTGATCGTGTGGTAGTCCTCGAGCGGGTCCCGGCCCGATACCGCCGACACATCTACCAGGTGCGCCAGAAGCCGGGTCCGCTCCAGATGCTTCAAGAACTGAACGCCCAAACCAGCCCCTTGATGCGCGTTCTCGATTAGGCCGGGAATATCGGCGACCACGAAATTGTGCAACTCGTCCACGCGCACCACGCCCAGATTCGGAACCAGCGTAGTGAACGGATAATCCGCGATCTTGGGCTTCGCCGCCGAGATGCGCGATAAAAGCGTGGATTTCCCGACATTCGGGTATCCGAGCAGGCCGACATCGGCGAGTAGCTTTAGTTCGAGTTTAACCGCGCGCTCTTCACCCGGCTCGCCCTTTTCGGCGAATTTCGGCGCCTGCTGAACCGATGAAACAAAATGAAGGTTGCCGCGCCCGCCTCTGCCGCCGACCGCGATCACTTCCTTTTGGGGAAACCGCGCAAAGTCCGCGATAAGTTCGCCAGTCTTGGCATCCAGAATCTGCGTTCCGACCGGTACGCGTAAAACTAAATTGCCGCCGTCCTTGCCGTACTGCAAGCGGCTCATGCCATCCCCGCCCCGGTCGGCCTTGTAGGTTTTCCCGGCTCGGAAATCCAGAAGCGTGGACAGGTTCGGGTCGGTCGTAAAAGCGATAGAGCCGCCCTTGCCGCCATCGCCGCCGTTCGGTCCGCCGCGCGGGACGTGCTTTTCCTGCCGGAACGTCATCTGACCGTTCCCGCCGTCGCCTGCCTTCAGGATTATCTCAACTTCATCAATAAATGCGGACATGGGTCTTGAATCTCCTGCTATCAACAACAAACCGAAAAGCCCGGCCCGGTCGCCTTTGAGGGCGGACCAAACCGGGCCTGTTTAACTACCTGAAAGGTTGCGCCCCCTAAACGGGCTACGAACCGATTACGCTACGACGGGAGCCGCGGACGTTTCCGCCAAAGCCGCCGTTGCCGCCGCCGCTTCAAGTACGGATTTTTTCGGCGTGTTCGGGTTCGCGGTGTAGACGCTGATACGACGGGTGTCTTTCGATCCCTCGAACTTAACGTAGCCGTCAATCTTCGCGTACAACGTGTAATCGCGGCCCTGTCCGACATTGGCGCCCGGATCGAATTTCGAGCCGCGCTGACGAACCAAAATCGAGCCTGCCGTCACCTTTTCGCCGCCATACTCCTTGACGCCGAGCATTTGGGGGTTCGAGTCACGACCGTTACGCGACGAACCAACGCCTTTTTTATGTGCCATTGTTTATTGTTCTCCAGACGAGAAAAGGTGTTGGTTGTTGGGTATTAGGTGTTGGTAAAAACCTAACACCTAATACCCAACAACCAATACCTTCTGCTACGCTTCTATTTTGTTGATGCGGACGTGGGTCTCGAACTGGCGATGCCCGTAGTGGCGCTGATGATTTTTGACTTTGATATACGTGAAGCCGTGAATCTTCTTGCCTTTGCCCTGCTTGATAATGGTCGCACTCACCTTGACGCCATCCACAAGCGGCGTGCCAAAGCGCGGCGCGCTATTGTCGCCGCCGCCCAGGCACAGCACATCGCCGAGCGTGATAGCGTCACCTACTTCGCCATCCATCTTTTCAAGGATGACGGTATCATTTTCCTGAACGCGGTACTGCTTGCCACCCGCGCGAATCACTGCGTACATAATTTTACGTCCGGTACCTTCGCTTCGATTCGATCCGCGCCGTATCCCGCCCGAAAGACAGAACGCCGTGACCGCTCGCTTAATTGCTTTGAAAATCGTTTTATTTCGCCAACCCGTATTGGCAACCCTACGATGTTACCACGGACGTCTACCTGTGTCAACGCAAAACGGCGTTGCAATGTAACAACAACCGTCGCCGCACGACATGCTTCAAAAAGCGTATAATTGAAGCAATACACGTTTTCATTTGCGGAGAATTTGCTTTTTATGCGGCCCCGGATTATCACGCCCCGTAACATTATTTTGCTTCTTGTCGCGGTTTCGGTTTTTACCGGCCTTGCCGTTTGGGGCAGTCGCGGTTTTCCTTTGCCCTTCGGAAGCGTCCCGTCTACGGCGGGCAAGATTGTCTTTGTTTCCGACCGAAGCGACAAACACAACGATTTGTGGATGATGGACGCCAAAGACGGCGGAAATCCGGTTGCGCTCACCGATGATACGCCAAGCGACAATGAGGCCGTCTGGTCGCCAGGCGGCGATCGTATCGCCTTCACCTCTAACCGCCCTGGCGTGGTGCGCCAACTTTGCCTTGTGAACGCCGAGGCGGGCGCGCGCGTCACCCCGCTCACAAACACATCGTCTTATAAAGAACAGCCGCGTGTTGGGCCGGACGGGCGCATTTACTTTTTGGATGCGGGAAAAATCTCATCCGTGAATACGGAAACAGGCGCGTTTCTCGCCCTGTTCCCGACCGCCGAAATGCTCCGCAGTACGCTTAAAAATGTTTTCTCATCGGGCGGGCTTCAGCAGATGGCGTTATCGCCGGATGCCCGGCGAATTGCGTGCGTGCTCAAGATGGAGCGAGGCGAGGCCCTTCTGGTATACGAACCGGAAGCGGAAACCCTGCTTCTTTTGGGGACGGGCGAGCGCGTGCGCGCGGACTTCGCCCGCGATGGATCGTTGTACGCGACTTTCGCGCAAGGGTCGCCGACGCCCAAACCCGCACTGCTGATGAACAAGGACAGCCACGAACATTCCGAAACGAGCGGCGAGGAAGGTCAGGGCATTCCCGCGCTCACCACGGCTTTGCCGCAGGTAATTTTTCCCGACTCCAACGTTTTGGTCAAGTTCGCCGTTGACGGCTCGGTTGAGCAAGGGCTTCCGCTCCCGGAAGGCTTTGAAGCGGACAGCATTGCGGTCGCGCCGGATGGTTTGAAAGCCGCTGTCGCGTTTCACATTGCTAAAGGGCCGTCCGGTTTGGCGCGCGTGCCGCTATCCGAGTCGGGCGGCGAGTTCAAGCCATTGGCGCAAAAAGCCGTGGACGGCTTTTCGTGGTCCCCGGACGGCTCCCAGATTGTTTACGCGACCGGCGGCGACATCTTTACCAGCGGAGAAGGCGGCGGCGACACGGTTAATCTCACCAAAGGCAAGGGCAGAAATGTCAACCCGGTTTGGTCGCCCGCTGTCGCGAAGGCGAAATAATTCGTAGCCTCGCAGGGAAAAGGAAGTCAGGGAAATAGAACCGATGCAACAAATGGAAAAGACGAGACCCGCGCCGGGAACGGCGAGCGCTTGGTGGCTGGGACAGGGAAGCTTCGTGTTCGAGGGGCCGAATACCGGTCCGCTCGTGGTGGACCCGTACCTGTCGAACTCCTGCGGGAACGGCGGCGGCGACGGCTCGCAACGGATGCACCCCGTTCCGGTTGAGCCAGGCGATTTGAAGGTGGCGGCGATTTTCCTCACGCACGATCATCAGGATCATACCGATCCGGAAACCCTGCCGGATCTTGTGCGGGCGAACCCGGACGCGCCGATCTATGCGCCGCTCGCCTCGATTGAGCATCTGGGGCGATTGGACATTTCCGGCCCACATGTGCATCGTTTGGAGCGGGGCGAAAGCGTTTCCATTCCCGGGGCGACCGTTCATGCCGTGTACGCCGAGCATACCGAGGATTCGGTCGGCCTGGTGTTTGTTTTCGACGATGGCCCGACGATCTATCACACCGCCGACACCGAGTATTTTGACGGTATCGGCGATGCGGCGAAATTCGCGCCGGATTTCATGGATATTTGCATCAACGGACGCTGGGGCAATATGAACATAGACGAGGCTGTGCGGGTCACATCCGAGGTTCAGCCGCGCGAGGTGATGCCGATGCACTGGGGCTTGTTCAGCGGAAACACTGCCGACCCACAGGCATTCGTCGCAAAACTAACCGACGCGGGCGTCCAAGCGCGGCCCGTGGTTTTAGAGCCGAACGGTTTGGCGCGCATCACGGTTTCCGCGAAGCGAGCCGGTTAGCCGATGGGACAAACGTAGCGATGGCTTTTTCCGCGCGGGCGCGGTATCTTTGGGCGCGCGGCGTTCCTATCGCGGCTCTCACGCTTATCGCGGGCGCGGTGATGCTACTCGGATTTGCGCTGGGACGGCGGCATTTCCGGCGTATCTCCGCTTCCCCGCCGCAAGGCGTCACCGTCACGGTGGTGAATGTGGGCCAGGGCGAAGCGTCGTTTGTGCGTACGCCGAACGGTCGGTTTATCGTTATCGGCGGCGGGCCGCCGGAAGTGAGCGAGCAGGTTGCGCTCGCCCTGCGAAATGCGGGCGCGAAAAAGATTGACCTCTTGTTGCTCCCCTACCCGTACGCCGAGGCGGTTGGCGGCGCTCCGGCCCTGATAGACAGTTTTCCGGTCGCTATCGCGATTGAACCGGGCGGCGCGACTCTGAACCCATATCAGGATCAAACGCGACAAATGTTGCGGGAGCGGCAAATTCCGGTGCGAATCGCCCGAGCGGGTTATCAGGCGGTGGTGGATGGAGTTCGTCTGGATATTCTCGGCCCCGCTGATCCGGTATTGATCGGACCGGGAACGCAAGCTTCGGATAACTCGCTTGTTATCTCCGTGCGCTACCAATCGCAGCGATTCTTATGGGCGGGCGGCATAGGAAAAGCGGGAGAAAACGCGCTTCTTAGCCGAACGCCGAACATTGCGGCGAACTGGCTTCGAGTGGCCCGGTCGGGAACGCGCGATGCGTCGTCGCCGGAGTTTTTGCGGCTTGTGTCGCCGGAAATCGTAGTTGTCAGCGTTGGCCCAAACCGAAACGGTTACCCACACAAGGAAACAATGGACCGACTGACGCAAACCGGGGCGCGCATTTACCGAACCGACAAGAGCAAAAACGATCTGCGTTTTTGGACGGACGGCGTTACGCTGTTCAAAACGCCCGCGAACTAATCACCGAGCGGGTAGGTCGCGTAAACTATGTACGCCCAATCGGCGCGCCCGTCGTCGTTCTCATAAACGAATAAGGCGAGTTCGCGCGCGGTGAAGGTCTGGCTCGTAAGGCCAGGACGTTGCCTCTCATCAAAGGCGGCGCAGTAGGCTTCCACGCTCCCCTCGCCTGCCGCAACGGTTAAATGAAATGCGTAAGCGTCGCCGTCAAATTCGGCTTGAACCGTGTCGCCAAAATCCGCGATCAGTTCGGCGTTTAACCGATTATGCAGACCGCGCAGGGTGGGCGTTTCCACAACCTGACGTGAAAGCGTCGCGGTTTGCGGCTGTTCCCAAAGCTGGTAGTCGCCCAGCGTAATGTCGAAGGGCGTTATGCTTGCGGCGAATTGCGCGGCCCAAAGCGCGAGAGCGGTCAGGTCGCCCGCCTCGAACGGTTGTTTCAGGGAAACGTGCGGCGGCAAGCGGCGCGCGAAAACGCCGGTTCTATAGGCGCAATGCATTTCCCAGGCCGCCTTGTTGACCGCATTCGCCGTGTCCCGGTCCGTAAGAAGCGCGATGGCGGCCTTCACGGGAAAATCGTTTCCGCACGGTTCATTACCGCCCATTCTACCCGTAATGAACCGTTGTGCCGCTCGCTACAGTTCCTCAAGCGATGTTGGCACGCATCGAAGCGCTTCCTCCGGCGACGTCATCCCGGCAAGCACTTTGGCGCGGGCGTCGAGGAGGAACGTGTGCATACCGGCGGCGACAGCGGCGTGTCGCAGTCGTCCGCGACGGCGCGCACGCAGCCGAACGGCACCCCCGCCGCGCTACACGCCCGCGCCGCCGCCGCCG
>CAXUMS010000030.1:8538-35868 GCA_964252165.1 uncultured Armatimonadaceae bacterium
CTCGCGCGAACAGCGCTCATCCATAATCATCACCTCGTGAAGCGCAACCCGGCCTTTGAAGCCCCGCCCGTCGCACTCGCGGCACCCAATCGGGTTCCACACATAATCCGTCGGGTTCAAACGAAGCGCGGTCGCCTGTGCGGCGGTCGGATACGCGGCCTCGCGGCAATGCGGGCAAACGCGCCGCGTCAAGCGCTGTGCAACCACGCCGACTAGCGACGACGCCACCAGAAATTTCGGCACGCCCATATCGGCGAGGCGCGTCACCGAGGTCGGGGCGTCGTTTGCGTGAAGCGTGGACAAAACAAGGTGGCCCGTCATCGCCGCGCGGAACGCGATTTCGGCGGTTTCCGCGTCGCGAATTTCACCGACCAGAATAATATCCGGGTCCTGACGCAGAATGGCCCGCAACTGCCGCGCGAATGTCAGTCCCGCCCGCTCCGCAACGGCGGACTGGCTGATGCCCTCTAAATCGTACTCGATAGGGTCCTCGCACGTCACGATATTGGTGGTGTCGTCGCGGAGCGAATTGACCGCCGAGTACAACGTGGTGGTTTTGCCGCTTCCAGTCGGGCCGGTCACCAGAATGATGCCGTACGGGCGGCGTATCATTCCCTCGAAACGGCGCCGGTTGATCGGCGTCATGTCCAGTTGGTCGAGCGCGCGAATCGAACTGCTTTTGTCTAAGATTCGGATAACGACGCGCTCGCCGTAGTGCGTGGGCAACGTGGAGATACGCAGGTCTATGTTGCGGTTGTTCATTTGAACCGGAATACGACCGTCCTGGGGCAAACGCTTTTCCGAAATATCCAACTCCGCCATGATCTTGAAACGCGACGTGAGCGCGGCCTGAATGCTACGGGGCAAATAGCGAGACCGTTGTAGCATGCCATCAACACGGTGCCGGACTTCCAGTTGCGCTTTACGCGGCTCGATATGAATATCCGACGACCCGGTGGAAATGCCTTCGGAGATGATTAGGTTGACCATGCGAATAATAGCGCCGTCGCCCGCTTCTTTGAGAATATCGTCGAGATTGACATCCTCGTTTTCGATGCGCGCTTTGGCCCGGTTGCTCGGGTCATCCTCCTCGTTCGACGCCAACTCCTCGCCGGTCCGGTCCGCATCCACGCTGTTGTACAGCGTGTTGATGGCTTGTCGGAGCGGGCGCTCCTCGGCGTACATCGGCTCGGGATGAAGACGCGTCAGCCGAAAAAGCAGGTCGAGCGGCTCCAGATCGGACGGGTTCGCCATCGCAACCCGCAGGCGCCCGTCCTTTTGCTCAATGGGCAAAAGGGTGTAGGTTCGGGCAATGGCTCCCGGCACCAGAAGCAAAACCTCCATCGGCACCGTGACGTCTTTGATGTCGCAGAACGGCACATCCAACTGCGCGGCGCGGGCGAGCGCGATATCGCGGTGGGTCACGTACCCGCCATCGAGCAGGGCTTCTCCCAGACGCTTCCCTTCACGCGCCTGCTCATTTAACGCCCAATCGAGCGTTTCCTGGGTGATGGTACCGTCGCGCACCAGAATTTCGCCGAGTTTATCCGTCCGCATCAGCGTACTGATAACGCTGGAAACATACCCGTCAGGCCGCTTTAAAACTTCCATATCCCTCGAATTATCGGGGGAAAACGGTTCAAACCGCAGGTCGTAGCGCAGGTTTCCCCCACGGCGGTTGGGGTACACTAAATCGCGTGTTCGCTCTTCAAACATTTGTATGCACACCGAAAACACCGTTTTGATCAAAGGCGACCTGCGCCGCATCTTCGACTTGGGGGCGAACATTGGGGAATGGCCTCGCATCCTCCCCCACTATCGCTGGGTAACGGTAGACTCCGACGACGGAATCGTCAAGCAAGCGGAAATGGCGGCTCGGAGGGGCAAGTTTCCGGTGAAGTGGCGCACATCGCAGATTGTTTTGCCCGAACAAAACCGCCTCATTTTCTTTCACACGGGCGGCGTTTCACGCGGAATGTATGTTGAGTGGAACCTGTCACAGGAAGATAACGAAACCGTGCGCGTCACCATCGCGCATGACCTGACGTACCCCGTTCCGCTTGCCACCAACTGGTTCGCCCACGGCGTTGTCGGCGGTTTGTTCGTTTCGCATATCGCGAGCCTGACGCTCGCCCGCATCAAAGCGATTGTCGAGGCGGAAGGGGGAAAGAAGATGTTTTAACCACGAAGTCACAAAGAACACAAAGTTCAGACGGGGAAGAAATAGAGATAAAAAAGTTGCCTCGCTTTAATTTTTCCCAACTTTGTGTTCTTTGTGACTTCGTGGTTAAAACATCTTCTCCCATTTAGAAAGGTTGTCACAGTGTTTGAGCCGATTGTGGTGACGGGAATTGGAGCGGTGACGCCGATAGGAACTGGGGCCAACGGTCTCTGGAACGGCGCGCTCGCCGGGAAGTCCGCCGTGGCTACCATTTCACGATTTGATCCGTCGCCGTTCACAACCCACATCGCCGCCGAAGTGCGCGACTTCGAGCCGAGCGATTACTTGGACGCCCGGCAAATCCGTCGGTTGGACCGCTATTCGCAGTTCGCGGTCGCGTGCGCGCAGATGGCGATGGACGACGCGGGGCTGACCGCCGATAGTTTCCCCAAAGAGCGTGTCGGCGTTAGCCTGGGAACCGCTTTGGGCGGTATCGCCTACGCGGAAAAGGAACACGAAGCGTATCTTACGAAAGGGCCGAAAGGCGTTTCGCCGCTTCTCGCGTTGTCTATCTTCGCCGGAGCCGGGCCGTGCAATGTCGCTATCGAATACGGCTTCACCGGCCCGACCACGGCGAACGGCGATTCGTGCGCGTCGTCGCCGATTGCGCTGGGCAACGCCTTGCACTACCTGCTTCGAGGCGAGGCGGACATGATGCTCGCGGGCGGGGCCGAGGCTCCGCTATCCGAACTTGTCTTCGGCGCATTCTCGCTGATTCGCGCGATGAGTACCCGAAACGACGATCCCCAGACCGCGAGCCGCCCGTTCGACCGGGACCGCGACGGCTTCGTGATGGCGGAGGGCGGAACCATTCTTGTTTTGGAGCGCTTGTCGTACGCGCGCAAACGCGGGGCGCGTATCTACGCCGAACTGTGCGGCTACGCCACCACCAACAACGGCGCGCACATGACCGCTCCCACGCCCGGCGCGGAAGCGGCGACCCGCGCTTTAACCGAGGCGATCTGCCGGAGCGGTTTGACCGCCGATGACATCAAAGCCGTCAGCGCGCATGGCTCGTCCACGCCGCTCAACGACGCATCGGAAACCAAAGCGATCAAACAAGCCCTCGGCGACGCCCAAGCGCGCCAAACGCCGGTTTTCGGCACCAAAGGTCTGCACGGTCACGCGCTCGGCGCAACCGGCGCGTTTGAGGCCGCCCTGTGCTGCCTCGCGATTGAGCGCGGCGTTTTGCCCCCGACCGCAAACCTCCTCAACCCCGACCCGGACTGCGACCTCGACTACGTCACGGAAGGTCCGCGCCCGTGGACGCCCGGCCCTATCCTATCCAACAGTTTCGGCTTCGGCGGCATCAACTCCGCGATTGTTTTTAAGCCGGTCGCGGATTAAGAAAACTTAACCGCAAAGGCGCAAAGGACTCAAAGTTCAGAAAAGGGAAGAGAGCGAAATCAGAAGCTACTCTAAGTGTTTAACCTTCTCTTCTGAACTTTGAGTCCTTTGCGCCTTTGCGGTTAAGTTTTCTTAATCCTTCGCGGTTTCAGCGACCAGCGAGGCGAGTTGACCCTGTACGTTGCGCTCGCGGTCGCGATAGATCATCAGGACGGCGACACTTTTGTGGCGGGAAAAGTCCATCGCTTCTTCGAGGCCCAAACCGGCGTTTTGGGCGGCTTTGCAGGCTTCCGTAATCGCGGTATGGCGCAGACCGTGCGGGCGGGCGCGGACGCCGATAGCGTCGCCCAGATCGCGCACGATGCGGTACAGGCTTGTTCCGGTAAGACGGCTTGTCGCGCCTTTGTTTGCGTGGTCAAAGTTGATGAAGAGCGGACCGGGAGCGTCGCCGCGCTCCCGGAGCCATACCCGAAGCGCGGCGCATGTTGGCGCAGGGAGCGTCAGGGTTTCTTTTTGCGTGCGCCGCTTGCCCGTCACACGCACGGTTTTTTCGGCAAGGTCCACGTCGTCCACATCCAGAGCGACTACCTCGCCCCGACGCAAGCCGAGATCGAACAGCAAGCGCAGGGCGGCCCGGTTGCGGAGGCCGAGCGCGGTTGTGTCCTCGCTTGCCGCCGCAAGAAGGCGCGTGACATTGGCGACGCCCGGCCCGCGCGTGTCTCGGTACGGCTCGGACGCGGCGTTTGCAACGTCGAGTGACCACGTCACCAACCCGAACATTCGCGCAAGTTTCACGAGCGAGCGCAGAGCGGCGAGACGCCGGTTCACGGTAGCCGCCTGCAGACCGCGCGAAACAAGGCTTGCCCGGTAGGCGAAAACAAGAGCGTTGGCGTTTCCCTGCCCGCCAGACAGAAGGCGTCGCGCCGCGTTGACGCCGTCCGTCTCCCCCCAGAACGCGGCGAAGTCCGCCAGATCGCTTTGGTACGCCTTGCGCGTTTGCGCGTTTCGCCCGGATAAAAAAGCCTCGACAAGATGTGGCGCGGCATTAGCAACGCCTTCGACACCCGCGAGCGCAAAAGCGTTTGCCGCCGCGTCGTTGTTTCCGGTCACGATCAAACCTTATTGCCGTGTTGCGCCGCGCGTTCGTGCAGGAGGCGCAAACCGGTCAGGGTCAGGTTGACATCCACAATCTCGATAGCGGCGGCGTGCGGGGCGATCAAAGGCGCGATTCCGCCGGTCGCGATAACCACGGCGGAATCGCCTTCGTCACCGAGTTCATGAAGGAAGCGGGCGATCATGCCGTCGGTTTGTTCGGCGTACCCAAACAAAATGCCGGACCGCAACGCGTCGGCGGTGTTCGCGCCGATAGCCCCCATCGGCGCAACCAGTTCGACCCGCGATAAAAGCGCGGCCTGACCGAAAAGCGCGTCGAGGGAAATGCCGACGCCGGGCATAATCGCCCCGCCCAGATACTTGCCATCGGCGGAGACGGCGTCCAGTGTGGTTGCGGTTCCGTAATCCACCACCACACACGCGGCGAGCGGAATTTCATCCCCGCCGCCCGCATACAGGGCGCGGGCCGCGAACGCGTTTACGATGCGGTCCGCCCCCACCGCCTGCGGCGGGTCGTAACGGATTTCGAGGCCGGTATCGGTTTGGCTGGTGACGACCAGCGGCTCCACCCCAAAGTATCGTTCGCTCAAATCGCGCAGGGCCGCCCCGACCGGCGGCACGACATACGCCATCGAAACGGCGGTCACGTCGCGCAGGGTAAAATCGCGCGCGAATAAAAGCGACGCGAGAAGCGATGCATACTCGTCGCCGGTCCGGTCGCGTTCGGAGCGAAGACGAAAGTCGGCGACAAGTTCGCTCCCGTTGAACAGCCCGAACGTTGTGTTGGTATTACCAATATCAATTGCAAGCAACATAGGAAATAACCCTTTGCGTTACGCGCCTAATTGTTCGCGTATTGCGCCCGCAACGGCGTCGGCGATAGCGTTCACCTCGGCCTCGTCCGGCCCCTCAACCATCACTCGGATGAGTTTTTCCGTACCGGACGGACGCACATTGATACGTCCGCGCCCGTCGAGACGCGCCTCCGCATCGGCCTTCGCGCGGGCGATAGCCGGAACGTTTTCCCAACCCTCCCGTTCGCGCACCTTCACCGACACCAACCTTTGCGGGTACTCCGTTACCGCGTCGGCCCACTCAGATAACTTCCGCCCGGATTGATGTAGCAAACACAAAACCTGGATCGCGGTCAAAAGTCCGTCGCCCGTAGTGGAAACGCCGGGAAGCAGGATATGCCCCGATTTTTCCCCGCCCAAAACCGCGCCGCTGTCCCTCATCTTCTCGGTGACGTAGCGGTCGCCGACCGGGGCGCGCAAAAACTCGATACCCACGGCGGCAAGGGCCTTTTCAAGTCCCATGTTGCTCATGGTCGTGCCGACAACCACGTTGTTCACGAGCTTGTTTTGCGATTGGAGGGCGACGCCGAGCGCGTACATAATGCGGTCGCCGTCAAAAACACGTCCCTTCTCGTCGGCCAAAATCACGCGGTCGGCATCGCCGTCGAAGGCGGCGCCCGCATCGAAGCCCAACTCGGCGACACGCTGGGCCATCGCCTCCGGGTGAAGCGAACCGCAATTATGATTTATATTGACGCCGTTCGGATCGGACGCCATCGCATCCACTGTCGCGCCCATGCGCTCAAGCACGTCTTTTGCAAGATACGAGGCGGCCCCGTTCGCGCAATCAATAACCAGACGCAAACCATCCAAACGCCCTTCGCAGGAAGCCGCAAGATGCGCGGCGTAGCCCGCGACCGGCTCGGTCGAGCGGAAAAGGCGTCCGACATGCGCCCCGGTCGGGCGCGGCGCGCTTTCCCAATTATCCATCGCGGCCTCGATGCGCGCTTCGGTCGCATCGGGCAGTTTTTTGCCGTCCGGCCCGAAGAACTTGATGCCGTTGTCCTGGACGGGATTATGCGAGGCGGAGATAACCACGCCCGCCGCCGCGCCGCGCGCTTTGGTAATGAACGCGACGCCCGGCGTGGGAACAACGCCCACGGAAACCACATCTACGCCCTGACTGAGCAAGCCCGCCGTCAAAGCGGACTCCAACAGGTCGCCGGAGATGCGCCCGTCGCCGCCAACAATCACCTCGTGGCGCTCGCCGTCGGCGGCCTGGGACAAAAGCGCGAGGGCCGCCGCCGCCCCGAGCGCCATCGCCCGCAATGGCGACAGTTCCGTGTTCGCGATGCCGCGCACGCCGTCGGTTCCGAAATGTTTACGGACGGCGCGTTTCCCGCCACCGCTAAGCGAAGGCGACATCTGCGCCGCATCTTCTGGGGTTGTGTTCAAAAAAAATCCTGTTCAAATATGATGGAAAAAAACTAACGGTTCGGCGACGCGCTCGCACTTGGAATGGGAAGCGGCGATGGCGTGTCGCGCGGGCGCGGCGGCGCGGGCGACAGTCCGGGCGTGGCGACAATAGGCCGCACATCAAGGCGCAAACTGACGCGCGCCGATCCCTTCACCGCCGTTCCCGGTGGCGGCGTCACCAAGATACTGCGCGTTTCCGAGGCGTTCATGCCCGCAATATCAATCGGAATGGAAAGAGAGGAACGGGGCGCGAGCGTTTCCTGCCGCCCGGATACCGTCAGCATCGTCGGCGTGAACGTATAACCCGCGACATAAAAGCCGGGCGCGGGAATCCCCTCAAGTTCCGCCGACAGAATTAACTGCTTTTGCGCGGGCGTTAGCTTGAGCGGCACCCGAACCCGAACCTCCGACGGCGTGATGCTGACATCGTTGATGTCGCGGCGCTGGGAATCCTGCGCTACCAGCTCTACCGTTTGGTCAATCGCCCCCTTGTTCTGGGCGTTATCCACAAGAGCCACCACGCGTCCGACTTTGGCGACCTGTGAGGCAAGCCCTTCTACGGCGACGGAACTTGGTTCCGTTTCGTAATCGCCGTAGGCGTAGCCCGCTGGCGGATTATCCGTATAGGAAACGTCCGGGGTATACGTTTGACGCGTTTTCTTTTCTAACACCACCTCGGCGTACACCGGCCCATTGTCCACGGTGACTCGTGGTTGAACGCCGGGCGGGAAGGACACATCTATAGGTATACGCGTCGTACCGGGCTTCGCCTGCGACAAATCTACGGTCGCCTTAACATTGGTTGAGCGAAGCGTGTCAATGGTTTCCGCAGGTCCGCCGACCGTGACGGTCACACCATTCGGTTTCGACTTCAAAACCAGATCGCGCGGCAAGCCGACCGGCTCCGGCGCAACGTAAATATCGCGCGACTCATGCGGATTGCGCTGTGAATACGCGACAAAGTAGAGCAACACGGCGACGGTCAGCGCCAAAATCATATCGCCGAATTTTCCGTTGAAACGGCGGATCATGGGCGCGTCGCCTTGTTTTTCACCGGCGGGACCGAGGGTTGCGGCGGGACAATCGGCACAGCGGTCACACTTGCGCCATTGCCGTTGTCCGTTTCTTCTTTGCGTCGAACGAACGGAATATTGACGGTGGGACGCCCTTCGCGCTTGCTCGCGCCGCGCCCGAACGCTTCCAGCAAGCGGTTTCGGAGCGTATCGTCTTTGAGGCCGCGAATGAGTTTACCGCCAATCGCGACCGATACGGTTCCGGTTTCCTCGGACACGATAACCACAACGGCGTCGCTGTTTTCGGAAACGCCCAGAGCGGCGCGGTGGCGCATATGCACATTGGAGGCGATATTGGGTGAGTCGGAAAGCGGCAAAACGCATCCCGCAGCCACAATGCGGTTTCCCCGGATAAGGACCGCCCCATCGTGGAGCGGCGTGCCGGAATAAAATAGGGTGCCGAGCAACTCCGAAGAAACCTCCGCGTCCATTCGGGTTCCGCTCGCGACCACATCGTCCAGGCCCGTTTCGCGCTCCATGACAATCAGCGCGCCGGTTTTTCGCGGGGCCAGAAGCGCGGTTGCGGCCCGCACGACCTCCTCGATGGTGACGGTCATGTCTTCGCGGTGCGCCACATGAAGCGGCGCGCCCCAAAAATCGAGACGCCCCAACCGCTCCAGAACGTCGCGCAACTCGGGATACAGCAAGATAACGATGGCGACCGGACCAAGCGGCGTGACCTGCTTCAGGAGCCAGTTCAGCGTTACCAGCCCGAAGCGGTCGGAGGCGATCACCAGCAAAAAGAAGATGCCCAAACCGATGATGATCTGCCACGCGCGCCGCCCTTTCGCCAGCAGTATCAGCCGGTAAACGATATACGCGACGACCAAAATGTCAACGGCGGCAAGACCAATGCGCGCGAAATCCAAATTTTTGATCGTGGTGAGCAGATGAAGCACGGGGCGCGTTCGCTTTCGGTCGAGGACGCTTCGACGCGGAACAGGAAGGTCGTTTCAAGTATAACACGCCGGTTTACGGACGGGCAATGAAAAACGCCGTGCGGACCTTGCCGCACGGCGTTTGGTTTGGCTTGCGCCAGCGCGCTGGTTTAGATGCGTCCGCTGTCGCGCAGGGCGAGCGTCAGGGACTCGTCCGACGGCTCAACCAGAACGCTCCCGCCGCCCAGGTCCACCACGGGAATTTTCGTACTGCCGCTTGCGAGCGCTTGCGCGGTTTTGTTGATACCGGCGTCGAGGTCAATATTGTAGAAGTTGTACGGGACATTCATCCGTTCGAGCAAGGCGCGCGAACGAGTGGTGTCGTGGCAGGTTTCCGTGCCGTAAACGACAACGGCGTGGTGAACGGAGCCTTCGGTAAGTTCGTGGCCGATCGGCAAATCGGATGCGGTGTTAGACAAAACAGTTCCTCCAGCGGGGTTATTTCCTTCTTGTTCTACCCGCGCGCGGCGGGGCTTACGCGCCCTGTTCGTCGTCGCGAAGCCAGCGGGCCGCCTCGCGCGCGTGGTACGTCAGAATAATATCCGCCCCGGCCCGCTTGATACTGGTCAATGTTTCCAGAACCGCGCGCTTCTCGTCCAGCCAGCCGTTCCGGGCGGCGGCCTTTAACATGGCGTACTCGCCGGACACGTTGTAGGCGGCGACCGGAAGGTTCGTGGTTTCCCGGAGGTCCCGGATAATGTCCAAGTACGGCAGGGCGGGCTTCACCATCACGATGTCCGCGCCCTCGGCGATGTCGAGTTGGGCCTCGCGGAACGCTTCGCGGCGGTTCGCCGGGTCCATCTGGTAGGTGCGCCGGTCGCCGAACTGCGGCGTAGACCCGGCGGCCTCGCGGAACGGGCCATAAAACGCCGACGCGTACTTGACCGCGTAGCTCATCAGCGCGGTTTCCGCAAAACTTTCGGCGTCCAACGCGGCGCGAAGCGCGCCGATGCGCGCATCCATCATGTCGGACGGCGCGATAATGTCCGCGCCCGCGTGGGCGTGCGACACGGCGGTTTGCGCGAGCAGGTCCAGCGTCGGATCGTTCAGCACGCGCCCGTTCTCGATCAGCCCGCAGTGTCCGTGGTCCGTGTACTCGCACAGGCACACATCGGTAACGACCAGAAGGTCCGCCCCAAACGCCCTTTTCAAAGCGCGCACGGCGTTTTGCACGATGCCGTCGTCCGCGTACGCGCCGGTCCCCTCGGCGTCCTTGCGGTCCGGGATACCGAACAGTAGAACCGCCCGGACGCCGTCGCGCAACGCGGCCTCGCCCTCGCGCACCAACTCGTCCACGGACAAGCGGAACTGGCCCGGCATCGAATCAATCGGTTCGCGAACGCTCCCCGGCCCCGTTTGCACGAACAGCGGGTACACGAAGTCGAGCGGTGACAAAACGGTTTCGCGCACCATCCCGCGCAACAGCGGCGACGCGCGCAACCGGCGCGGACGGTGCAGGATCGGTGGGTGTTGGGTGTTGGGTGTTGGGTGTTGGAAAGTGGATTTGTTTTGGTCGGCGCGGGTTGTCATAACACCTTTATTGTATCGCCGTCGCCGCAACCGCAGGGGGCGCATCGGGCGGCGTGACCGTCATCACAGTTATTGAATCCGGCCCCGCGACCGCGAACCGGCGCTGTACGGGGTCCAGCGCAAGCGGCGGCAGAGGCGTTCTGTAAAGACTGCTTGTCTGGCGTCCGGTTTTGAGTTCGCTCCAATGATAAACGACGCGTCCCGTGGCGTAATGAATCAGTTTTGGATGATCGTAAAAGCCAACTACCCAATCGTCGCCAACCGGCATGAGCATTCCGGCGTCATCTTCCAACAGCGCAGGTGTAGGCTCCGCTTCATCGCTTTTGCGGAACACACTTATCACCCGCAGATTGGGCGCGACTCCCCCGCTATACACCGACGTTGTGTACGAGGCGACAATGCTTTCGTCGTTTAAAAATGTTGCAGACGTAAAGTCACAAGAAAAAGGGAAACAAAATCTATCCCTGTCAGCGGGCATTCCCTCTTCCTTACTGTTGGGGCGTCGGGAAAGCATGGCAACGACATCGTAAACTTCCACATCTCCGGCGGATGGCGGCCAGGCCCATCCAGTGCTGAGAAGCGATGCACCCGTTGCACTCGCCGCCAGTCGCGAATGAAAAGAGTTTGGGACTGCATCAAGGCGAGCCGTCAAACGTTCTCCCGTTTTAAGATCGTCTATTTCGATTCTGTTATACTCTTCGGGACAATGAGCGATGACCTCGCGCCCGTTTGGTAGCGCAAACAGGCAAATCGGGTACTCGTACTCTTCGGCGTGATAATAACTGCGATTAATCTCACGCACAACAAAGTTTTCTTTGACAACCACGCCTTTTGTCCCAAGTCGTTTGTACACGACCCCGTGCCGCCCCGACGGTGAAAGGGTGGCGGCATCAAAACAACTGTAATCGAGGTACTTGTTGGCGCGCTCGGTTGTTCCGTCGAAACGGTAAATAGTCAACCAACTGAGCAAATCAACGAGGGTGTCGCCGCGAAAGCAAAGCGAGCGCACGTTTTGGGCGGGCAAGACGAGGCGCGTACCGGGTTCGTTTTCCATAACCGTATTGTAGCCGATGAGCGCGCGGGGCAAGCGATACACTAAAGGCGTTATGAATCGTCCCGCCTCTGCCTCAACTACCGTTGTCGCGTTCGACGCGTTCACGCTCGCCGCGGTCGCGTCCGAGCTAAACCGCCTGCTTACCGGGGCGCGCGTCCAGAAGGTGCAACAGCCGACGCCGCACGAACTGGTTTTGTCGCTCTACGGCAAAACCGGCGCGCATCGGCTTTTGGTGTCGTCTGACCCGCAAACATTCCGGGCGCACCTCACGCAGGTCAAGCGCGACAACCCGCAAACGCCGCCCGGTTTTTGTCAGGTGTGCCGCAAGTACTTGGAAGGCGCATATTTTGAGGGCGCGACCCTGCTGCGCCTCGACCGGTTGGCGCGCCTGACGTTTCTGGGGCCGGACCGAACGCCGCTTACGCTTGTGCTGGAACTGATGGGACGCAACGCCAACGTGGTTCTCACGTCCGGCGCGGGAACCGCTGAAGTAGTCCGGGGCGCGATGCGCGTGTCACCGTCCGAAGTGCGTCCGCTCCGGCCCAACCTCGCGTATGTTTATCCGCCCGGCTACAAAGACCGCCGCGATCCGCTCACCGTCACCGACGCAAGCGATCCGATTTTCGCCGATGCGCCGTCGCCGACCGATACGGACACGATGACAGTATGGCTGGGCGCGACCTTCTCCGGACTGGGCAAGTTCGGCGCGCAGGAACTTACCGTTCGCGCCGGGGTAGCGGGGAGCGTTGGGGCGGCTGTCGCAAGCCTGATGGACGACACGCGAAACGAACGGTTCGCGCCCCACAGTATCGGAAGCGTAAATGGCGGTACGGTAGGCGTTTGGGCGTTCGCGCCGCTGACAGCCCCCGCCGGGTTGCGCTTTCTCCGTGAATCGGTATCGGTCGCGCTGGACACGTTTTACGCCACCCGCGAAGAACGGGCGGAGGAAACGGGCGAGCGCGCCCATTTGGCAAAAGCCCTTGCGAAAGAAACCGCTTTCCGAGAGCGCGAACTCGCGAGCGCGCGGGCGACGCTCGCCGAGGCCGGGCGCGCCGATGAGTACGAGCGGCAGGGGAACATCCTGCTCGCCCAGTTGCACGCCGTTCCGCGCGGGGCCGCAACCGTAACGCTCCCGGACCCCTATAGCGAGGCCAACGGCGACATCACGATTACGCTCGACCCCAAGCGCACGCCGCACGAGAACGCGGAAAGTTTCTTTGACCGCTCCCGCAAGGTCCGCGACGCCAAAGAATACGCGGACGGTCGCGCCGCCGATTTAGAGGACGAATTGGAAGAGTTACGCGCGCTCGCCCACGCGCTTCAAAACGCGCAAAACGACGCTGCTCTCTCGAACATTCGCGTTCAACTTGAGGACATCGCGGGAGCCGCACGGGTCGGCGGCGGGGCCGGGGCCGCTAAACCCGCCGCGAAACAAGCCAAGCCGTTCGACGGACACCGTATCCGCACCTACGCCCTCGACGGCTTCACGCTTCTCGTGGGCGAAACCGCCGAGGCGAACGATCACCTGATGACGCGGGTCGCGTCGCCGTCCGACTACTGGATGCACGTCCGGGCGGGAACCGGCGCGCACGGCGTTCTTCGCACCAACGGCAAACCGGAGCGGGTCCCGGACGCCATTCTGCGCCGCGCCGCCGCGATTGTCGCCGCGAAAAGCGGCTCGGTCAAGCATAGCGGCGTGGTCGCCGTGGACCTGACCGAAAAACGCCATGTCCGCAAACCGCGCGGCGGCAAGCCCGGCCTCGCCATGTACACCACCGCCCGGACCCTCGATGTGAGGCCGGAGCTACCGTAGGGACGGGCTTTGCCCGTAGCAAGAGAGTTGATAGCAAGAAAGATAGAGAGCCAGAAGAAAGATGCTACGACATCGTCAGGTCTGACTTTCTCGCTTTCTTGCTATCAACTCTCTTGCTTTCCCCCTACTTCCAAAGGCGCCCGCGCCCGTCCGCTTCCCATTCCATGACCACGTCGCGGATACCGGAACGTTGTTTGAGACATTTGAACAGGGCGTGAACCTCGCTCTCGAAGATTTCTTCCTGTCCGCGAATGGGGCGCACTTTGCCGTAAATGTGAACCACGCCGTGGGATGCGCCTACCTGCGCTTCGCTGGTGTCAATCTGATGACGGGCCATCTCGCGCCGAACCGCGCGAACCATCTCAACGTCGGCTACCTGCATGACTTCAACTCCTCTGCATCGAAAAGCAAGACCGCAAAAGACGATTGAACCAAACAAGGGAGATTGGGAGATGAAAGGCGCAAGAGTCGCCTGCGCCCCTGTCATCACCGCGTTTATTTTACCTTGAAGTTGTTTTTTTCAACGGCGGATAAAGCAGAAAACTGCAACGATTTCATTCCGCCGCCACAGCCACGGGAGCGGCGTTTTTCACCTCGGCACCGCCGCCGAAGAATCGGGCGATGAGCGGACCAAGCGAGGCGAGAATCAAAACATACGCCGCCGAAAGGGCGCCCAAAGCCGGGGTCAGGCCCGCGCCCACGCCAATACCCGCGATAACGATCGAGAACTCGCCGCGCGCGACCAACGCGGCTCCGACTCGCAAGGCGGCGGGCTTGTCCAGGCCCGCCTGACGCGCGGCCCATCCGCCCGATAGAAACTTTGTACCCGCCGTGATAACGGCGAGCAGGAGCGCGAGCGGGAGAACGGGCGGTAGCGTTGCGGGCGCAACCTGAAGGCCGAAAAAGAAAAAGAACGTCGCGGCAAAAAGGTCGCGGAGCGGCGCAAGCTGGCGACCGGCCCGATGCGCGACCGTGCCGGATAAGGCGATTCCGACCAAAAACGCGCCGACCGCCGCCGATACCTGAAGTTTCTGGGCGATTCCGGCGACAAGAAGGACGAGACCAAAAACGGTGAGAAGCAAAATCTCGTCGGATTTGTGCGTGATCGCCCGGCTGATGGTTTGGCCGTGCCGGATTGCGCCCCACAAAACAATGGAAACGGTTGCGAGCGCAACCAGCACGGAGATGGCGCCGGACGCGAAGCCTTTACCCGCAAGCGATACGGACAAAAGCGGCAAGTAAAGCGCCATTGCCAAATCCTCGATAACAAGGACGGTTAGAACAAGCGGCGTTTCGGGGTTGTTCATTCGCCCAAGTTCCGACAGAACTTTTGCGATAACGCCGGACGACGAGATATACGTCACCCCGCCCAGCACCAGCGCCGCTTTCATCCCCCACCCGAGGCAGAGCGCCATAACGAGACCGGGCGTGAAGTTGAGCAGGATATCGGCGATCCCGGCGCGAAGACCGCTCCGCAAACTTGCGCCCAACTCGTCGCCCGTGTATTCGAGGCCGAGCAGGAACAGGAGAAGTAGAACCCCGATCTCTCCGCCGACATGAACGAAATCCTGACTGACCTGAAGCGGAAGCAAGCCGCCGTTGCCGAACGCGAGACCTGCAACGAGATACAACGGGATTGCCGAAAAGCCCCACCGGCTCGCCAAGCGCGCGAGCAACGCCAAACCGACAATCGCCGCCCCGAGTTCGATGAACACAAGCGATACATCGCCGGAAGCGGCTAAAAACAACGGCGGGGAGAAAGGGAGCATATAGTACCCTTCCCGTTTCGCCGGGCTTCTAACCGCTTACGATTACGTACAAGGCGAACGCAACGCTTCTCCTACTTTATCGCTCCGACCGGCGCGGGTTCGGGATCGTAATTCAACGCGGGCGCAAGCCACCGCTCCAGCGCGTACGTGTCCATGTTCTTGCGCGCCTGATAATCCGCGACCTGATCGCGTTCGATCTTACCGACCGCGAAGTAGTCGGCGTCAGGGTGCGCGAAGTAGAAGCCGGAAACCGAGCTTGCCGGGCGCATCGCCATTGACTCCGTGAGTTCCATTCCGATGCTGTTTTGCGCGCCTAAAAGGGCGAACAGCGCGGGTTTTTCCGTATGGTCCGGGCAGGCCGGATAGCCGGGCGCGGGTCGGATTCCCCGGTACCGTTCGCGGATCAGGTCTTCCGTCGTCAGGTTCTCGCTTGCGCCGTAACCCCAATCATCGCGCGCCTGTTTATGAAGCCGCTCGGCGAACGCTTCCGCCAATCGGTCCGCGAGCGCGGATACCATAATCGCATTGTAGTCGTCGTTGTCCGCCTTGTACCGCGCGATAAGCTCGTCCGCGCCGATTCCCGTCGTCACCGCGAACCCGCCGACATAATCGGGCAGACCCGTTTCCTTCGGCGCGACAAAGTCCGCAAGGCACTTGTTGAACTCGCCTTGCGATTTTTCGGTTTGCTGGCGCAAGAAGTGGAACCGAGTCAGAACTTCCTGGCGCGTCTCGTCCGTGTATATCTCCACATCATCGCCCACCGCGTTGGCAGGGAAGAAACCGTACACCGCCCGCGCGGTGAGCAGCTTCTCGGAAATGATTGCATCGAGCAGTTGGTTCGCATCATCGAATAAACGGCGCGCTTCCGTTCCGACAAGCGCGTCGTCAAAGATCGCGGGATACTTGCCGTGCAACTCCCAGGTGATAAAGAACGGCGTCCAGTCGATATACGGAACCAGCTCGGCGAGCGGGTAATCGTTCAAAACGCGAACGCCGGTGAATGAGGGAGCGGCGATCTGATCCTTTTCCCACAGAACGGGGAAGCGATTTTGACGGGCGGCATCAAGGGTGAGCATCCGCTTGTTTTGCCGCTTGCCCGCAAACGCGACGCGCGCGGCTTCCTGCTCGGCTTTGACGGTTTGGAGCGACACGGCCCGCGCGTCCGGCTCCATCAGGCCGCCGACCACGCCCACTGCGCGCGAGGCGTCGAGGACATGGATAACGCCGTGCGGGTAGTGCGGGGCGATCTTGACGGCGGTATGGACCCGTGATGTGGTCGCGCCGCCGATAAGAAGCGGCTGGGTGAAGCCTTCGCGCGTCATTTCGCGCGCGACATGGATCATTTCGTCAAGCGATGGCGTGATCAAACCGGACAGGCCGATAACATCCACGTTTTCCTCGCGGGCGCGGGCGAGGATTTTGTCGCTCGACACCATCACGCCCATGTCGATCACCTCGTAGTTGTTGCAACCAAGAACCACGCCGACAATGTTCTTGCCGATATCGTGGACATCGCCCTTAACGGTCGCGAGAAGCACCTTGCCCTGCGCCTGCGTTTGCCCGGTCGCGAGTTTTTCCTCCTCCATGTACGGCGTTAAAATGGCGACCGATTTCTTCATCACGCGGGCGGACTTGACGACCTGCGGCAGGAACATCTTGCCCGCGCCGAAAAGGTCGCCGACCACGTTCATGCCGTCCATCAGCGGCCCCTCGATGACATGGAGCGGACGGTCGTATTTTTGGCGGGCTTCCTCGGTGTCCACGTCAATATAATCGGTGACGCCCTTGAGGAGCGCGTGTTTCAGCCGCTCCTCGACCGTACCGTGACGCCAGTCCTCTTCCGCTTTCGCTTCTTTTTTGCCGGTTCCCTTAACCGTGTCCGCGAATGTGAGCAGTCGCTCGGTCGCGTCCGGGCGGCGATTCAAAAGAACGTCCTCGACAAGTTCCAAAAGGTCGGCGGGAATACTCTCGTACACGGCGAGCATACCGGCGTTCACAATTCCCATGTCCAGACCGGCGCGAATCGCGTGGTACAGGAAGACGGAGTGCATCGCCTCGCGGACGACATTATTGCCCCGGAACGAGAACGAGATATTGGAGATACCGCCGGACACTTTGGCGCCGGGCAGGTTTGCTTTAATCCATTTCGTGGCCTCGATAAAGTCCACGGCGTAGTTGTTATGTTCTTCAATTCCGGTCGCGACCGTGAGAACGTTCGGGTCGAAGATAATATCTTCGGGCGGGAAACCAACCTCCTCCGTGAGTATGCGGTAGGCGCGCCCGCAAATCTCCTTGCGCCGCTCCAACGAATCGGCCTGTCCCTGCTCGTCGAACGCCATGACCACGGTCGCGGCCCCGTAGCGGCGGAGCAGATGCGCTTTTTCCTTAAATGGCTCCTCGCCCTCTTTCAAACTGATCGAGTTGACAATACTCTTGCCGACCGACCGCTTCAAGCCTTCTTCGATGACTTCCCACTTGGACGAGTCAATCATCAGCGGAACGCGGTTGATGTTCGGCTCACCTTGAATGAGATTGAGGAACGTTCCCATCGCCGCTTTGCCATCGAGCATCCCCTCGTCGAAGTTGATGTCAATGACCTGCGCTCCGCTGTCCACTTGTTGTTGCGCGACCGTAAGCGCGGCCTCGTAATCGTTGGCGAGAATGAGTTTGGCGAACTTGGGCGAACCGGTAACATTGGTGCGCTCGCCGATATTGACGAAGTTCGCGTCGGGGCGAAGCGTAAAGGCTTCGGTTCCCGACAGGCGGAGGTGCGATTCCGTTTGGGGTTTGGCTCGCGGCGGCAGGTCCTTGACGGCGTCGGAGATCGCACGGATATGCGCGGGCGTCGTGCCGCAACAGCCGCCCACGATGTTCAGCCAGCCCTCGGACGCCCACTCCTGGAGCATCGGCGCCATATCTTCGGGAGTCAGGTCAAAGCCCGTTTCCGATAAGGGGTTGGGCAAGCCTGCATTCGGATATGCGGACACGAATACATCGGACAATCCGGAAAGTTCCTGTATAAACGGGCGCATCAAGTCCGGGCCGAGCGCGCAGTTCAGGCCGACCGAGAGTAGCGGCGCATGGCGGACGCTGTTCCACATCGCCTCCAAATTTTGCCCGGACAGGTTGCCGCCCGCGAGATCGGTGATCGTCAGCGACGCCATTAGGGGAACCTGCCGCTCGCCCTCGTCGAATAATTGCGTAATCGCGAAAAGCGCGGCCTTCAGATTCAACGTATCGAACGTGGTTTCGCACAAAAGCAGATCCACGCCGCCATCCAAAAGCGCTTTGGCCTGCTCATAGTATGAATCGCGCAACGCGTCAAAGGTGACATTGCGAAAAGCCGGATTGTCGGCGTCCACGACAACCGATGCGGACCGTGTGCAAGGTCCGAGCGCGCCCGCAACGTACCGGGGTTTATCGGGGTTAAGCGCAGTCGCCGCGTCCGCCGCCGCCCGCGCAATTCGGGCGGCCTCAAGATTCATCTCGCGCACCAGATGCGCCATCTCGAAATCAGCCATCGAAACGCCGTTGGCATTAAATGTGTTGGTTTCGATAATGTCTGCGCCCGCATCCAGATATTGTTGATGCACGGTCGCGATAATATCAGGGCGTGTCAGAAGCAGAGCCTCATTATTGTTCTTGAGGTCTACGGGAAAATCGCGGAACCGCTCGCCCCGGTAGTCGGCCTCTTCCAGCTTGTACTGCTGGATCATCGTGCCGGTCGCGCCGTCGAGGATCAGGATGCGCTCGCGGAGCAGCTCGCGTATATCAGACTTTGCGGGGTTTGCGTTACTCATAACGCTATTGTACGCCACGCTCCGGCGGTTGGCGCGTGACGCCTCAATGGTTCAAGCATCCGCCCAATTCTCAAACACAAGACCCGGAACACGTGAAAAGTCACGAACATTGCGCGTAACAAGCGTCGCGCCCGCCTCCAGAACAATCGCCGCGATTCGCCAAATTCATCGCGCCTACATTGAGTTTGGCAACTCGCAAATCTTCAAAACGAGCGATAGCAGGCTCGTCGAAGTTTAAGATGTGGAGCCTTCCCGAACGTTGCGCGGTGTCGGCTAAAGCGGAATAAGCTCGGGCGATTTCATATGGTACAGGCGGAACGCGCTTGATAACGTTCAAGCGACCTTCAATCTGCTCTTGCGCCGTGATAACGGTTATAACTCGTTCTTCGGCAGGCAAAGCGTCAACACGCAGACAGACCATCGGATGCTTCCGTTGGAACAAAGTCAGCGTATCGGTATCCAGCACAAATAACCGTGGCGCCGCTGAGGCGTATTTCGTCATGCCGCGTCATTCTCCGTAGCGCGCCGCGTCTTCTGCGTCGGCGCGTTCTCGGTTCTCGCGCATAGTTTGCTCGAACAGATCAAACTGCGGATCGTCTACGAGCATACCACGCACGCCTGCCCATGCTTCCGTTGCGTTTGACAGAGTGACATCGGGAAGATGAATTTCAATAACGCCCCCCCCGCGCGAGATACGTTCGGTCAAATCATCCCGTAGGCGAGAACTTGCGGCCTCGGGCGTAACCCCCTCGCTCGTGACGCCAAAAGCGGACGCGCGAAAATGCCTGCCTTCTACTTGTTCCACAAGGGCGGGAAAAGCCACCCCTTTTTGGTCCGCGGCTAATGCCATTGTTAAGTCTCCTTACAGAATTTGCGCTAAGCCCACTCTCTTATTGTAGCGCCTAATGCGCCTTCCTTTACTCGGCGGCGAGGCCCAGCGCGGCAAGCCAGCCGCGCATCGCTTCGGCGCGCGAGGCGTCCGTGTCCGGTAGGGCAATGGGGCGTCCGCGCGCATCTATAAACAAGCCGACCACACCGCCCTGGACGGTGAATGTCGCCGGTTTGCCCCGGCCCGCGCTCATGTCGAACGCTTTGGCGGGGCGCACCTCGACGCGCGCGGTTTCGTTTTCGCCGAGCGGAAGAAGGCGAAGTTCGCCGAAGCGGATCGCAACCGGGGCCGCTCCGTCTATGGCGATAGTAATACATTCGTCGCCGGGCCGGGCGGTTCCGACCGGGGCGAGGCAATCGCCCAATCGGACCAAACAGTCGCGCTCGAAAACCTGTGTCGCCGCATCGGGAAGGAGCGTGGACAGGATGCCAAGTTGCGGCATCATAAAAATGGAGTCTTTGGCGAGCGTGGTTTTGCCCTCGGGCGCGTAGGCGTCCAGGAGCATCAAGGCGGTTTGCGCAAGTTCCGGCGCGTGGGCCAAGACGCCGCCCGACCCGACAATCATATCCAACTTTTGCAGATCCACCAGCGTTTTACCCGCCCCGCCCTGCTCGAACATCGCGCCGATATCGCGCTGTTGCTGGACGCCCACCATCTCACGGGCGAGCGATTTGTGATGCTCGAACGCGAGACGCAACGCTTCGCGGGCGGCGGCCTGCTCGATCTGCAGATCGTGCAAATCCTGCGGGATGGTGGTCGGGCGAATCATTTTGTTGCGAAGTTGGTTGCGAACATACGCATCATCGGCCTCGAACGGCAACCATCGCTTGATGTTGGGCAACCCCGCCTCGGTCAGCACGTTGCAAATCGAGTAACTCATGCCCAGGTTCGCCGAAACGGTCCGGTTGTACACGCCGCCGAAAACAGAGAAAACATCGGTTGTCGCGCCGCCGATGTCCACGCCCAGAATGTTCTGGTTACGCTCGCGGGCGATGGTTTCCATGATCTTGCCTACCGCATTGGGCGTACTCATCACGCCCGCCGACGTCCAGGTCGTCAGTTTGGCGTAGCCGGGCGCCTGTTGCATCACGTGTTCCAAAAACAGTTCGTGGATCGCCTCGCGGGCCGGGTGCAGATTCTCCTCGGCCATCGAGGGCCGCAGGTTTGCGACCGTGCGAACATCCACCACGCCGCTAAGCGTTTCCTCGACCGGCCCGCGCATCAAAACGCTTCCGGCGAAGATAACGGGCAGTTTCAAGCCTATGCCCAGACGCGGTTTGGGGTCCGCGCTCCGAATCAGTTCCGCGATCTCCTGCACCTGCGGGATTAGCGCGCCGTCGTCGGTTCCGCCCGAGAGCAAAATCATATCGGGGCGAAGCGACCGGATACGCTCGACCTTTTCGTAGTCCTTGCGCCCGTCGTTGATCGCGACCACATCCATAATAATCGCGCCCGCCCCCAAAGCCGCCCGCTCCGCCGATTCCGCCGACATTTCGCGCGCGACGCCCGCGACCGTCATCTGCAACCCGCCGCCCGCCGACGACGTGGACAGGTACAAATCCACGCCGACCGCCCCGCTTTCCTGCGGCGTGATAATGGTCCCATCCGCGCGCAAAATGGTTCGCCCGGACAGCTCCTCGATTTCGCGCACGGCGTTCGTGACGCCCACAGTCACGTCATCAAACGGCGATTCCACCGTGGTCGGCGCCTCGCCGCGCGTGGTCAAGCGGTACTCGCCCGTGTCAGCGCGCCGCTCGATTAAGATGGCCTTTGTCGTCGTGGACCCGCAGTCGGTCGCAAGGATGGTTCGGACAGGTTCAGGCATTGGGACGTTCCTCGGCGGGCGGTTCTGCGCTTGCGTTTAGCTCGGTCAAGATTTCGTTCCAGCGGCGCAAATGCGTTTCTTTAATGTCTGCGCCTGCCGCAAAGTCACGCTCCAGCAAAGCGGTATATCCAGCAATGAAGGCGGCGGGATCGTCCAGCAGGCGGAGATAGTACTTCAATGTTGGCAAAAGCCCATTTACAATAATTTCGCAACCATGTTCACGAGCGACGCGGGCGACTATCTGATTCACCTCGTCTAAGTCGGTAACGTTAGGATTGGCGGTCGTTAGCAAATAATAGCGGTGAACGGGAAGCGGCGCGAACTTGTTAAAAGCGTCGGTGACGAGGCGGGCATTTATCGCGATCTCGTGTTTGACCTCCACGGCCTCGAAAAAAGCGCCATCCGTATCGGCAATTTCGATGTCACCGATGGATGCCGATTTTAAGTCTGATGTCGTGTGGCTTTTGAGCGGTAGAAGTCGCTTGTCCTTATACCGAGGGTTTGTTTCCATCAGCAACTCGTATAAAGCGTACAAAGCAAGAACGGGCAAACGTGATGCGCCCGCTCCGGCGTAGCGGTAAAAGAAGTGGCTTTCAAGACCGTTTGTCACTGCCTGCACCGTTACGCGCCGCTCTTTCGGCAATGGCGCAAAAACAATCACAGCCGCTTCGGCTCGGCGCAAAAGCGCGCCGAACAGGGCGCGTAGATAGGGTTCAGGGGCTTGACCCTTTTCCTGAACGTCATTAAGGATTTGAAGAAAGGCGTTTTTTACTTGGGCAACTTGGATTCTGCCCGGAAAATCAAGCGTGAACGGGTGATCTTGCTCGATAGAGCGCGTCAGCCAGCCGCTCCCGCTTTTCATAGCAAGGCGCGGGAAGTGTCCTTCTTCGGCAAGGAATGAGGTTACGTGGCTCGTATCATAGGAGCGACCTGAGTAACCGCCTGGCATAATAGTTTTGTGCAGTCGAACATCTTGCGCGGGCGTTTCACTCTTTTTAACTAATGATGTAATGGTTGCCGCAAGAACGGCTTTCTGCGACTCGGCGGCGTCCGCAACTGCCTGAACCCATTCCGTTTGCTCTGCACTCAGCGGTTCCGGTTGGTCGGCGTTTTGCGCCGCTGTGTAAGCGTCCAACAAAATTTGGCGCGGGTTGCGGCTCATAAGTCGTCTTCACGTGGCGCGCTATTGGCGATGCGCTCCCGCGCATATTCGCAGTAGTCGGAATTGATGTCGAAGCCGAGGTAGTGACGTCCCAAGCGACGACAGGCGACCGCCGTTGTCCCGGAGCCGACAAATGGGTCTAACACCAAATCGCCGGGGCGGGTTAGAAGACGCAGAAACTCCTCGACCACGGCGAGCGGGTACACGGCGGGATGGATGCCGCCCTTGAGCGTTTCCACCGGGGACTCGATCACGTCGCGCTTCATTTTGTTGCCGAGCAGGCGAATGATGGTGAAGCCTTTTTTGTCCATCTGCCCTTTGCGACCGCCTTCCTGACCGCCGAACGCTTCGGAATGGATGCCCTTGATCTTCATACGGAAGCCGGTAATATCGCCCCTCCGTACCTCGGCGACCACGTCTTGCAGTTCGGCTTGCGCTCGCGCTTTCGCTTCCGGCGACAGGTTGGACTGCTCGATCAGGGTGACGTACTTCGCGCCTAATTTCGCCGTCGCCGCCGCAGGTCGTTTTTGTTCGATCGCGTCCGGGGCAAGGAAGGCGTCTATGTCGTAAAAATAGGCCGGGCTTTTCACGAAATGGAAAAAAGGCTCGGTACTGCTGACAAGTCGGCGGCGGAACTGACGCGGCGTCGGGTTTTGTTTAACCCACGTTACATTATTGACCAGCCGAACGCCAAACCGTTCGGTCGCGGCGATAGCGAAGCGGTACGGGACAAGGAGCAGACTGGCCTCGTCGTACTTATCGCCGAGGTTGAACACAATACTTCCGTCCGCGCGTGTTACTCGGACGCATTCGGCAAACACATTGAGTAAAGCGTTGAGGTAGGCGTCGAGCGTCGCCTCGGCCCCAATGCCCGCGCCGCCGTAATCGCGCTGGTGAAAATACGGCGGCGATGTCACCACGAGACCCACGCACTCGTCCGGCAAATCGCGAAGCAAAGCGAGGTTGTCGCCGTGCCGGATCGTATCCACGCATAGGTCGGCGGGAAGTGGCGCTCGGAGCGGGACGGGCGGGACGACACTCCCTTGTACGCCGTTTATTTCAACAGGTTTTTCACCCGTGGCTTTGTCCAACACCAAACCTAATTGCGGCGGGACGAGAGCGGACATACGCGCTTTTTTCGGCGTTGTTGGGGCTAAGACGGAACGGACGGGGGGCGACAAAAAGAAACTCCTGTAAAAGAGGCCAAACGGGAAGTGTGGCAATTGTAGCACGAAAAAAGGGGCGGGCGCAAAACGCGCCCGCCCCGTCGCGGTTTAGTTGGCAAAGCGACTTAATCGCCGCCGCCGCCGCTATCGCCGCCGCTGTCTCCCCCGCCGCCGAAGATGCTGTCGAAGAAACCGCCGCCGCTCGATCCGCTTTGCGCCGATGTGTCGTCGTAGCCGCCTTGACCGAACAGGTCGAAGCCGCCCGCATTCTCCACCGGGGCGTCGCCGCCGTACTGACCGCCGCCGCTTCCGAAGACGCCATCCCCGACCGCGCCGCCATCGCCGCCGTAGTAGTTATTGTTGTTGACGATGTGGGGACCGCCCCAGCCGACGCCGCCATAGCCCCAGCCGCCGTAGCCACCGAACATGCCGCCGCCGAAGATACTGGACAGAAGGTACAGGTCCACCAGCGTTCCCAGACCGCCGCCGCGCCCATAGCCGCCGCCCCAGCCGCCGTAATAGTCACGGTACGGATCGTAGCGCCGGTTCTCGTACCACGGCGTGTACTGCCCCTGCTCATCCGGGAACGCGCGAACATTGGGGGTTTCGCCCCTCGCAATCGCGTTCGCCTCGTCGCGCGACGCCATGACCGTGCGCTTCTTGCCGCCGATCACGATAGTCACCGGTATCAACTGGCTTGCCGGAAGCGGCTGACCGGAAAAGAACGAAACGCCCCGATCGCCTTCGGGAATGGAATCCACTTCCTGCTGAAGCCGCGCGGCCTCGCGCTCGTCGCGCACCTGCTCGACGGGTTTGAGGCGCGCCTGCGCTTTTTCCGCATCGGTTTCGAGCGACGGCAACGTTGGTATCGCCATCGCGACGCCGGTTCCGCCGGTCGCCTTGTCAATCGCCGCGCGGCACCCTTCCAGATCCGAAAGGGCCTTGCGGAGCATCGGGTCGGCGCGCTGGAAGTCTTCGGGCGTTTTGCCGTCTTTTAGAATCGCGCTCGCCGCCGCGTATTCCTCGTAGCCGGATGCACGTAGACTGCGCGCTCGGTCGGCGTCCGCGCCTGCGGGAAGCAGGTCAAGGTAGCCGTCCACATAGGAAAGGTTGTCCAGTGTTTGCCGATGCAACGCCTCGACCGGGGCTTTGGCCTCCGCAAGCAACCGCTTCTTCTTTGCGTTGCGCGAGATCAGCCATCCGCCCACTCCGCCCACAACCAGCAGACCAATCAAGCCCGTCGTACCATTGTCCGTGTTCCGGTCACTCCGACCCTCGCCGGAAACCGCCTGGGCGGCGCGGGTCAGGGCGAGCGTCAGGTCACGTTGCGAGATGGCGGCGTCAATATTCGCGCCCGCAAGAGCGTCTTTTATTTGTTTTTCCGACAACCGTCCCGACGACGCCCCGAACCGCTTTGGCGTGGCGACAAGAACCACGCCCTCGCCCAAGTTGAGCCGTTTGCGGAGTTCGCTCGCCATCTGCGTCGGCGACTGGAAGGGGTACACAGTAGGCAATACGACAATTTTGGTCGTCGCGCTTGCCACGCGGTCCAACGCCGCGGCGTCCACATCGCTCTTGTACTGCGGCGCGATGTAGACGTTGCCGTTCGTTAGCGCGCCGATAATCTCGACCGCCGCCCCGCCTTGAACTCCGGTTCCGGCTTGCGGCGCGCTGTTGCCGCTACCATTGCTACGCGGCCCGGGCGGGTTGTTTGCCGAGGCGCCGATGTCATCGCCCGCAACGCCGGATGGAACTTGCCCGCCCGCCTGCCGGTAAGCGCGCAGAAAGCCCTCGTTATCCTTGACCGAACGCAGTTCGGGGTCGAGGCGTAAAACATTGCCCCACGCTTCACGCGCGCCATTCCTGTCGCCCTGCTTGGCGCGGACCGAGCCAAGCAACACGTAGTTGCGCGGCGTATTCGGGTCAGCCTGCGTTTCGGCTTCCAGAATCCGCGCGGCCTCGGTGTAATTGCGCGCCGAGTACGCCGCGCGCGCGTCGTCGTACGGACCGGCGTACGCCGCGTTGACGCCGCCAAACATTGTCAGGCCCGCCGCCGCGCATGTCGCAAGCGTTCTGCGGAACCTCGGGGTTTTGTTCATTCGTAAATTCATCGCTGTCGTTTGCCTCATCAAACAGGTAACGCAAAGCGCACGGTTGTTTTCAAAAGATAAGAGGATTCAAAGCCTCTCCTTTATTGTGACACGTACCGGCCGGGTTTGGTTGCCCTTTCGCCCCGGCGCACTGTAGACGTTGTATACTTAGAGTTACCGATGCAAAGCATACCCCGTTCCCCGCATTTCCCCATCGCCGCCGTGGCCGTGGCCGTTTTTGCCGCCTGCGCCGCGCTTTCCGCCGGTTGCGCCGCAAACGCCGATCCGGCACAGGCGAAAATCGCCGCCAAAGCGCCCATCGCAACAAAGCGCGGCGCGCAAGTTTTCGCCGGTATCTCGTACGATCCCGCCGCCCCGCTCCATGTGACCGAGAAACCGCTGTTCGACACCGCCAACCCGCCCAAAGGCGCGCGAACGTGGGCCGTGACCTATGCTGGCGGCGGAACCGCAACCGTTCCCGCGCTTTACACGGCTCCCGTGTCGCTCGATGCAACAAAGCCGACCCGTTTTCCGTGCGTGATTCTGCTCCACGGTCTGGGCGGCAAAAAATCGGATATGCTCCTGCTCGGCGTCGCGCTCGCCCGGCGCGGGTATGCAAGCCTTGCCATTGACATCGCGGGCCACGGCGAACGCCCCCCCATCGCGGGCAAAGCCGTGCGCGACTTCGGCCTTGCCCAAACCCACGAAGCGGTCGCGCAAACCGTGGTGGATTTACGCCGCGCTGTGGATTTGCTGTCCGCGCGCCCGGATGTAGACCCTGCCCGGATTGGGTATGTGGGCGTTTCTCTCGGCGGCATCATCGGGGCGACTTTTGCGGGCGAGGAACCCCGAATCAAGGGGGCGGTTTTGTGGGCGGCGGGGGGCAATTGGGGCAAAATGATAACGACCAGCCATCACGCTTACGCGAACGACCAGCGCCGGATTATCGGGCCTACGGACGCGGCGAAGATCGAGGCCGCCCTTGCGGATGTGGATCCGCTCCGCTATGTCGGCAAGATCGCCCCGCGCCCGGTTCTATTTATCAACGGAGACCGTGACGAAATCGTGCCGGTCGTCTGCGCACAGGAGTTGATCGCGGCGGCTAAGGAACCGAAGAAGGCAATCACGTTGCCCGGCGGTCATATTCCGGACATAGGCGTGATGCTTTCGCAAACGATTACATGGCTTGATGAAAACGTGAAAAAGTAGCCAAGAAGGTGTTAGGTGTTAGGTGTTAGGTGTTAGGTGTTAGGTGTTAGGTGTTAGGTGT
>CAXUMS010000031.1:0-4779 GCA_964252165.1 uncultured Armatimonadaceae bacterium
CACGCTTGCGTGACATCCGGCTTTGAGCGGGAGCCGCGCGGCTTGAGCGATTTAGACATCCGCTAAGTAGACGCAAACGACAAACAAGGAACGCTGTTGATGACGCCTTCTCTGCTAAACAAGCCTGTCGCTTCGCCTCGCAATCACCGCGCGCTGGGGCGGTGGCTGGGCGTTGCGGGTGTGGTTATCGCGCCGGTGGGGGCGTGTGTGGTGGTTGCGGGGGCGATCTTGCCGTGGGCGACGTTTTCGCTGTTTGGCGTCCCGCTTAATGTGCCGGGCGCGCTGGTGTGGACAGGCGGCGTGTCGGCAAGCGTCGGCGCGCTCGCGCTCACGCGGACGCGGCGGTGGCCCGTTTTGGGCGCGTTGCTCGGGTTGATTCCGCTTTACATCGGTTATCAGGCGAACCAAACAATGCCTCGCGAGACCGTGTCGCGCTTGTTATCGCTTCAACGGCAGTTTGAATCCGTGAACGGACGATTGACGCTGGTCGGCGCGCCGCCCATCGAACCGTTCGGATCGAGTGTCGGGCCGCGCCGCGATCATTCCGGCCCCGGCCCTTTATGGACGCTGTGGGGCGGGGCGGCTTTAACCGCAGGCTCGCTTTTGCAAATCGCGGGCGACCGCTTTGCCCGAGCGTGCCGCAGTTGCGGGCGGTTGTGGTCGCGTGAACGCGCGCAAGGGAAGAACGGCGGTCCCGCCTTTTGTCCGCATTGCGGCGCCCCGGCAGGGCCGCCGGTTTTGTGCGCGCGTTGCAACGGCGATCTGGAACCGACCGATAAGTTTTGCCCGTCGTGCGGCGTCGCCATCGCCGCTGACGCCGCCGCTGTTCCATAAAAATATTCGCAAAGTTCCTCGTTTTCCGCGAACCTTTTTCCTTGCCGCCCCGTAACTGAAAGCGAAACAATCACTTTGCCACGTAAAGTGGTTTGACGCCTTTGAGGCGATGCCGTTGAAGCGGGGGGATGGATGGCGGAAATCGAGCAATCAAAGACGGAAGCGGAGCAAGCGAAGAATGAGGTGACGGGGCCGACCGAGGCGGAACAATCCCGCAGGCGAGCGCGGCGGGCATTCTTGCGCGTGTGCGGGCTGGGCGCTCTCGGCCTTCTTGCCGTGCCGGTGGACGCCCGGTATATCGAGCCGTACTGCGTCGAGGCGACCTTCCACGAGGTTTTCCTGCCCGACCTGCCGCCGAACTTAGACGGTTTGCGTGTCGCGCAACTCACCGACCTGCATCGCGGGCCGATCACTCCGGACCGCACGCTCTGGGATGCGGTCGCTTTAACCAAAGCGCAACAGCCGGATCTGGTGGTTCTGACCGGTGATTACGTTCACCGCGACCGGCGCGATGCCGCCGCGCTCGCCCATATGCTTGCCGCTTTAACGCCGCGCCTGGGGATGTGGGGATGTTTGGGCAACCACGATTACAGCGACGACGCCGACTCCGTCACCCGTGATCTTGCCAATATCGCGCGCGTTCGTATGCTCCGAAACGATGCGGCGCAGGCCGCCCCCGGTCTGTGGCTCGCCGGTATCGAGGACACGATGCGCGGCGCGCCGGATATGGTGCGCGCTCTCGCCCCTGTCCCGGAGAATAATGCGGCTATCGTGCTAACCCACAATCCGGTGGGCGTGTTCAAGTGCGATCATCGCCGCTGTATCGCGCTGTCCGGTCATACGCACGGCGGGCAGGTGCGCTTTCCCGGCATGGCCCCGCGCCTGCCGCCCGGTATGCCGGGCTTCCCTCTCATCGAAGGCTGGGCCGTATTCGATCAAGCGCAACTGTACATCAATCGCGGCGTGGGCATGGGCGGCGTCCCGTTTCGCTTCAATTGTCGTCCCGAGGTCGCCTTCCTCACCTTGCGGAACGGAACCGGTTTATCTCATAAACTGCCGAATCTGGCCTCGCGCGCCGTTCACAAAGCGGGTCGCGTCGCTCGCCGCGCCCTGCGCGTTTAACCAATCCGCATTATCACGAGCGATGTGATTGTGAATGGCTAAAGCCCGCTCACTAAGCGGTACTGCGCCACCATCCCTTTGAAACAGGAAGGAAGAAGAGGCCCCCTAACCCCAAATAATGGGGGGACAAGAACAAAGCGGTCGCCAAAGGCTAAACAGTCGGTTCAGCAAGGCGGAGGTGTCGCCGCTATGTCCTTCTTGTCCCCCCATAATTTGGGGTTAGGGGGCCTCTCTTAAACAACGGGCCGCTTCAGCAGATTTCTACGCTTGCTCGGTGACTTCTTCGCAGATCACATCGAACTTGACCAGGTTGTGGGGGCCGAACGAGGTAATCAGCGCGACATCGGCGGCGTCGCGACCTACCGCCATTAATGTGCGGCCCACGCGCGGATGGTTATGGCGCGCATCAAAGGCGTACCAGCGGCCTCCCAGATACGCCTCGAACCACGCGGAAAAGTCCATCGCGCCCGGGGCGGGGTTTTCGACCCGGATTTCGCCCAGATAGCCGGTTGCGTACCGGGCCGGAATACCAAGAGCGCGGCACAGTGTCACCGCAAGATGCTGATAATCGCGGCACACGCCCTTGCCCTCGCCCAAAACGTCATAGGCGGTTTTTGTAGACGACGCGAAGTTGTAGCCGAACGTGATATGCTTGTGCGCAAACTCCACGACCGCCTGCACGCGCTCCCAACCGGGCTTGGTCGAGCCGAACTTATCCCATGCGAGACGCGATAAACGGTCTACCTCGCAGTAGCGCGACGCGAGCAGAAACTCCAGCGCGCTTGACGGTAGCTCCTCGATAGGAACCTGCGGCGCATCCGGGACAACCTCATCGGGCTTGCCATCGCTTTGCAGAAGGGCGTCGGTGTAAAGGCGAAGCTGACCGGGCATCGCGACCACGCGGCTACACTTGTTGCCGAAACCGTCAATGTACTCGGAAACCGGCGTGTTCGGCTCGGTATGAAGATCGTCGGGCCGCGTCAAAAGGGGGCCAAGTTCCGGGCGGGTGTGGAGCATACACACCATCGGCGTCGGGGATTTCACCTCGACCACGATGTCATAACCGATCCGAATAGTCATAGTTGTCTTGCCTGCGCTTTCGTGTACATTGAGTTTGCTGATTTAAGGGTTACTGAGATTGTTGGCGTCGGCGCCAGGCGGCGGGGCGAAATTATCCAAACGCCGGAGCGTGTCGTCCTCGCGGGCGTCAATCGCGGCGATTGTCATGCCGGGCGGCAGGGCGGTCTTCTGTCCGGCGATAATGTTACCATACAACGCGCGGAGCGCGCCGCGGCGCTCCAGCACAACGCTCGGCGACGCGGCGACGCTGAACTCAACGCTCTGGTATAACGGTGGCGTTTGGGCGTATTCCTCGACCACGCGCGCGGCCTTTGCGTAAAGGTCGGACGCGTATTTGGCGTCGCCGCTTCGCTCCGCGCCGCGCGCAAGCGCGTAGTAGGCGTAGGCCGGGAACGTGTCCGCAAGTTCGGGAATGGCGCGGACGCGTCCGGCGGGACCTTCGTGAACATCCGCGAGCCGCCGCCACGACGCGAGCGCGCCCGCCGTGTCGCCGCTCCGCTCCTGCGCTTCCGCAAGCGCTTTCCATGCCTGCGTGTTGTTCGGGTCCGCTTCGACCGCCTGCTTGAACGCGGCGATTGCGCCCGCCGCGTCGTTATCGCGTTCGCGCAGGCGGGCCACCCGGAAAAACTGCCTGCCGCTCGGCTCGATACGGGCGGTTTCCTCGGCCCTACCGGCGTAAAAGAGTAGTTCCGGTTGCGGGGGCCATGTCGCAGTGGAAACCGAGCCGGGCTGGGGCGGCTGACCCGTTTTTACCGTTGCGACAACCGCGTCCTGCGCCGACGCCGCAAGAAACGACGAAAGCCCCGCCGCAAACGCCGCCGCAAGCCCGAGCGCGCCCAGCGGTTTCAATCGCGCATTACTATTTCTTTGTTTGACGCTCGTTGTGGGAAATCCGCCCATGCCAGCGGCGAGACCCGCGACCGCCCAGAAAGAAAGCCCGTTACCGAGAACGGACCATTCCGAATCGAACAAACTCCGCGCCGCTCCTACTATAAGACCACCCGCCAAACCGCAGGCGAGAAGCCGCGCGCGGATAAAAGGCGCGCCATGCGGAGGCTCGGCGTCTTCTTCGTCTTCCCCCGAACTCGCTTTGCTCCGCGCCGCCGCAACCGAAGCAAGCCACGCCGCGCCAATAGCGAAAATCGCGGCAATCAGCGCGGGCGTTCCTTGTTCATCGGCGACCTGCAGATACGACGTGTGCGCCAAATCGGTTTTCGCCACCAGCGCATACGGCGGGTAACGGGTTGGGAACGTTCCCGGCCCGGCCCCCAGAGCCGGATGGGCGCGGGCCATGCGAATCGCCCCGCGCCATGTCCATTTGCGAAAGTCCGAGGATTGATCGGTTCCGGTCGCCGCCGCGCTCGCCTGCGCGCCGCCGCCGCCTTGCGCGGCATCGCCGGACACGCGGCCCAGAAGTGGCCCGCGAAACGCGACACCAAACAAAATAAACAGAATCGCGAGCGCGCCGATCCGTGTGAACGCGGTTCGTCCGCTTCCCAGCGCCTTGAAAACGAGCGCGAGAGCCAGGGCGAGCGCAAGGCCCGCGAGGGTGAGCAAAACGCCCGCGCGCGAGCCGGTCGCGACCAGCAAGCCGAACACAAGGGCGGAGGCGGCCCCCAGTCCAAACGTCGCCAGTCGCTCCCGCGCGCCCACGAACGCCGCAACCACGACCGGCAGGCACAAACCGTAGAATCCCGCCGCGAAGTTCGGCGAGAAAAACGTCCCCTGCGTCCGATGCGCGAT
>CAXUMS010000031.1:4789-35500 GCA_964252165.1 uncultured Armatimonadaceae bacterium
GAACCCGGCATACTCCAGCGCGCCCGCGATGGCGCACCAGACCAGCCCCGCGCCCATCGCGCTCAGCGGAACAAGGCCCAGCGTGCGGTTCAGCGCGAGCCGCGTACACAGCGAAAACGCGAGCGCATAGCAAAGCCAGTCGAGGGTCGCGGGAACCTGCGCGAAAAGCAAAACGGGACTGGTTAAAAAGCGCGAGTGAACGAGAAGCGATAGGAGCGTCAGGCCAAACGTGATCCAGATCATCGCGTGCGCCAGTTTCGCCGGGCGGCCTTTCGCTTCGGTTGGCGGGGGAAGCGTCAACTGAAGCAGTAGCGCGGCGACCAGAACGAGCAGGCGAATCGCGCCGAGCGCGGCGTCCGATCCGTACTGCGAACCCGCAGGCGTTCCGCCCAAGATGGGCGCGAGGAACAACGCGAGCGCGAACGCGCCTGATCCAACCCGCCCGATGAGCGGCAGGGAAGAAGGGCTTGCGCCCCCTGCGCTCGGGGCGGCGGTGGGGGCGCGGTTCAGGTACGACGGCGGCGGCGGGGCGGCCGACGCTGTTGGGGGCGACGAAACGGTTGTTGCGCCGCTATTTCGTTGTTTAGCCACGCGCGCCGGTCCCTTCTTCGGGGGCGGCCTTGCCGGTCGCGAGGCGCAAAACGGGATTTACCAAACGGCGGCGCGCGATCCGCACAACGACACGGGCCAGAATGCCGACCGGAACCAGAGGGCGGAGCAACGGCGGAACGCGCGGCGCGAAGAACGCCCGGTGCTTTTTGTAGAAACGCCACATCGAGCGGTGATGCTCGATGATCATTCGCTCGGCTACCTGATCCGACGATTTACCGATAGCGTGCGTGACAAGCGCGCCCGGAAAATACATCACGCCGAAGCCGCTGTTACGGGCGCGCAAACACCAGTCCATATCCTCACAGTACATGAAAAACGTGCGGGCGTCCAGAAGGCCGATGGTTTCCAAACAGGTGTGGCGGATAAGAAGCGCGCACCCGGAAACCCAGTCCACATCGCGGACGCTTTCGTGATCGAAGTCCTGCATCAGATAATCCGATGCCGGGCGATTATTGGGGAACAAGCGGCCCAAATACACATTGCGGAACAGCCCGGCGGCGAACGTGGGGAAGCGGCGGCACGAGTATTGAAGCGAGCCGTCCGGGTTTAGCACTTTCGGCCCGATAATGCCTGCGTCCGGCGTTCGGTCGGCGAAATCGAGCAACTCATCCAATACGCCCGGCGCGACCGTGGCATCCGAATTGAGCAGAAACGCGTACGGGGCGGTGAGATGCTGGAGGGCGCGGTTGTTGCCGCCGCTAAAGCCTTCGTTGGTTTGCGCGCGGAGCAGGGCGACATGGGGAAACTCGCGCGCGACCATGTCGGGCGAGCCGTCGGTCGAGGCGTTATCCACCACCACGACCTCGATGCTTGCGAAATCGCGCGTTCCGCCGGGCAGGCTTTCGAGACAGGCCCGAAGATCAGCCTGCGCGTTCCAGCTCACGATGCAAATCCGCAGGCGTGGTGTCGCCGCCGTCCCGTCCAAGTCGTTTCCCCCAGCGCCCGGTTCGCGCCCATGCCCCCAGGGTGACCAACGCGGTCAAAAGGGCGTAAAGCGGGCGCGGCGTTTCGTGTTTATAATGTTTGGCCCAAAAGCGGAGCAGGGCGCGGTGCGATTCCCACGTCGTCACCCGCCGCCGTGCATCGGTCCGTTGCGTCGTGCCGCCGTAGCCGTGAATAACCACGGCGCGCGGCGTGTAGTAGATTTTGTATCCGGCCTCCGATGCCCGCAGGCACCAATCCGCGTCGTTGAAGAACAACGGGAACCGCTCGTCCATCGTCCCGACACGCTCAAGCGCGCCCCTTGTCAAAAGGAAGCACGACGCCATCGGTTGCGGGGCGGCGCCTTCCCGCTCGTAATCGAAAAACGTTTGTCGGTAGTAGCCAAAGGCCCGGCTTTTCTTAAAAACGCGCCGCAGACCAAGAATATCCCACAATACCGCGGTTGGCGCGGGAAAGCCTCGTACAGACGCTTGAACCCCTGCGTCCTCGTGGACAAGTTTGGGCGCGACGGCTCCGGCGTCCGGGGCCGCAAGCAATATCGCGGCGAGCGTGTCGAGCGCGCCGTTTGTCACGCGGGCGTCCGGGTTTAACAGCAACAGGAGATCGCCGGACGCGCGGGCGAGCGCTTGATTTGTCCCGCGCGCATAATTTTCGTTCGCGCTGTTGGCGATAAGAACCGCACCGGGAAACTCGCGTGCGACCATCGCGGCGGAACCGTCGGTTGACGCGTTATCTACGACAACGATCTCAAACGCGCCGCGCGTATACGGAAAATCGGTCAACGCTTGAAGGCAGGCGCGCAGGTCGTTTTTGCTGTTCCAGTTGACGATACAGGCGGTTAGGCTGGGGTATTTTGCTACGTTGCTTTCCCCCGTCACCGCGCCGCTTTCGGCGTCGGTTTGACATAAGGAGCGCCGAAATCTCCGCTATTCGCCGCTTGAACGCGAACGGTTGACGAGGCGGTGTACGTGCGCCCGTACTGGTCGCGCCATGTCGCGGAAACCGTGATCGGCTTCGTGGTTGCGGGGATTTGGCGCAGACGCAGGGCGGCATCGAAGCGTGGAATGGTGGAGGTGTCGTTGAAGAGTTTGACTTTGGTGATGTCCGCCTTTGCGCTTTGCAGAACCAGCGGTTCCGCATCAACATTCCAAAGCGCGCCGGGCATGGTGTAGATAACCTTGCCGTTCGGCTGATAATAAAACAAGCGGAACAACACGGACTGGCCGGGACGAAGCGGCTCGTAATGGGCGGCGACGAGTTTCAAGGCGCCGCGCGGAAGGATTTTCCCCGGCTCCATAAGTTTATTGCCGATGCCGACGACGGTAAGCCCGGCAAGCGCGCCAAACGCGAGCGAACTAACCCAAACCAGCGGCGATGTGGGCTTGGGAAAAGCCTCGGCGATGGGATCGCCGGTGCGTGAGCCAAGCGGACGCAGGCCCGCAATACCCAGCCCCATCAGGGCGAAGTAAACCGCCGAAATGCTATGAAAGTTGTAGGATGGTGCGGCGACGGCGTCCACGCTTGCGCCCAGTATAGTCGCAAACGACGCGATGGCGAGCGTCCGCCCGTACGGTGACGGCGTGGCGCGGGACAAGCCGCGCAAAACGGATGCGAGGAACGCCCCGACCAGCGCGACATGAAGCGCAAGGCCTACGGCTCCGGTTTCCGACGCCCACTGCACATAATAATTGTGCGCAATATTTTCGTGGCCCACCCCGCCCGCCAACACCTCGGTCGTATCGTAGCCGTCGTGGGTCCAGCGTCCCTGGATCATCGGGTACATGCCCAGACCCCAGCCGGTGACCGGCTTTTCCGCCGCCATACGCGCCCCGCCCGCCCATTTGTTCAACCGGTTCTGGAAGTTGCCGTCTTCGAGAACCGTCTGCGGGCCGCCCGTGATCGTCGTTGCGCGCTTGACGAGAAGCGGCGCGACCCCGCTCAGCGAAATCAAAATCACGAACCCGACCACGAGAATAATAGCAGGCGATCCGACGAGACGCGATCCGAGGCTTCCTCCGCTTCGTCGCGTGTTATTGGAGTTATTATCGCGCAGGGCGAATCGAACCAACAGGATACACAGCGCGATCAAGGCGAAAACCGCGCCAAGCCAGGCCGAGCGTGTTCGGGCGAGCAAAAGCGCGCCGCCTAACACGAGCGCGACCGCAAGAGTGATCGTGCGCGGCTTGTCATCGGTTTGCGCGCCGAGACCGAGAGCTAGCGAGACCGGCAACAGCAAAACCAGAAGCGATCCGACATTCTCATGTGTGCCGAAAACGCTTTTTTGGATTTGCTCTTTAAGCCCCGCCGCCTGCCCGATCTGCACGTAGTCGAAGAGCGAGATCACAACGCCAAAAGTGAACAGGCCGATAAGCAAGATGAGTAGTTGCCGCGCGCGCGGCAGAGCGTAGCCGACCAGAAGAAAAATCGCGACGCCGGAAACGATGCGAAGTAGCTCCGCTGCCGCGGGCGCCCGAAACGCGGGCGACGAGCCTGCGGCGACGAAGAAGCACACCACGGACCACGCGAGAAGCGCGAACAAAAGGGGATTTGGTCCCCGGCGCAGGGCGACGCGCATATTTTCCGCAAATTCCCGGACCGAGGCCAGCAAGACAAGCGCGCCTACGCTTGCGCCGAGCGTAAGAATCGTTCGCAATCGGTCGCTGATTTGCGGAACCTGCGCGGCGAGCAAAACGCCGATAACCGCGAGCAAACTAACAACAAGCCACTCCTGCGCGATGGAAAAGGGCGCGGCGGGACCGCGATCCGGCCCGCCATTATCGAGCGGCGTGCGCGGGCCTCTCTGCGGGCCTTGCGGCTCGCCGGTTTTACGGCGGCGGAACTCATCGTAGTAGTTGCCGTAGCCGCGATAAAATCCGCCGCCGGAGGGCGGCGGGGCCTGACTGTTGCTTACAGAAACGGGGCGTTGGCGCATGAAGAAAGCCTGCTGTGGCGTTAAGGGAACGCGGGGTTAGGATGGCTCCGGGCGACGCTTAGAGAAAACAGCGGGCGCGGTCGGAACGGATTCGGATGGCAATAGCGGCGTCTTTCCCGGCGATTTGAAAGCGCCACTATACCCTGGGCCGTTATGACCGTTCATCTCGGGCGCCTCGGGGGTGGGCGGAAAAGACCGTTCCCCAAATGGAGCGCTTTCAACAAACGCCTCCGGGGCGAGCGGGGACATCGCGGCGGGCGTCAACTGCGCGTATTCGGCCTGATGCTGTCGCCACCGGGTTTCCACCGCAGACTTTAGCCGCGCTTTAAATACCGCGCTCTCGAAACGTCGCGCGTGGGCGCGGCACCGCTCCGGTTCCAAAACTGACTTTTCCAACCGCGCCATTGCGTCCATCAACGATTCCGCCGTGGGTTCGGGGAACAGAAACCCGGTAACGCCGTCCACCACGGTTTCCAGCGCGCCGCCGACACCATAGGCGAGAACGGGGCGACCGCTTGCCATCGCTTCGAGCGGCGTAATGCCGAAGTCTTCATCGCCCGGAAACAACAGCGCGCGGCAGTTCGCATACAAGCGCGTTATTTCTTCGTCGTCGCGTCGCCCCAGAAACTCCGTATCCGGTCCCGCAATCGCTTTCAACCGCGCCAGTTCCTCGCCCGCCCCCACGACTTTTAGCGGAACTCCCAGCCTGCGGCACGCTTCAACGGCGATGTCCACATTTTTGTAGCCGTTCAAGCGGGAAACCACCAGAAAATAATCGGCGGCGGGATGGGAAGCGATTTGAAAGCGGTCCATATCCACCGGCGGGTAAATTACCTCGGACTCGCGCCCGTAGTATTTCTTGATGCGCCGGGCGATATTGAACGAATTCGCCACGAAATAGTCCACGCGCTGACGGGCGCAGTCAAAATCCCATTGGCGCAAGCGGTGCATAATTAGCGGTAGCGCAAGCCGGGTCAGTCTGCCGAAATTGCCGCGCGCCATATACTCGTGGTAGCGCCACGCAAACCGTGTCGGCGTATGGCAGTAGCAGATATGACAGGTTTCCGGGCCGGTAATAACGCCTTTGGCGAACGACGACGACGAGGACAAAACCACGTCATACCCGGATAGGTCGAACTGCTCGAAGGCGATGGGGTACAGCGTCAACGCGTATTTGTGGAAACGCACACTGCGCGTCAAACGGTTGCGTTGCAAAAACGACGTTCGCACATCCATTGTGCGGAACGAAGGAAACGTGCCTTCCGGATCGAAGATGGACGTATATATGGGCGCGTCCGGCCAGATAGAGTGCATCGCTTCCACAACACGCTCCGCGCCGCCCGGTTGCGCCAAAAAATCGTGGACAATCGCCACTTTCATATGGTTAGAATTATACGCCCTTTTCTCATATAGTCCCGGTTCGGGCAGGCGACGTGTCGCGTGTCGCGATTTTCGTCAGGACGACGCTTTGGCGCGAACAGGCGGAGCGGGCGTCAGTATGTCGCGGTACGCCGCTTCGACACTACGCGCGGATTGAACGGCGGTAAACCGGGCGCGCACATCGGCGTGCGCGGCTTGGGCGAGACGGCGGGCAAGCGCCTCGTCGGTGAGCAGGGTTCGGATAGCGCGAGCAAGGGCGGGGGCGTCGCCGGGCGGGGCGAGCAGACCGTTCTCGTTGTGCCGGATAATCTCGCGCACGCCGCCCGCATCCGCGCCGATGACCGGAAGCCCTTCCGCCATTCCCTCAATCACGACCTGACCGAACGGCTCCGGCGACACGCTTGCATGAACCAGAATATCCAGGTCTTGCAAAACGGCGCGAACATCGTTGCGGAAGCCGGTAAACGTCACGTGTCCTTGAAGCGGCGATTTACCGGCGAAGGCTTTTAGCTCCGCATCATAGTCGTTCTCACCGAATAACGGCGCGCCAATAACCACAAATTCAACCGCAACCGGCAATGGGTACGTTTGCTCGGCGAGAAGAAGGGCGGCAGCATCAAGAAAAACGCGTTGGCCCTTCCACGGCGTTATGCGCCCGACAATACCGATGCGTCTGGGCGTTGCGCCGCGCCAGGCGTCGTTCCTTGTTTCCGTGCCTGCGCTTAGCGCAAGGTCCCTCACAGACAGTCCATCATAGACCACGCGGGTTTTGGCTTCCATGCGCGCTCGCGCTATGCCGCTCAGGCCGGTTAAAAGCGTGTCACGCGTGCTTTCCGAGTTGACAACCGCCATCTGCGGCACGGAACGGGCAAGGCGGCGAAAACCGACTACCGCGGGACCGGGCAGGTAGGGGGCGGCGATATGATCGCGGACGTGCCACAAAACCGGGCGGCCCGCAAGTTTCCCGGCAAGCGCGCCGTACAGGTCGGATTTGAGCGAATTACAATGTATCAAAGCGGCATCGCGCGTCCGGGCGATGCGGGCGATTTGCTCGGCGTAACGCACCAAGGCGGCAAGGGCGCCGCCGCCGTGTCGCGCCATTCCGCCTATGCCAAGCGCGTCCTTGCGAACCTCGCGAACGTTTCCGCCGAGCGGCAGAACCACGGTTTCGATAAGGGCGTCGCGGAGACGCTCGGCGAACGGCCCGTCTTCGGCAAGAACCACGAGCGGCGTCCACAAACGCCGATCCAACTCTTCCACCGTGCGGAGAAGGGCGATTTCACCGCCGCTCCATTTGGCGGTGTGATCCAGATACAAAACGGTTCGCGGCGTGTCAGGAAGGTCGGTCATAAGGCAGTTCCTGCGCTTCGGGCGTTCAAAACGCGCTCGTATACCGCTTCCAATGCATCGGTGTGCCGCTCCCACGTGTAGCGCTCCAGCACAAACCGGCGCAATTCTTCCGGCGCGAGGTTCGCCGCCGAGCCGTTTAGGGAGAAAAAGTCAAGAACGGCATCGGTCAGCGCGTCCGCCGATGTATCGCGCGCGACGAGGCGGCGGTCCAGCGGTTCCAGAATTTCAAGCGAGCCGCCCACCGGGGTTGCGACGACGGGCGTCCCGCAGGCGAGCGCTTCCACCGTCACCAACCCGAACCCTTCCAGATCCAGCGTGGGCAAGACGAACAAGTCGGCTGCCTGATAATACCGCGAAAGATCGTCGTCCGGAATGAAGCCGACGAGGCGCGCATGCTGTTCCATTCCCAAACGCTTGATAGCGGCTTCCAGTGATTCCCGGTGCGGCCCTTTACCGCCAATGAGAAGAAGCGTGTCCGGGTATTTGGCGACAAGACGCGGCAGGGCCTCGATAAGCGTATCCAATCCCATGCGCGGCGCGAGGCGGCGTATGGAAAGAAGAATTCGCGCGTTTGAGGGTAAGCCCAGTTCCCGCCGGGCGGATTCACGACCGCCCGTGGGTATCGTAAATCGCGTGGTATCCGCGCCGCCTGGTATGATCTCGACACGGTCGGCGGGGAAGCCAAGTCGCGTCGTTTGATCCGCCATATATCGGCTAAGCGCCATTACCGCCTGGCTTTGATTCAAGTTCACGCGCTCGAACCGCGCGCGTAACAACCGATGGGCGCGGTTCGCCGCGTTTTTCAAAGCGTGGGCGCGCGGAGACAAGGCGGCGTTCTTAAGGCGCGCTTCGTCTTCCAGCCATGCCTCCAAATCCCACGGTCCGTGGAATGTGCGTACATGGGGAATGTTGCGGGGAAGAACGGCAAGCGGGCCGGACGCGGCGTAAGCGAAATGGGTATGCGCCAAATCAAATGGGCCATCGGTTCGTATCACCCGCGCGCATGCCGCTCGTCCTTCCGCGACGAACGCATGCCCTCTACCTGCGCCCAGATAGCGAACCGTGCGAACTATGCCGCCTGTAGCGTCGAAAGATTCACAAATGCTGGCGGGCGCGCTTTCGTTCTGCCGGGGGACCAGCAGGGTAACATCCCAGCCCCGCCGCGCGAGCATTTCGGCTTGCATCTTGGCGACAAGGCGCGACCCGCCCGCAAAATCTTCAAAGGCGGCGTCCGACAAAAACAGAACGCGCCCGCGCCGCCGCGAGAAGGGAAGAGGAACCTTCTCGCTCACGCTCGCGCCCCCGAAAGAACATTTGTATACGTGTCTTGGTATCGCTCGCCCATATCCTGCCAGCGCATCGTAAGCGAGATCGCCCGTGCGGCTTGTTTCATCGCTTGCAGTCGCGGCGCATCGAAAAGAACCTGTTTCAAAGCCGCCGCTAACGCATCCGCATCGTCGCTGTTTTCCAGCCGAACGCTACACGTATCGCCCAACGCTTCGGCCCCGCCGGTTGTGCGGGCGGTCAGGACCGGCAAGCCGGAGGCGACCGCTTCCAGCAAAACGAGCGAGCAAGCCTCATACCGCGAAGGAAACACGAACACATCGGAGGCTCGCATTAAATCCGCGACATCGCGCCGATAGCCGAGGAAATGCACGCGGCTCGCGATCCCGAGTTGCGCGGCGAGCGCGGGGAACGGGCTTCCCGCCGTCTCGCCTGCGACCGCCAGGTGAACATGGGGGATTTGCGTCAGGGCGCGCAAAACCGTGTCCAGGTTTTTGCGCGGCGTTTGCAACTCGCCAGCGAACAAGGCGAGCGGAACGTCCTGCGTCAAACCAAGCGCCGCCCGATCAAATGTCCCCGGTTGAAATTCGTCGGTATCCACGCCGTTAAAAATAACCTCGATCCGCTCCGCTCCGACGCCCGAGGCGATTAGTTCGCGCCGGACGTTCTCCGACACCGCAACGACGCGCGCGGCTTGGTTATACGCGCGCTTCTCCCAGCGGGCATTGAGAGCGGTAAACGCCCATTGGTACGCGCCATACGCGTCGCGGCGGAACCGCGATGTATGCACGGGCGAGCGTCCCCAGGCATCGTGAACAAAGTGCGACGAATTAACATGGTGGGGAATTGTGAGCGAAAATCCGCACCCGTGGATAATATCGAACGCGCCGTTTTGAGCGGCGGCCTGGGGAAGGGCGGCGTTTGCGCGCCGTGCAAATTCATAAAAGCGGAACAAGTCAATCCGGCGCGCTTTGGGAACTACCGGAACCCAAACCGCTCCCGCCTCCAAAAGATCGGGCGCGGCTTCAGCGGTAAAAAGTGAGACGGAATGTCCGCTGGCAAGCAGGCTCCGGGTCAGTTCATAATTGACCCGTCCCTGTCCGCCGCCACGCTGAACATCATAACTAACAAGGGCGATTCGCATAGAAAAGAAGCGACGCAGGGCGCAAAAACGCCATTTACGCCTGTGAGCGCGCTTTCCAATCTATCGCAACCGGCGTGGAAGCGGGCTTCGCCGGGAATGCGGGGGGCGTTGTTTCAAGCGATTTCGGCGTATCGTCCGCCGATTCATCGGTATCTCCGTCGTTATCGCTCCGCGCTTCATTGGAGGACGCGAGCTTTTTCTTTTCGGCTAAAGCGGCGGCGCGCATAGCGCGGTCTATTCGGGGCGCGGCGAACAACGCGGCGGCGATCATCCAGAAATGGTCGCCGGTTTGAATGAGCGGCGCTCCGCAACACCCGACAAAGTACGTAAGAACGAACACCCAGAACATGACGGCAAGGGGATGAAGGCGTGCGCTCTCCACTTCCTTGCGCGCCACTTTCCAGCCCCGGACAACGAACGCGACCAAAACGCCAACAACCATGAATAAACCGGGAAAGCCCAGATCCCACTGCAAAGCGTTCCACTGCGTTTCCCGGTCATACACAACTTCTAAGGAGCGTTGCGCAGCCGCGATCTTGCGCAACGCGACATTACCTCCCTCGGTGCCTCGCTGATAACCAATCCCAAGAGGATAATGCGCAATGATGTCCGGCAACAAGAGAAAACTCTTGCCCCTGTTTTTCTGAAACAAGGTTACGGGGTTGCTAAGAATGGTTTGAAAACGAGTGCCTAAAACGCCTTTTGAAAGCGTTTGACCCACAAACAAGGCGGCCAAAGAAACTGCAAGGAACGCGCAGGCGATACTCAAATTACGAATCAGACCTTGTGACGAACGCGTTGCGAAAAGGAGAAGAAGCAATAGTTCTCCCAGAACCATCAACACTGGAAGGCGGTTAGCGCTGATGACGATACAAAGCGCGCTCAGCAAAATAGAGAACAGAATGAGGTTGCGTTGCGACGGCGTGACACGGCGAGTCAGCATCAAAGCGACGCCGGTCGTGATGGCAAGATGGGAGTACCATGAACCGCCGCCTTCTATCGAGGCTGTAGATGCGGGACGCCAGCCGCCAACGACCTTCCCGGTTGCGGTTTGCGCGTTCCAGTAGGCCCCGCCGACGTTTCCATATCCGGGAACATGCGCGAGCGACCACTCGCGGCCCAGTAAATATTGAACCATCGCGAACGCACTCACCACCATACCCGCAACCACAATCGTGTAGCAAAGTTGTTCGAGATGCTTGGCGGTTTTGAACGATTTTGAGCCAATCACAAAGAACAAAAGAGGGCAGGCGTACCAGACCATAAATGCGGAAAGCCCTGATGTCAAACCGCCGCCGCTTGGGTTCAACACCTGAAGCGTTCCCCATACCAGGAACACCGCTAAAACGCCTGCATAGATTACCCGCGGGGTTTTAGCGCCGACGAGTCCGCCTGTAAGCAAAAGCGCCGCCGTGATACCAATCGTCATCAGGGGATGCAGAACATATACGGCTTGAGAATAGTTAGTTGCGTACTTAAACATCCCCTCCATCGAAACGTACGCAAAAAACGCGCACATAGCCGATACCGGATTGTTAAGCGACGACAACAAAATTGTTGCGACAAACGCGACAACCCCAAAGTAGATAACCGTTGATCCAAACGCGACCGCGCCTGCAATCGTAACCGTCATCAGCGCGCCCAGGAGGCACGCCTGCACATGAGCGTCGGCGGAGGTCAAGCTGCTTGCCGCTCGTGCAAGCGCTTCGGCGCGAACGCGGGCTTCCACGAAACGCGCCGCCGCCCCTGCGCCGCCTTTACCTTCTGTAAGCGAGGCAGGGGGGGGAGCGCCAATACTGGTTGCCGTCATATTCATAGCGTTTTGTTATCGAAAAGCGACTTGCGCGCTTAACCAAGCGCGTAATTCGTCGCCACTTTGTTTTTTAGCGGGTACGGTCGCACAATGCGGAGGTTTGAAGGCAACCCGCTCAAGTTTTTTTTGATCTCAAGCGTGAAACGGGCGGCGATAAAGGACCTTTCCGCCACAGGGCGTCTTTATCGTTTTTGCACACCCTTTATTCTACAGCCGATTTGTTTCGCGAACCTGTCCCCGTTGTCGTTCATGTCGCAACTGTTGGTAGTACCGTAATCGGCGCGGTAGCGTAGAAACGAAACAGTGCAACGGACCTGGTATGGAGGCCGTAGCAAGGGACACAACCGCCTTGATCGTGGGATGAACGCGTAAGGCTTCGCGCAACATCGCCCGCCCGCCCGCCCCATCCCCGCAACAAATGCGTATGTTGGCCGACGTCACCAACTGCTTGCTCAAAAGGCGATTGATCTCGCCTTGCGCCTCGGGAAACAATCCGTCGCGGACGATGTTCCGGTAGACGAAAATGGTATCGTCGCCTTTGCCCGCAAACAAGCGGGCGGTTTCCATCGCCTGATGCACACGGTACAGCGTCAAACGCTCCGCCACGTAAAAAAACGGCCTTTTGTGCGAAGCGAGCAGGTACGTAAACCAGAAATCGTAAGCCCCGCCCGCTTCAAAGGTGACGCGCTCAAGCGGCAATGCATCACGCCGGAACGCCGCCGACATGGCAATCTGAACCGCCTTCAACAAAAGCGCGACACGCGCAAGGTCGGACGAGGGAACTTCGCCGGGCGCAAGGTCGGCGCGTCCGAACGCGACGGACTGCGCCTCGCTGTGACGAATATCGCGTAGACTGTTTTCGTCCACAATCCAGTGGTCGCTGAACGCAAGAACGCCCCCCGCATTTGCACGAAGCGGGGCAGTGACTTTTTCGAGAAAATCGGGCAGGTACTCATCGTCGTCGTTTAGAATGCTGACAAAATCGCCGTTCGCCTCGGCAATCGCGCTTTTTACGTTCAAAGCGACGCCGAGCGGGGACGGGTTGCTACGGTAGCGGATACGTTTATCGCCAAACGCCTCGCATAAAGCGCGGATCTCCGCGCTGTCCGAGTCGTCGGTAACAATGATCTCGATATCCCGAAGCGTTTGCGTTGTCGCGCTTTGAAGCGCGCGAGGCAAATAGTTCACCCGCTGAAACACCGTTAGAATAACACTTACGATTGGCATAGCGCAAAATAGCTCGCAGAAACCAGGTTAAATGCGACCCAGCAAAACGCCGGTGTCTTTGAGCAAAGACTTTATCCCCCAGCCTCCGTGCGCGCGACTTCGGTAGCCCCCGCGCGCCACCATACGGGCGTAGGCCAGGCCCCGCGAAGCGCCGCCCGGAGCGTCATACAACGCGGCGCGCAAGCGCGCGTTCTCGCTTACTTTGTCGTACCGCGCCGCGCCACGTTCAAGGCGCGAGGCAAGGTCGGGGTTTGTTGCGGTAGCCGCCCCGCGACGCAACGCCCGCGCCCAATCGAGCGCAAGGCTCGCCAGTTCCTGGTAAAAAACCGCCCCGGTTTGTCGCGCCGTCGCGACCACGCGCCGCGCTCCTTTTTCTTCGGCCGACCCAATTTGATTGGCGCCATGCTGACGGTACAAAGCGAGCGGTTCGGCGATCAGCGCGACATCGCCGATCGCGCTCGCAACGAAAAGAAGCCACTGATCGTGCGGTATAGGAACCGGCGCCATGTTGGATAAAGGCCGGTCCCGCCACGGAACCGCATCGAGAAGAATACGCTTGAACGCATAGGTCATTCCCGTCAAACTGCGCCACGGCTCCATCCGCCCGCGCTTGATTGTCTCCGACCGCGGAATCGGCGGGAAGCGGTACCCGAGCGGCGCAAGGTCCGCCCCAACCGCTTCCGTGGTGTGGGCGGACAAAACGACCTCGTGACTGTGTAAAAGCGGCGCGACGCCTTTTTCTATCTTCGTCGGTAGCCACACATCGTCTTGATCGGAAAACAAAATAATGTCGCCGGTCGCGCCGTCCGTTGCGCCGTGCAGGAAGTTATCGCTATAGCCTAAGTTACGTTCGTTTCGTTGCGCCTTTACCGGAAATGGCGCGGTTTTGGCCCATGCTTCGGCGACCGCGATAGAGTTGTCGGCGGAGCCATCATCGCAGATAATCATTTCATCGGGAAGACGCGTTTGCGCGGCAATGCTTTCCAACTGTTCGCGAAGATAAATAGCGCCGTTGTACGTCGCCACCACGACGGAAACGCAGTGGTTTTGTTTCGCCTCGCCCGTCATCGAGCCGCTTTCACAGGGGGATCAACTTGCGCTTCCGTAGGCCAGTACGCGCCAAATGGCGGAAGCGTCCAGGTTGAAGCCAAACGCGGCGCAATCATCGCAAGACGCCCCGCGCCCTTATGGCGCAAGTAATCGCCGAAGCGGCGTACGACGTGCGGGTCCGTCGTCCGCGCGATACGAAGCGCACGTTGAATTGTGGAAATCGGCGCCTGCCGCCGGGTGAAAAGACGGAAAATATACTCCGCGCGTTCGTAGCAACACCGCTCGTAAATGTCGTCGGGCAAGCGGACGACATCGCGCAGATATTCAAGCAGTCGGTAGGACTCGCGAACATACGCTTCTTGTTTCGCGCCGCTTTTGATATGCGCACGGACCGAGTTCTCATGCGTTCTGTAAAAGTTCAGCGGCTCCGCGATAAACGCGATACGCGTGTTCTCCAGCATTCGCATCCAAACAAGATGATCGCCGCTCGTACGATAGGATATGTCCGCGCCGCCCACCGAATTATAAACGTCGCGCCGAAAAACGGTCGCGCTTGCATTCGCAATCGTGTTCAGAAATGACAAACGATACTCGATTTCGTCGCGGCCCGCGCTCACGTAATCCGACTCCCAAAAGCGCGCCTGTTCACCAAATGGCACGTAAGGGAACCAATCGTAAACAACGCCGTCGGAAACTCCTTTGGAACGGCAATACGCAATGCTTACCGACGAATCGCGTTCGAGTTCCCCGACCAACCGTTCCAAAAGGCGCGGATCCGCGTAATCATCGGCCTCTGCGATCCACACATATTTACCGCGCGCCATCTGAACGCCCCGATTCCACTGTGCGAATGGCGTTCCGCTATTAACGTCGTTAACGATTTGAGCGTTGAACCTGTGGGAAAGTTCCGGATGGGCTTGTTTGTACCGGGCGAAGACGGCCTCGCTATCATCCGTCGAGGCATCGTCGAGATAGATTAATTCAAAGTTCTGAAACGTTTGGTTCCGAATAGAATCAAGGCGCTCCGGCAAATAGCGCGCGTGGTTGTAATTTGGCACGACGACGCTGACCAGCGGCGATCCTATCGAAAGGAATTCTTCATTCACCGCTTTGGTATGTTCCATAGACGGGCAAATGTTGTTTGGCGGGCGTGAACAAACCTCGGGTAAAACGAGCGACACGTATTTTCGCGCGTTCAACTATAGTCGTGTAGAGATGCCGAAAGAGACGATTATCCACTTTGCGTGCAAGACTGAAAATACGTTTGTGGCTGGACAAAGTCTTAATTCCGCCCATCATCGTAGCGGTAAACCAGTAGCTGGTTCGATCGTAACAGCAACGTTCAAAAACTTTGGGCGTCATCCCAGGCAGGCTGCCTATATATTCTAAAATCCTGAAGGTTTCTTGGAGATACGTTTCCATACGACCTGAATCAATGCTGGCGCGTACATTGGAATCATGCATTCGCCAATAATTCAGCGGTTCCGCTATATAGGCGACCTTAGTCAATGGAAGCATTTTGAGCCAGGCTAAATAGTCACCGCTCGTGTAATACGAGTCGTCCGCGCCGCCGATTTGTTCATATAGGGAACGGCGGAAGACAACCGAACTGGCATTCATAAAAATATTATAAAACGCGAACCTATACAACGCTTCGGAAGATCCGTCGTGGACGTAGTCACTCTCCCAGATGTTTTTCGCTTCGCCAAAGTCTGGGTACTCCACTAAACGTATAAGTTGTCCATTTTCATCAACAATTTTCGAGCGGCAATAGGCTATACCGACTTCGGGTAGCGACGATAAGACACGTATGATCTTCTCCAAAAAAGTCGCATCCGAGTAATCATCGGCTTCTGCAATCCATACGTACTCGCCGCGCGCGAGCGCCACTCCCCGGTTCCATTGCGCGAAAGGGGTGCCTGTATTCTTTTCGTTGGTGACCGCCGCTGAAATATGGGGGTCACTCGCGTAAGGCGCGAACGCTTCCGGTGAATTGTCCGTTGAAGCGTCATCAAGGTAGATAATCTCAAAATCTTGGAAAGTCTGGTTTAAGATCGTATTGATGCGTTCCGGCAAATACCGTGCATGATTAAAATTGGGGACGATAACGCTAACTTTGGGCGTAGGTTTCATGTTAACTTAAATTCCAAGCATCTATGAACAACGTCCGGCTGTTTTGTACATAGCCTGCGCTATCTTCGGTGTTTGGATGCTCGCGGTAAATCGCTGTGCAACGCGTATCTGCGCGGCTTGCCCCAGCGCAATGCGGCGAGCCGGATCGCGCGCTAGTTCCGCCGCGATGTCTCCCATAGCATATGGGGAAAAATTAGCTACCGTTACGCCCGTCTCGGCGATTTCCTCAGGGGCGCCGCCACTTCCCGCAAAGCATAACACCGGATTTCCGAATGCCATATTTTCCAGCACGACAATCGGACACGGATCTTCCCAGGACATTTGTGCGAAGAGATCAAAGGTAGCAAAATGCTGATACGGGTCTGGGGTCGGCGGGATGAACTCAATGCTTCCCTCCAATCCCATCGTACGCGCCATTTCACGAAAACAAACTCCATCCATCGTGTTCGGCGTCCCTACCCAGACAAAACGCACCAAGTCGCGCCCGATATTTTGGCGCGCCTGTAACGCCATTTGTAGCCACCAATACCACCCTTTACGAATATCGACAGATCCAGCGCCACCGATAACGAACGGCGTTGCGGCGGTCACGGGCGCGCTACGCATTTGCCGACGCACTCCGCGCGCCAGCGTTTCTTCGCTGATGAATTCATGAATCACCGTTATTCGATCCGTCTTGAAGTTATACCGATCAATTAGCGCGTCCCTAACAGCGTTTGAGGCGGCAATAACGTGCGATGGCGCTTCGCTAAACTCGTATGGATAGTTCTCCCGGAAATTTGTGATCGCATAAGGCAACTCGTGGATATGGAGCAAAATGGGAGGAGTTACGCTCTTGCCAGTGTCGGAAAAAACTCTAAGAACGTCGCGCAACAAAGGTAATGCCGCAACGGAGTTTACATAGATGAGGTCGAATTTAGCTCCTTCGCTTCTTTGCGTGAGACGTCGGCTCCAGCGGCGCCGCAAAATGCGCCGGGCCAACGCCGCTTGCCCTCGCTTGATCGGGTTACGTGGGGCGATCGATGGGAAATCGTTGCGAACAAAAAGCGGTCCGATGCGACGCGCACGGTCAGAAAGGGGGCCATCCCAAAGCGTCGCAATCTGGGTTTCTACGCTACTGTCCACAGCGTCAAAGGCGTCCAGAATGACGCGCGGCGCGCCAGTCAGGCTAAGCTCATGCACAAGCAATAGCACCTTGAAAGGCGATCTCAAACCGGGATCTTGAGGGCTTGACGACGAAATGGAAGCGCTACTGGGCGATGGCGGTATTATCGGTTTCACAACGTTTTCCCGTCGGCGCGAGACGCAAAAATATTGATTGCCATGTCCATCCCATTGTGACTGACGGGTTCAATGAACGGGCGATTGGAGGTGACGCTCTGCTGAATGTGAACCCGAAAGCCGCTCGCTTCAAGCGTCGCGAGCAGGCGCGTCAAAGTTTGCGGCGCTTTCTCGAACGAATGGTACTCCACAAAAATACGATGAACGTTTCCAAGACGGTCGGCGCAGTCGCAAATTACCTCGGTTTCCGCGCCCTCTATATCCAGTTTCAAAAAATCAACGGGACGGTCCAAAAAATCCCGCAATCGCACGGTAGGCACTTGGTGAACTTTCACGTTCGCCTCTTGCGTCTCTACAACACGACCGCTATCCGCGCCCTCGGCGAAAAAATTAAGCGTTGTTTCGCTACTCCACAGGGCTTTATTAACTAATGTGACTTTATCTAAACTAAACTGCCTTACGTTTCTTTCCAATACATCAAACACTTTGCCATCCGGTTCAAAGGCGATTATCTCGCTGTCAGGGAACAAACGCTTAAAATATAAAACGCTTACGCCAACATTTGCGCCGCCGTCAATAATAAATGGCTTTGAATTTGAAGCTTCAAAACGGTACACCTCGTTTTGAAAAATTTCCTCATAAAGCGGGATCAAACTCACGCCATCCACAAAGGCGAAGGCTTGTCCGCCAAATAAAGACGTAACGCCTGAGGTGTAGCGAGGCAACCGTCTCAGGCTCCTTTTTTCCCTACTGGATGGAGAAAGCGATGTTCTAAGGGGGACAATAAGACTGTTTTTCACCTTGTTCAGTAATCTAAGCATAAGAAATCTCGGCATCAAAAACTACCGACTAACTTTGCGATGTTTTACTATTTGGAAAAACGGCGATCCGCCGAGCGATCTCGCAGCATAAACGCGCTTTAGGAAAAATGGCTTGAAACGCCGAAAGAGCGAGCCTGTCCCTTCAAGTTGCCAGTGCAGTTGATCTGTTCCGCTTTGCTTGTTGCGCCCGCTTATTCTGGAAAATGTCTTTGCTCCATGTATAATGGATGTTTTTACAAATCTTCTCAAGTTTTTTAGGGAGGATTGTTGCGCCGCCTGCCGCGATATTACGCTTTGCCCGTTCTCCCCAGCCGCTTTCTCGTGCTGTTCCCATGCGACGGCGTAATCGCTTTGTTGGGGCGTTTGTTCAAAAACAGGCTTAATCGCTATGCGACGGGCTGTTAGGAATAGCAGTGTCGGACGATTGTTGACAAGAAGACCTCGCTGACGTAGTTGGGCAGGATCAACCACGTCAAACCATTTCCCCATGATCTCATATGAGAATGCACGATCAAGGAACACGTCGCTGAAACTATCGTTTTCCACCGCAACCATACGCTCAATACGAAAACCGTTTTCCTCGCTTAGCGTACGATAGAAAAGCTCCGGGCTGAATTGATAAAACCCATGCCCGCAATAGTTATTACAGGGCGTTAAAATAATAAGCCGACCATTTTCCCGCACCATTTCCATGCAGTTCTGCAAGGCCACCGGAAAATTGAAAACATGTTCCAACAAACCGCCATCAATTACGGTATCGAACTGCGCTTGCCATTCGGGCGCAATTGGCTTGTTCATATCCTGTAGATAATCCGCTCCCTCGAAGTCCGAAATATCCACGGCGGAGACTTTGTCCGCGCCTATCTCATGCAGAAAAGCATCCGCAAAATAAGGTGCGTTCTCGTATAACTTGTTGACCGCTTCGCTTCGCGCGTGTGCAGGCGTCCAAATACCGTAATCCTTGAGCAATTTGGCGATAGAGCGGGGGCTTGCCATCAAATTTTGGCGCCCTAATGTCACGGTGTGGCCAAAGCCGCCTTTGCTTTGTTCCTCGATTAAAAACTGTGCGGACGCCAGCGTAATACCCATATTTTGCCCAGACCCTTATTTCCGTTCCGCCGAACGTTAAGAACGGCCTCCCGTTGTTATTTCCGCGTCGAACAGGCAGGAGTAGGGACCGGGAAAGCGAACCTGACCGTTGGATGCCGTAGCGCTTTCCTCGATATTAAGAGTGTAGCCGTATTCGACATGGTCCGTTTCTTCCACATCGTGGCGGCCCAGCCATGCGCTGATATTGTACAAGCCGGGACGTAAAAGCAGATTGTTAATCTCAAACGTCACGCATCCGCTCTCGCCCGCCTCCAGCCGCAAATGCTTGCCCACGATAAACGTGCTGATATCAATCAGGCGGTACCCATTGGCGTCCGTAAAGTAAAGACCGATACTACTCTCCGGTATCGCCCGCGCCGCCTCGACACAAACTTTCAAGTGTAAATTGCAACCCGGCGTCGCGACGCTCAAAGGTTGACCTTCCGCATCCGAAGCCTGAACTCGAAGCGAGGTAAATCGGGCCGCTCCCGATCCGGTGCGCGGCGCATCCCGCAGATCTGTCGATTGCCCATCAACGCCCCCCGCGACAAATCGCGATTGGTACTGCGTGACCACATCCGCCGTCAGCCCCATCGCGCCGACCTCGCCCTTGACCAAAAGCAACGCCTTTGTGCAAAGCGCGGTTATCGCCCCAATGTTGTGGCTCACGAAAAGAACGGTGCGGCCACTGCTTGCGACATCCTGCATTTTGCCCAGGCATTTTTTCTGAAACTCGGCGTCACCGACCGCCAAAACCTCATCAACGATAAGAATTTCCGGGTTCAGGTGAGCCGCGACCGCAAACGCGAGCCGAACGTACATACCGGATGAATACCGTTTGACCGGCGTATCCAAAAATTTCTCGGTTTCGGCGAAATCCACAATAGCATCGAACTGTCGGTTGATGTCGCCGCGCGTCATGCCAAGAATGGCGCCGTTCAGGTAAACATTCTCCCGGCCCGTAAGTTCCGGGTGGAAGCCGGTTCCGACTTCCAGTAGTGAGCCGACGCGTCCGCGAAGATGGACTTCGCCCGATGTAGGCGCGGTTATGCGCGACAATACCTTGAGAAGCGTGGACTTACCCGCGCCGTTTCTGCCGATAACGCCAACAACCTCACCGCGCGCAATGTCGAAGTTGACATCTCTCAACGCCCAGAATGTTTCCGTCTGGGGGCGTGCGAACGGGCGTCGCATCCGGTCCATGATAGCCTCGGTGATCCGAGTATGCGCGGCGTCGTTGCGGGCGATATTATACGACTTTGATAACCCGCGCACCGAAATCGCAACGTCGTCGCTTCCCGACTTCTTGCCGCCCGCGCCTCCCGGATGATGCCCATTGTTAGATGACATCGGCGAATCTCCGTTCCATGCGCTTAAACGAAAACGCGCCCCACAAGAAAATAACGATGCTGGCGACCGCCCCAAACGCAACCGTGCGCCAGTTGAAGATGGGAGCGCCGAGAAGCGACCAGCGAAAAGCGTCCAGCAAGCCGGTGAGCGGGTTCAGTAAATAAAACGGACGAAGGCCGGCCGGCAATTTTTCGAGCGCGAACCGCACCGGGTAGCCAACTGGCGCGGCGTACAAGCCAAACTGGATCAGTACGGGGAGCGCATATTGTACATCACGGTACGTCACCGTGACGGCGGCGGCGACCAAGCCGAAGCCGAGGGCGAGCAGGGTAATCAAACCGACCCAGAGGGGAAGGGTAAGCAAGGCGAGCGTGGGAGCGACATGATAAACCGCCATCAGGATCGCAAGCACAAAAAGGGATACGCCAAAATCAATTATGCTTCCGTACGACGTGGAGAGTGGCAACACCAGACGCGGAAAAAAGACCTTTGAGACCAGTTGCGAGTTTTGAACCAAGCACAAACTCGCTTTGCTCAGGGTCGCGCTGAAAATGTTGTACGCCATAAAACCGGCGAACGCGAACACAAAATACGGAATGCCGTCGCTCGGGACCGCCGCGACACGCTTGAAAACCACGGAGAAGATCAGTGCGCCCAAAAGCGGCTGAAAAACAACCCAAATCGCGCCAAGCGCGGTCTGCCGGTAGCGGAGTTTAACATCTCGCTCGGCCAGCGTTCGCAATAGGTCGCGGTATTCCCATAACTCACCGAGATCAAGAGCGGCGAAGCCGGATTTAGGCCGGATAACAAGGGTGTGCGGTTCGCGCGCCGGCGCGGCGGTCGTGGGGATAGCGCTTGCCATAAAGGGGGGTCAAAACTTCTTGAGAAAGCGATGCAAAGAAAGAAAACCTGAGCTAAATCAGGGTGCCTTTTACGTTTATTACGTGAGGGCGTCACGCTTAAATCACGCCTGTCCTCAACAACCGAGGCATGAAAAGGGTGAGCCGCTTTGCTACCGCTTTTGGCGTCGTCTTTGCCGCCAATGCTACTGGAAAAGACGCGCACGAGTGCATCGTCCTAAGCACATCAAACGTGGCTCCATTATATCATTCACTGGAGATGTAGCCGAGGTATCCACCGCTATGTGTTGGTAGCCCGGCGAACTTTCCTGAAAGAGTTCGCAGGGCTACTAACCCATTACCCTCGTCGATTGTAAAACGCCTTTATCCACCGCGCTTCTAAAATTTACTGATGCCCAAAACTCGGAACAGGTAGAACGCGGCGGGAACCGCGCCAAGAAGTCCGATCGCGGTGTTGATGTTAAAGCCCTGCTGGCTTTTGGCTGGGACAAAGACGACATCGCCGGGCAGAACGGCCATGTCCTGCGACGTTTCACCTTTGGTAATCATGCGCTCGACATCAATTTTGGTCGTGGTGCTGGTGCCGTCTGGGTTGCGGCGGGTGAGCGTGGTTTTCTTGATGTCCGCGCCGTTCACCGCGCCGCCTGCGTCCGCGACCGCGGTGAGAACCGTTACCGGGCGATCATCCGGGAAAATCGTGGTTCCGCCACGGCCTACCGCGCCGTATACGAAGTACACGTCCTTGTTTTCCGGCACGATTACCTTGTCGCCGGGGAGCAATTTGTACTCGTCGGGCAACTTGGTTCCGCGCTGATACGCATCGCGCGTGTCCACAAGAATCTGCTTGCCTTCGCGCTCGATGATAACGCGCGACCGAGCGGCGCGCGGGGTGACGCCGCCCGCCTGATTGATTACGGAGATCAGGTCACCATCGCGCGGGAATATCACGGCGCGCGGCTGATTGACCTCGCCGATCACCTGAACCGTGGTTTGCGCGACATCCAGTTCCTGAACCGTGATCGTGTCGCCCTGGGCGACGCGCGGGTTGTTCTCGGCGTCGGCGGGGTCGGCGTACAGTTTGGTAAGGTCAATCTTGACGCTTTTACCGGTCGCTTGTTGGTACAATCGAACGTCGAAAAACTCCAAACGGTCGGAGGGAACGCCGCCGCTGTCCGCAACGACATCTAAAACGCGCCAGCCTTCGCGCATGATATGCTGACCGGGCGTTCGCACCGAACCCAGAATGCTGACCTGCCGGGTGCGCCGTTCGCGAACCGTCACGGTCACCTGCGGGTCCACATACTGCTTGTCCAGGGCCTTGAAGATTTTCTTTTCAACCGCCGCAAGCGTCATGCCCGCCGCCTTGAACTGCTTTACCAGCGGGTAGGACACGCGCCCGTCGGTTCCGACCGAAAACACGCGAGACAGTTCAGGGCGATCCAGAACCGTGACTTCCAGGATGTCTTCCGGAGAGATGACATAATCGGGGTCCGCAATAACTGCGGCCACGCCGGGCGGGGTCGCGGCGGGAGCGGTTTGAGAAACCGTCGGCGTCCGGATAGTTTGGGCCGGGCCGGGGCTTGTCGCGCGGCCCGGCGTCGCGGGCGCTTGCGCATAAGTAGCGCTAATCGGGGCGCTACCGACGACCACGAGGGTCGCCGCAAGTAGAAGGTTACGACGGACCGTTTTTGTTTTAGTTGAGTTCATAGGAATACAATCTCTGAGGGGCGCGATAGGGGGCGCGCTATCGCGCGCCCCTTCAGTTTCTTAACCGTTACTTGTCGTCTCGCGTTGTCGCGACGGGTTCGTTCAAGGCGGGCCGGTCGGCGGCGCTAACCGCGCCATTCTTCTTGCTGCCGTTGCCATTCACGCCGTTAGCGGACGGTAGCATTTCGGTTGTCGGGACGTAATACTTGCCGTAGTAGTAGCCGGACGACGGGCTGTCCATTCGGTTCAGAACGGTTCCCAGGATATGAGCGTTCGCGCGGGTCAGCATTTCGCGCGTTTGCCGCGTTTGCGTTTTTTTGGTATCGCCAAAGCCGATCACTAAAAGAACACCGTCTGTCCGCGAGGATAAAACCACGCCGTCCGCGACCGCAAGCGACGGCGGCGAGTCGAACAATACTATATCGGCAGAAGCTTCCACGGTCGCGAGGAAGGCGGCCATCGCTTCCGAGCCTAACAGCTCGGCGGGGTTCGGCGGCGGCGACCCGGCGGGGATCAATTTTACGCCCTCGACCTGCGTGTTTTGGATCACTTCCTCAATGGTGTGCGTGCCAACCAGAATATCGGTCAACCCCGGCGACGACGGCGTTTTGAAAAGCGCGTGCTGGGTCGGACGGCGCAGGTCGGCGTCCACGATGATAACGCGCTTGCCATCAAGGGCCATCGCCATCGCAAGGTTCGCGCAGGTGGTGGACTTGCCTTCGGCGGGAACCGAGGATGTCACCAAAAGGCTTTTGATCGGATGTCCGACCGCGGCGAAGTTGATGTTGGTACGAAGCGTTCGGAACGACTCCATCAAAGGCGAGAAGGTGGAAATGTCGCGGATCAAGCGCAAACCCTCCTCCTCGATCATCGGGATATAACCGAGGCTGGGAAGGCGGACAATACGCTCGGCTTCTTCCGGGCTGTTGATACGGTCGTCGAACAACTCCTGCAAAAGCGCCAAACCCAATCCCATAAACAAGCCGAGCAAGCCCGCGAAGATGATGTTTTGTGCGCGCTTCGGGCGGATCGGGAACGGCGGCACTTTTGCCCGCTCAACGATACGTGCGTTAAGAATCGTCGCTTGTTGGCGCAATTCCATATCCTTCACGTTCTTGGAAAAGCTTTTGAGCTGGTCGGCATCGGTTTCGAGTTCGCGCGCCAATTGACCGTAGCGCGTTTCAAGCGATGGAAACTGCGCCAAGCGCGCCTGCGCTGTCTGCACGTTCCGCCCCGCTTCAGCAACCCGCCCCGCTACCGCCGCCGCCTCGATGTCGAGGTCCACCAAACGGTCTTGCAACGCTTCGTAGCGCGGATCGCGCGTTTCGGTGCGGGCGAAAAACGATTTGCGCTGTTGCGCGAGCCGCTGGCGAAGCCGCGCCAATTGCGCATCTACCTGCACAACGCGGATGTTGCCGGGGCGAAATTCTTTGATAAGGGCGACACGATTAACCTCGGCGTTGAAAATTTGATTTTCAATCGCTTGAACGCCGGGGTCCGCGGTCGGGGATACCACGGCGGGTAACGTCGCCGGTCGCTTGGCGAGTGCGGCCCGCGTTCTGATGATGCGCGTGTTCAAGCCGCTTTGATCACTGAGCAGCTGTGTGTACGCGGAGGATAGGTTCGTGACATTTTGTATCGCCGAATTTCGCGACTGTTGCAGTTCCGGGATATTCCGCTTTTGCTTGAAATCCTGAATTTGCGATTCCACGCGGGCCAAACGTAATTGATACTCGTCGCGCTGTTTGCGGGCGAACGCGAGAGCGGAATCAAGCTGCGCGCCGCTTTCCTTTTTGGTTTGCTCGACATAAAGTTCAAGAAGTTTGTTCGCGGCGTTCGCGACCGCGACCTGGTTGTCGCCTTCCGCCGTCACCTCGATAATCGAGGTGCCTTCCAAACCCTCGATTTGCATGTCAGGCAGTTCCTGAACATTGATGGCGTCCGCGACCTTTTGTTGTAATTCCGAGGTTTGAAGCAAACCGACCTGAGTTTCAAGCGAGTACGCCTTGCTCAGATTGAAAATGCCGCTCAGGGGGTTGTTGGTGTCAATCTGGTTGATGCCGGTTTGCGGCGGTTCAACCAGAAGCCGCGCGACCGCACGGTAGGTCGGGGCGGAGAACAGCGTGATCAAAACGCCCGCGATAAGCACAATCACGAAGGTTTGAAGAATAATAGCGCGGCGTCGCCGCAAGATGTCGCCGTATTCCCGTAAAGAAACGTTGGAGGCGGGTTCGGCGGACGGTTCGAGAGTGTCTTGCATCGGTATCCTGAATAGTGAAGCGGCGCGCGGGCGGCCTGAAACCAAGTGAAAATAGGGGCGAGTCGGAACGCGGACAGCAGATGACCTTTCGCAAGCAACCGTTAAGGGGTGTCCCGCGCATTGTACGTACTAACGAAGCGCTATGTTTCGCCATCGCACGCGCCCTACTGTCAAAGCGCGCCATAATTCAACGGGTCGTTTTTATCCCTCCTCTATGAGAAAGAATAATCAGGAGAATTGTTTCGTTTTGTCATTACGGAACGGATCGCATCAAGGCGCCCCCGTCAAAAATTGGTAGTGTTAGTATGCGCCTTCGGCTTTTAGCACGGCGGGCAGTGCGCGCATCAGGATCCACAGGTCAGTGCGCATGCTCTGATGCTCGATGTACAACAGGTCAAGCGCGATCCACTGCTCGAACGTCAAGTTGCTCCTACCCTGCACCTCGCGCAAACAAAGCAGGCCGGGCGGCACGCTGTTGCGCGCGTGGTAGCCTGGCTCCCTGTACGCATCCACCTCGCGCGGCAGGTGCGGACGCGGCCCGACCAGGCTCATGTCGCCCTTCAGCACGTTCAGGAACTGCGGCAACTCGTCTAAAGAGTACTTGCGGAGCAGGCGACCGGCGCGGGTGACGCGCGGGTCGTGTTTCATCTTGAAGATCACCTCTCCCGCCTCGTTGCCGCCGTCCCGGATCAACCGCTCCTTCAGCGCGTCCGCGTTCCGAACCATGCTCCGAAACTTGAAAAAACGAAACGGAACGCCGTTGCGCCCCATTCTTGTTTGATAGTACAGCATCGGGCCGCGATCTTCAACCCATATGGCAAGGGCGATCAGAACCAGAAGCGGCGCGAGAACCGTTAGCAGGCACAGCGTCAGAGTTACATCGAGGACACGTTTGGTCGCAAAATACAAAGGGCCGGGCCGGACCCCGTTTCGGCGATTTGCGAGCGCAAAAGGAAGTCGGTCCGTTGAGGAAGCCAGATTCGCGCCGGGCGCCGGTTCAAACGCGGGGGTGACAAGTGCGCCTGTTTCTTGGGGCGCACAGGGCGCAGAGGCGTTAGGGGAGGTTTGTAATTGTCCGGCGCTCCAGGCGCGAGGTCGTTCTTCTATCGTCAATGCCATACGTTCTTCCTTTCGCCGCCATGGCTCCTTGTGACGGGAACAAGCGCAATCGCACGATGTTTTTAACAAACGTCATGCGGCGCTTTTTATGAGGGGGCGAGTATCGCTTGTAGCGCGTGGTTATAGGAGGTTCATCAAGCCGACTTAATTAGGTTGAACGCCACTGTCCTAACCGTGACGCAGTCGCGCGCCAGAGTGTTTTTAGGTTTTACAGGTCGCAAGCATTGTAACATAAACAACGGAAATCCGGACAAGACGCGCCCGCAAAAGAAGCGGCGAAGTGCGAGCGTTTCAACCCCTTTTAGCGCAATGTTCCGAAATCGCCAGCGTCAACCGTTCAAGTCGCCTAAGCCGCGCGAGGAAGGGCTTGCGCTTGCAAGATGACCTCGCCGAGCAGCGTATACAATTTTTTGTCGCCTTGCCCCATCGCGATAATGCGGCGAAGCGCGCCTTCGGCGCGGGCGAAATCGCCCCGGCGCATATACAAATCCGCCAGTTGACGGCACTTCGCCGCATCCGGCTCGGCAAGGGATAAATATTTTTCCAGCGCTTCCTCCTCGGACTGCGCTTCGCCTTTTTCCCGGTATAACTCCGCCATTCGCCGGTAGGTTTCCGGGTCGTCCGGGTTCAGCGACAAGGCTTGTTCATAAAGCGCTTCGGCCTGCCGTACGCCCTGCGCTTCGTACTTCAAGTTAAGTTTGGCAAGGTAAAGAAGGGTAGGGGAGTGATTTGGTTCGATAACATCCGCAATTCGTTGGAAGATCTTTTTGGCCTCGTCCCGTTTTTCTAAAGCGATTAGCGCTTCGCCAAGAGCGAAATGCGCGCCGAGATGTAGCGCGCCTTCGGGCGCCTTTATCGCTTTCTGTAGATACTTGACCGCCCCGGCGTTGTCGGAGTACTGATCCTTGAGGAGCGAGCCTAACTCGTAGTGCGCGCCCCAATCGTGCGGGAGCAGACGCGCGGCTTCGCGGTACCACTTGAGCGCGACATCGGTGTCGCCGCGCATACGGCATTCCCTGCCCAAACGCAGTTGTAGCAGACCGTTGTCGCGGTCTTCCGCAACCTCTTTTTCCCAAAGCGAAAGCGCGATGTCATTCACGCGGTCATCGCCGGTATACGCAAGCGCAAGCGCGGCTTCGAGTTCGGGCCACGACATCCCTTGCCGGTAAAGCGATTCCCACAACTGAATCGCCTCCGTGCGCCGCTCTCCGGTCGGGCCGCCCAAACCGGTTTCGATGTACGCCCGGCCCAGCGCGAAGATCACCGGATCGTCGTTGTCCGCAACCGACGCTCGTTCGTAAACCGCGACGGCCTCCAAAGAATAGTCTTCCGTTTCCGCAATCGCGCGGGCGCGCAGGGTCCAGAGCATTCGGTCCTCGTCGCACAATTCGGTCGCGCGGGCGTACACGGCGAGCGCGGCCTCGTCAATGCGTCCGATCATGCCATAGGCAAGGGCAAGCGCGCGGACCACAAGTCCCCAATCCCAGCCTCGCGTTCGGAATAAAGGAAGGTAACGGTTTTGATTGGCGAACGCGGACTCCATACGCGCGAGGGTTTCGAGGTCATCCTCGGCCCCGCGCCTTCGGGCGAGAGCGTGCAAAAACGCGCCTTCCAGAACATCGTCGCCGGGCGCAAGGTGAACGGCCTGTCGGTACGTGGAAAGCGTCCCTTCATCGAATCTTCCCAGCGTAAGATAGGCGCGGGCAAGCCGGACCGCCCATGTTCCCGCTTCTTTGTCGCGACCCGCTTCCTCGGCGCGGTTGGTCATGCGCGCGTACGCGGCGCAGGCGAGCGAATCACAGCGTTCGCGCTCGGCGCACAACTCAGCGAAATAAACCGCGTTTGCGTCGTCGTCCGGGACGTCTGAGAAAACCGCTTCGTAAACCGCGACCGCGTCCTCGTCGGTTCGTTGCGCCGCCCGATAAACGCGACATAAGAACGCCCGAAGAACGGCGCGTTCCGGCGCGCGTTCGGGGCTTTCGCGGTACGCCTCCTCGACAAAGGCGAGCCGCTCGGCTTGCTCCCCTGTCGATAATCGGGAAAAAATGTCGTCCGGGGTTTCGGCGTATAAACGAGCAAGATCGCGCGCCAGGTCTTTTTGCCCTATGTCAAACCGGCCCCAGTACGGCGATGCGGCCCATTCCGGCTTCAAAATAGCGGCGAACGCCCGCGCGGCTACGGCGTCGTCTTCGATGATTCCGTGACGAGCGAGCGCGGCGACAAAAAACAAGCACCGCTCATCGGATGGGTTCGAGGCGGCGGCCTCGCGGTACCAGGGGAGATGGGTGGGACGGTACTGCTTGGCCTTGACATCAGTCCAAACCAGGCAACGCAAAAGCGCGGCGCGCTGAACATCGTCTCCACTGCCGCCGCCGCTTTTATCGTTCTTGTCGTCGGCGATCAGCGCGGCGAGGTAAAACCCGGTTTTGTCCGCAGACAATGGCGGGTCGGGCAGTTTGCTGAACCGCGCGCCGACATAACCGCCCACAAGCCGTTGCCAAAGCGTTATCGAATTTTCTACGGGAGTGAGTCCCGCCGCCGCTCGCGCCATGCCTGTCGCCTCCGCCCGCCGGTTGATCCAGGAGACATTTACGCCGTCCCCCTTCTCGTTATCGGCAAACAAGGCGGCAAGACTTAGGGAAGCGGGGCCGGGGAGGGGATATGCGCCGCCTGCGGGCGGGCGTCCATCAAGGGGAGTTCCAAAGCGTCCGCAAGCCGCAGAGCGATCGGGGCGGCGTTTGCGGGGGATACCACGACGCGCCGCTCGCGCATCCATCGCATCTCCATTTCGCTTAAACGAGTGCGCGCCAAGCCGCGCCGATCCCAAACAATCTCGCAAACAACGACGCCGGTCGCCGTTAGAACAACCGGATAAGGCTCCGCTGTGGGCGTATCAGCGGGCGGCGTTGGCGGAACCGGCGAACCGACAAAAATATATCGAGCGGCGCTGGCATCGCCGAAGTCTGATTTGACAAACGGCAAAACGCCGCGCCGCATTCGGTAGCGTTTGCGCGCGACATCAAACGTGATGTCGCGCACGGTTAAAAAACCGCTCGCGGCCACAAGAACGCCGGGCGCGCCGAACGCCCAGAAGCGCGCGAAGACCGCATCAGGAGGTACGGGGCGCCCGATAAGGGACGCGAGCAAGAAGGAAAAGAACAAACCCGCCGTGGCAAGAACAATGCCCAAAACCACTCGGACCGCGCGAACCGCGCGCGGCAAGCCGAACCGGACGATCTGCGGCGCGGCGTCTGGGTCTACATCGGACATAAATTGCAATTTGACAGTGGCAGTGCGTTGTCGCCGAGACGACAGGCTAAAATCAGACGCTACCCAGCCCGTTAAGCGTTCAATATTGGCGTTTCTGAAGTTGCTTTCGCGCTGCTTTTGCCACGTCCCCTTGACCGTTTTCAGCGACGTCTTGCCATAATGCGAAGGCCTCGGAACGAAAACCCAAAAGGTAACTCAGCCGTGCAAACTCATAGCGATCTTCCATACTAAGCGAGCCGTCACGCGCGTTCTGTTGCATGCGGTCCTTTTTTATTTGAAGATCTTGAATTTCTTCATCCAAATATCGCAGGCGCTGGGGGTAACGCTGGTTTTTGCTGTCGGCATTGATCGCCTTAACAAACAAAACGCGAGCGCGTGTCAAATCCTCGGCGTCATAAAACGATTTGGCTTCTGCGAAGGCTTCTTGCGCCACTACGGGATCATCCTGCCACACTAATTTCTTTGAATCGCTGAACGATTCAACAACCTTTGCACCTGGCGCAGTGGTTCGCTTAGCACTTTGAGTTAGCGTCGTGTTTGATTTAGGGGCAGGCTTTTGTCTCATCGCAGTTTCCTAATACAGTTGTACCTTAATTAGCGTCAAGGATAACACTTTTTCAACTGATGCAAATTTCCTGTCCCCTCCATATTCTCCACATCAACCCGGAACTCTTTGCCTTGCTCCGCTTGCCACATTTCTTTGAGTTTGGGAATGGTTTGACGACTGCTTGTGGTGATGCCATCCGGCGGAAACGCGTTTGCGTTACGACTGATTCTTATAAGGGCGGCTCGTAGGTCGCGGCTATAAGCGTGCTTCGGAAACCAATCCGCCTCCTGCGCTTGATCCCACAATTCTTGGAGCGCTAGTTGCAACTGCCTGACCGATACGCCATCGGAACAATCCGGCAAAACAGGTAGGCCCAGTGTTTGTTCCGTCACTCCTGCTCGGCTTAATTGTAACTGTACGCGCATGGACGCGCTTGCATTTTTTGTAAGCAAGTCTGTGTGAGTCTTCCTCTATCGCACCTACCGTGACCTGCTCCCCTGAAACTGTACCAGAAGGAAAGTTAGTTCCTGCCCTGTAAAA
>CAXUMS010000032.1:0-34391 GCA_964252165.1 uncultured Armatimonadaceae bacterium
TTCACCTGGGCGAAAACGGGAAATAAAATCGCGGCGAGAATGGCGACAATCGCGATAACGACGAGCAGTTCAAGTAGCGTGAAGCCACAGCGCAACGGGATGAAACGAAGGCAGTGATGGGCGCGCGAAGGGGGGACGGATTGAAATATATTTCCTCTTGCGCCTTTGAAGCGTTAAGAAAACGCTTATCAAAGCGGTCGTTCTACGTCCTGTGTGCAAGTGTTGTATGCAACGCGGACGCGACTAAAGACGAAAGTGATAAGCGAGCGCAACTTTGCGCAGGGCTGGAACCCACCGGCTAACAGGAAAAACGTGAGAGAAGCGGCTTCGGCGCCGTTTCTGTACGCGGTTCGGGGAATGCGGTCCTATAGCACAGGTTTTCGCAAAACGTCAAACACACTTCCGCAGTCTCAGCAGAGTCCGGCCCTGCGCCGTGTTAAGCGGTCATGAAAATGCGCCTGCCGCGCCCCGCGTTTTTTGTCAACCAATACATGTCGCCCGGAAACACCGTTACTTTTGCGTCCTCGTCATCTGCATTAACCCCCTGCCCCGCCGAACCGTACGATAAGCGCACGCCTATTGCCGTGGGCATTGCCGCTTGCTCTGCTCGCCATCGCCTACGGCCTGCTTGGCCTGACAAAAACGCTTCATCCCGGTCATGCGGATTTGATGATGCGTTGCGTGCTGATGGACCCGAAATTGTCCCGCATCTGGAGTGTAGGGCATATCGAGATCGGCCTCGCTTACTCCGGGGTGTTTTTCGGGATGGCTTATTACGTCGGGCGCGCGGCGCGAACCGACCGAACGCACCTGCGCGACTTGGCGCTGGGTTTCGCGTACATGGCGGGTTCGTTTCTCCTTGACTGGTTGTGCGTCCGGCTTTTCGAGCCGTTTGTCGCGCTGTTGATCGGCGATGTCGTGGTTTTGTCTTTTGCGTTGTTGGTGTCGCGGCAACTGTGGTTCCAGCGGCTTTTGGGCGTTTTTGCGCCGCTGGTATTTTTGTCCTGCGCCATCGGGCATATGCTGGAGGGGTTGTCATTCTGGAACAAAACGTACCCGCTCAATGTACCGTGGACGATGGTTACCGCCGACATAGGCTTTGCGGTTTTGGCGAATTCGTCGCGGTTCCCGGCGTTTATTCGCGGCTCCGATACCGAAGGGGATTTAGCGGCCCTGCGCCGCGAAGCGAGCGAGCGCCACACCTTTTTGCGTGAGGTGTTGCGTGTGGCGACCGAAAACCGCTTGTTTTTCTGCCGAACGCCGGACGAGTTGCCCGATGCGCTTCCGCTCCTCGCGCCGCCCGCCGAACTTGGCGAAAACAATGATATGCCAACAGCGCGACGCACGGCGATGCGCGCCGCGGAGAGCGCGGGTTTCAGGGGCGAGGATTTACTCAGCGTCGCCACGATTGTGGGAGAAGCCGCCTTCAACGCGGTAAAGCATGGCGGCAACGGAACCGTGGCGGTGCGCGGCATGCGCGGCGAGACGCTACAGATTTGGGTTTCGGATACCGGGAGCGGCATTCCCCTTGATATACTGCCGCGCGCCGTTTTGGAACGCGGGTTTTCGACCGCATCCACGGCGGGGCAGGGGTTTTCACTTCTGCTGGAAATGTCGCACCGTGTAGACCTGCTGACCGGCTATTCCGGCGCGACGCTGGTTTTCACGCGTTACGCCCACCCCCCGACGAACAACCACTTTCCGTTAATTTGACGAGGGACGGACATTTAGCAATCGCGCACCATCTGCGCCCGCGATTTTACCGCTTACCGCCCGTTGTCGGGACCAGTTTCTTCAAACGGGAGATGTCGTCACGCAACTGGGCGGCGTGTTCAAAGTCAAGCGCGCGGGCGGCCTGCTTCATTTCTTTTTCCATATCGGATAAAGCAATTAGGATTTGGTCGAGCGGCAGGGTTTCCGGCGCCTTGTTCGCCTGCACCTTGTAGTACGACTTGGCCTCGGCGACCTTTTTCGATTCCAACACATCGCGCACGGCTTTGATAACCGTTTGCGGCGTGATGCCGTGTTCGGCGTTGTACGCTTCCTGCTTGACCTTGCGGCGGTTGGTTTCGTCAATCGCGCGCTCCATCGAGCCGGTGATACGGTCGGCGTACATAATCACCTGACCGCCGACGTTGCGGGCCGCGCGCCCGATGGTTTGCACCAGCGACGTTTCCGAGCGCAGGAAGCCTTCTTTATCGGCGTCCAGAATCGCGACCAGCGACACCTCCGGCAGGTCCAATCCCTCACGAAGCAGGTTGATCCCGACAACCACATCGTAAACGCCCAGACGCAAGTCGCGCAGGATTTCGGTACGCTCCAGCGTGTGGATGTCGGAATGGAGATATTGCACCTTTGTTCCGATCTCGATCAGGTACTCGGTCAAATCCTCCGCCATTTTTTTGGTCAGCGTTGTGACCAAGACGCGCTCGCCCTTATCCGTACGCTTCTTCAGTTCGCTGATAAGGTCGTCAATCTGGCCTTTGGTCGGGCGGATGACGATCTCCGGGTCAATCAAACCGGTCGGGCGGATAATCTGTTCGGGCATACGCGACGAGTGTTGCTTCTCGTACGGGCCGGGCGTCGCCGAGATAAAGATCACCTGCTTGATACGCTCTTCCCATTCCTCAAAGCGCAAGGGCCGGTTATCACGGGCGGACGGCAGGCGAAAGCCGAAGTCCACGAGGGTATCTTTGCGCCGCTTATCGCCCGCGAACATGGCGTGCAACTGCGGGATGGTTTGATGCGACTCGTCCACTAAGAGCAACATGTCGTCGGGAAAATAATCGAACAGCGTGTGCGGGGCCGTACCGGGCGGGCGTCCGTCCATCCAGCGAGAGTAGTTCTCGATGCCGGAGCAAAAGCCGACCTCGCGAATCATTTCCAGATCAAAGCGCGTTCGTTGCTCGATTCGCTGGGCCTCAATAAGCTTACCCTGCGCCTCGAACAGTTTTTTTTGCCCGACCATCTCGGCCTCGATCGCCTGTAAGATGGATTCCATTTTGTCGGGGTCAGTGACGAAGTGCGAAGCCGGATACACGGTTAGCTCATCGCGCGTTTCGATCAGCTCGCCAGTTAGGGGATCCACGACGCTGATACGCGAAACCGTGTCAAAATCAAACTCGACGCGGAACAAGATTTCCTCGTCTTTGGGCTGAACTTCCAGCACATCACCCTTGACGCGGAACGTGCCGCGCGTCAGGGCGACATCGTTGCGCTGGAACTGAATACGGACCAAGCGGCGCAAAATATCGTCGCGGTCGTACTCCTGTCCGGTGTGGAACCAGACCTGCATATTCTTGTACGAGTCCGGCGAGCCAAGACCGTAGATGCACGACACCGACGCGACCACAATCACATCGCGGCGCGACAGGAGAGCCTGCGTCGCCGAGTGCCGCAACCGGTCAATTTCGTCGTTGATGGACGAATCTTTCTCGATAAACGTATCGGTCTGCGGAATATACGCTTCGGGCTGGTAGTAATCGTAATACGAAACAAAGTACTCGACCGCGTTGTTGGGGAAGAACTCGCGGAACTCGGAGCATAACTGGGCGGCGAGCGTTTTGTTGTGCGCGATCACGAGCGTGGGCCGTTGCACCTTTTCGATCACGTTGGCGACGCTGAACGTGTTATGCACGAATAAGCCGCCGCGCCCTGTTAAGAACGTTTCGTACTCATCGACGCTGAAATCGTAGACGAACTTGCCACACGGCGGATGCGTGACTACGCTTTCAACCGGCGACCAGAATACGTCTGCGAGACCCGCAAAGGCGGCGTCCTTCATGTCAAGCGCGCAACACAGTTTCACAAGTAAAGCGCGCGAAGGGTGGCGAACGCCTCGCTCGATGGCGGAGATTGTGGAGCGTGCGCATCCGGTGCGCGCGGCAAGCTCGCATTGATGTAAACTGCGGCTTTGGCGCTCGGCGCGAAAACGCGCGCCAACCCCTAAAATGCAATCTACATTGGTGTTGCCATCACCGCAACGCGCGACGCATTTAGTTAACGCTTCGCGCTTACGTACGCTGTGGAAGCCAATCTCGGTCTCGAAACGGCGCAGGTTATCCGCGCCGGAAACGGTAATTTTGTGATAAACGCCGGTATCGCCGTTAGGTTTTTTCTTGCGGACCCTGCGGACGCGCCCCCAAATGCCAAAGCGCAGAAGGGCTTCGGCGACATCATACGCAAGGTCAACGCTAAGCGTGACCGCCGTGACTGCACCGCCGTCCACTCCTCCGTCGCCCTCAAAGTAACCGCGAAGAAGAGAACCTAGAAAAAGGTTGTTCGTTGCGGTCCAGAACGCGGGTAAGCGCTTGACGCCCGCCAAGGCGCCCATAAGCGTATCGAATACCGGTCGCCAAGCCGCCGCTACAACGACGAAATCGCCGTCGGGCTTGCGGAAGAAGGGAATGCGAGACTCTTGTAACGTGCGCGCCAACTCGCTTTGCGTATCTGCATCACGCACAGAAAAAAGAGTGAATCTTTCTGCGGAGTGGCCCTCCGCGATGTACTGACCAAAAACAAAACCAAGTTCCGGCGTTAGCGGAACCAGAGCGGGGGCGTCGTAGCGCTTGCCGCAGACGCGAACGGCTTCCGGCTTAACAACACCCATTTGTACTAAGTGTTGCATAGCGGGGATGCTGATGCGTTCATTTTCATTACGCACCCGCCAAGCCTTTTCTCGCGGCTGGGCGTAGAAGGGCATTAAGGCATCCTGAAACGTAGCGGGAGCGGCGCATTCCGGCGGAACGCTTGCGTGGCAATTGGCGCGCCCCGCCACGAGGAGAGAAAGCAAATCCAAAGAACGAAGCGGTTCGATCGGGGCGGGAATCTGACGGGGAATCGGTATTGCATCACCCGCAAGCACCTCCCCGCCCAGCAAAAGTTGTAGCGCGCCGTCGCGCAACGCCCATATGCTGTGATCGCCCGTGACACTGACGCGGCGTCCGCAGGCTGAGGAAAGCGTGTACATGGTTTCGGGCGCGTCATGACGGCTAAGAGCGGTGATACGCCGCCACGCCGTCGCGCCGGTTGTCGCATCCCAGGCAAGAACGCGCCACGTGGACGGCGGCGTGGCTTCAACGGATTCCGCCCACTGCGGCTCGTTGTTCATCACATGGTCCACAAGCGCGCCTATGGGGCCACGATAATAATCGTCGCCGCCCCGGTGGACCGTGACCGGTTCGTCCCAGGCGACGCTTTTGCCGGTTCCCGTCGCCCCCAGAAGGGTTTGCATTCGCTCGCCCTTGTTCAAGCCTTCCACGAGGCTTGCAATCGCCGTCGGTTGGTCGCCGGACGGGGTGTATTTGCTGACGATTTGAAACTTACCGACGCCCTTAGCCATAACCGTTTCGCCTCCAAAATAAAGCCGCACGCGTGTTGCGCACCGCCCCGCCGAAGCGAGGGGCTACCCACGCAAACGAGCGCGGCGGTTTCCTCCTGGCCACTTGGAAAACCGCCGCGCGCGTGGGCAAACAACTTGTTCTATTATACCGCTTTTACGGTTTTTAAGGCGGCGGAAGAAGGCGTTCAGCGGCCTCCAGCGCTTCAACAAGGGATAACGCCTCGCCTTCGTGGAACAGGCGCGCGTAGGTTTTTTCGTCGGTCTTCGCGCGAACGCTTGCGACTAAATTATCGCGCTCGCGTTCGCCGTGCTTCATGCGGTGGTAGCCGAACGAAAGCGCGTCGGACGCGCCGAGCAAGCGCGCGGCGCCTTTGGCGTCGCCGCTCCGAATGGCCCAGTCCGCGACGGATTCCAGTTCGGAAACGCCGCCCTGACGGTCTTCCATCTCGCGCATCAAGGGAAGACACTCACGGTGCGACAAAAGAGCGTCGCTTAAACGGTTCTCCGCCTGATACGTGTAGGCGAGGGCCGTGAGCGCGTGCGCGATTCGCATCACCTGACCGGCCTGGCGAAACCGGGCGAGGGCGTCCAGAATAAGCGTTTGCGTCCGTGCGACATCGCCGCGCGACCAGGCGGCCTCGGCCAGACCGTGAAGGCACAGGGCCGTCCCTAATTCCGCTTTGGGCGTGCCGGGGTACAACTCGCACGCTTCGTTGAACTGCGCTTCGGCTCGTTCAATATCGCCGACCATCAAAGCCAAACCAGCAAGGTTCGTCAAAGAGTCGGCAACATAATGCGGTTCGCCAATAGTACGACGAAGCGCAAGCGAACGCTCGCCTTGTTGACGCGCGCCGTCAAAATCGCCCATGATGCGGTTGACCGCGCCAACGTTGTTGCAAAGCGATGCGATGTCTTTGGCGACGCCGATACGCTCTTCAAACGCCAGACTGCGCTGGAAAGCGTCCAGGGCGACCGGATAATCGCCTCGGTAGAACGCAATTCCGCCGCGCCCGTTCCACGCCCGCGCAAGCGTTTTTGGGTCGATCTTTAGTTCATCCGCTTCGGTTCGCGCGAGCAGGCGGGCCAGGGCGTCCGCGCCTTCTTGCCACTGCCCTTTTTCCCACCAAAACTGCCACAAGCCGCCCGCAAGCCCGAGCGCTGGCTTCAAGCCATCGCTTGCCGCTTCAAACGTCGCGAGCGTTTGACGAAGATTATCTTGTTCGGCGGCGATCTCGTTGTGATCCGTGGTTTCCGATCGCCACGCGGCAAAATAATCGGCATGACGACGGGCTAAGGTTCGCGCTTCCTCATCGCTTAATTGCTCCTCGGCGAACTCGCGGATCGCCTCTAAAAGCGTGAAGCGGTACGCGTCGCTGTCCGTCGTCGCTGTGATAAGCGAGCGCTCGCGAAGTCGTCCCAAACTGTCGTGGATAGACGGATCGCCGCAGATTGCCGCCGCCGCGTCGGATGTCCAGCCGCCGCGAAACGCGGACAGGGCGACGAACACCCGCTTCAGGTCGGGGGGAAGCAGATCATAACTATCCGCGATTGCGGCCCAAAGGGACTGGTGGCGCGGTTCGCGGCGGTCGCGCGGTCGCGCTTGAAGCAGGGCGAAACGGCGCTCCATTCGCGTGAGCAGTTGTTGCGGCGACAAAACATTGATCCACGCGGCGGCAAGTTCGAGCGCGAGCGGCAACCCTTCCAGACGCCGACACAGCGCGGCGATAACGGGCGCGTTGCGCGGGGTCAGGCCAAAGCCCGGACTGACGGTTTGCGCGCGATCCACGAACAAGCCGACGCTCGGCACGGCGGCGAGAGCGTCCGCGCTGTCGTCGCCCGGCTCCGGCAGTTCGAGCGGCCCAACCGGGGCGACGCGCTCGCCCGCAATTCCCAGCCGCCGCCGTGACGTCACAAGAACGACGGCGTCCGGCAAACGGTTCAATAGGCGTTCCACAAGCGGCGCGGCCTCGCCCGTAATTTGCTCCATGTTGTCGAGCAAAAACAGCGTTCGTTTACCCGCGAGATGAGCGACGATTTGCGCGAGCGGGTCGGTATCGCCCTGAGATGACAAGCCAAGCGATGCGCGGATAATCTCGAACAAGCGTGCGCCGTCGGTCACGGTCGCAAGCGGCACGAACCACGCGCCGCCCGCGAACGAGCGCATACGTCCCTTGTGCTGTTGAACCGCCCGCGCGGCCTCGACGGCAAGGCGCGTTTTCCCCGCCCCGCCCGGCCCTTGTATCGTGGTCAAGCGGACGCGCGGATCGGACAAGAAACCGTACAAGCAGATTAGCTCGTCCTCGCGCCCGAAAAAGCGCGACAAAAACAGCGGTAGGCTGGATTTCCCCACGCCATCTGGGGCGCTTAATTCTTCGTTTCCATTCGCCCCTATGGCCGGACTGACCGTTAAGGGTGAAGCGGGCTGCGCCTTTATAGGCGGCGACGCTTTTGCATCGCGCTTCGGTTGGGCAATGTCGAGGCGGAGCCGCGCGAACAAGGCGACAGCCTCGGGCGACGGCTTTTCCCCCCGTTCGCGTTCGAGCAGGTCCGCCATTTCACCGAACGCGTGCGCGGCGTCACCCACGCGTCCCGCATGGGCGAGCAGGCGAACGAGGCGCAGGTGCGCGCTTTCCGAAAACGATTCCGCCCCGACAAGGCGCCGCGCGGCTTCCGTCGCCTCGCCGGTATCGCCTGCGGCCTCGGCGAGTTCGGAAACGCGCGCGAGGGCTTGTACGTGCCGTTCATGGAGGCGGTCACGTTCGGTCAAAACCCAATCGTCGTAAACGCCGGGAAGAAGCGGCCCGCGATACCAGCGAAGCGCGTCCCGGTAGCCGTGGATGGCGGCGCGTTCATCGGCGCGTTGGTACGCGTCGTGGGCGCGGGCCAGCGCCCCTTCAAATTCGGCGACATCCACCACAACGGCGTCAGGGCGCAATCGTACGGACGCACGCCCCGCGCCCGCAAGCACGGAGCCGGGCGGCAGGGGCGGCGGCTCTAATTGACGCCGGAGCGAGGCGAGCGACACACGCAAACTCCCGCGCGCCGATTCGATGTCATCGTCCGGCCAAAACCGGTCGGCAAGCTCTTCGCGCGGGTGATCACGCTGAAGATAAAACGCGAGGTAGGCAAGGAGCGATGCGGTTTTTTGCGTCCGAAACCGGGTCACTGCGGAAGCGGTTGACAAATCGCCCGCCGCATTTTCGCCCGCGCCGCCTTCTTCAAGTCGCAAACCGCCGAACATCCCGATTCGCCATTTGCCGTTCATGTATAGTCTGACAGTTTCCGCAATACGCGCGCCCGACACTACGGGCCGCCCGCGCCGCGTGTTACAACCGGAGTGTTCCACAATTAGTGCGCCCACACGCTTCTTTCGCCCCTGCGAAAGATACTTGTTCTGAGGTTATGTTGTAAGGTGACGGGCGAACTTATTCTACATTTTGTCATACAAACGCGAAAAACCTGCAAGGGCGTCACATCTATCGCGCGATAGATGTGATGTCCCTGCAGGTTTCTATTTTCGGTTCCCGATTGCAAAAAATTAGATTGCGTTTGCGGCGTTTCCCTCGGCATCCGACACGGCAGGGGCGGCATCCGGGGAACCGCTCGCCACGGAATCAGCGCCCATAAGCAAATTCTCCATCACCGTTCCTATCCGGGCTTGGTCGCCGCCCTCCGCTTTCAGCGCGCTGACAAGTTCGGCGAGATGGGGCCGAATGGATCGGTATTGATCCAGCAAGTTCCCGGTTCCGGTCGCCCCCGCCGCTTCAATAGCGGCAAGCGCGGTTGAAATATCGTTCATTGTTTCCAGGCTTCCTAAACTACGTCGTGAGATCGAAAAACGAGCGACAACACGCCCGTATCGCTTGAAGAGATACCGTTACCTACCCATTTGCAAACGTCCAATGACGGGCGTGAAAGCGGGGCGCAAAAATATCCTGACAAGTTGCCTTGTGTCGTCGCCTGCTCGGTTTTCTTCCATTTTTATACGGGCATAACGGCGACGGCGATGCAACATAAAAGGTAAAGCAAGTTGATGCGTCGTTGCCTCCTGCGGGAGTCGCCGAATTTGGACAGGGCGAGCCGATGAAGCGCCCCAGTCAACCTGAAGAACTTGCGCCCGCGTGCGTGTATCTCGATATTGGCGGATTCGTCGTATGCCACCGGAAAATTCTCCGCCTCAATGGCGGCGAAATCGTAAATGCCTGAATTATCCCGCGCAGATACGTCGCGCGGGCTTGTGACGGCCCGCATCTTCGCGGGAGAAAAATTGAGCGAAAAACGTGTCTGATGTAAACGACAACAATGGCGGGGCGAAACTATACCCCAACCAGAGTGGCCCTAATGGTAGCGCAAATCCGATCGCGAAGTTTCTCCCAATTATCATTGGGGTAGTGATACTGGCCGCGATCCTGGCCTTCGCCAATTCGTATCGCAACCGCGCGGCGGATGACGCGGGACAGAACCGGATTGTGGCTCCCCCAACGACGCGCCCTGGCGGCGACGCAATGGGTGGTGGCGCTACTGGGGCAAGCGGAGCCGCCACGCCGACGGGCGGAACCGGAGCGGGCGGCGCAACGAGCGGCACAAGTAATCCGCCCGGACCGGCGGGCGCGCGGCAAGGCGGGCAATAAAACGATGGCGCAAGCGCAAGTTTTTGGAGAAGACGGCTGGACCGGCGTTGTGAACGACGCCGTTTTGTCCGGTTCCAGCGCGGCGGGGGATTTAGCGGCGATTCGATTAGAACCGGACGGGCCGGTAATTTATGCGCCGCGCGAACTTCTTGTGGCACGAAGTGACGGCTCGTTTTACCTTCCGCTTCGGCGTGACGCCCTCACTGCGTACCAATCGGCGACAAGCGGGGCGATGGTAAGTAGCGAAGCGGCTATAACGATTCCGCTCATCGAAGAATCGCTTTCGGTCACCACGGAGCGCGTTCCTATAGGAACGGTACGAATTGTTAAGACGGTGGGCAGTCGCGACGAGTTGGTGGACGAACCGCTCACGCGGGACGAGGTATCAGTGGAGCGGATTGCGGTAAACCGCGTTTTGGACGCGCCCGTCGCGGTTCGCTATGAAGGTGATGTCACCATCATCCCGTTGATGGAAGAAACGCTAATTGTAGAAAAACGTCTGGTGCTTCGCGAGGAGTTGCATATTCGTAAAACCGTTGCGCCATACCGCGACCCGGTCACGGTTACGCTACGCCGCGAAAATGCCGCTGTTTCACGTGTTACAACGGCCTCAGACGGGTATGAACTTGCCGAGGACGCGAAGCCCAAGACGGTTTCCGACTAGGACATCGCCCCCATTATTTGATCTGAACGGATTTCCCTGTTCGTCGGAATCAACGCGTGAATTTTTAAATCACGCAAACAAAAACAAAGGAATTGATTATGTCTAAATCAGTCGTTGGTTTGTTCGACAATTTTAGCGACGCCCAGAGCGTCGTGAGTGAACTCGAAAGCGCGGGCTTCGACCGCGACAGCATTAGCATCGTCGCCAACCAGAACGCCGCTGGCTACAGCGGCTCGGGTGAAACCAGCGGCGGCGTGTCAGTCAGCCATGCGCTCGGCGACGCTGTCAAGGGTGGCGTCAAAGGCGGCGTTATTGGCGGCCTAACCGGCCTTGCGGCGAGCCTCGCGATGCTCGCTATTCCCGGTATCGGGCCGGTACTTGCGGTCGGACCGCTTGCGGCGACGCTTGGCGGCGCATCGCTTGGCGCGACTGCGGGCGGCGTTATCGGCGGCTTGACGGGTTTGGGCGTGCCGGACGAAGACGCGCACCTTTACAGCGAGGGCGTTCGCCGTGGCGGCACCCTTGTCTCGGTGAACGCGCCGGACGACATGGCGGATCAGGCTCTTGCCATCTTCAACCGCTACAACCCGGTTGATATTGACAGCCGAGGCGGCTACTACAAGGAAAGCGGCTACACCGGCTACACCGAGACCGCGGCGCCTTACACACCCGAGCTTATCGAGAGCGACCGCACCGCGTACAGCACGTATGCAACTTCGGCGGCCCCGTTGGCTCCGGTGGCTACCACGACAACCACCGCCGCTCCGTTGACCGGAACCACGGTGGAAGCCGGTCAAACGGTTGCGGTTCCGATTATTGAGGAGTCCCTTGCGGTTGGTAAGCGGGCCGTAGAGGGCGGCGGCGCACGCATCCACACGCGTGTGATCGAAACGCCGGTTTCGGAGTCCGTCACGCTTCGCGAGGAGCATGCCACGGTAGACCGAAACGTTGTTGATCGCGCGGTTACCTCCGCCGACATTGACGCCTTCAAGGAAGGCGTTATTGAAGTCACGGAGTATGCCGAGCAGGCTGTAGTCGGTAAGGAAGCGCGCGTTGTGGGCGAGGTCGTTATCGGCAAGGAAGCGAGCGAGCGCACGGAAACCGTGTCGGATACGGTTCGCCGCACCGAGGTCGAGGTCGAGCAGTTGAACACGACCACGACCGAGGTCACCCCGACAACCACGACCAGCACGACCAGCACGACCAAAACGAGCGGTTCCAACTACTAAGCCGTCGTTGTAGGTGGATCAATAAACGCCCCCGCCCGTTTGAAACGCAGGCGGGGGCGTTTCTTTGTTTGAGAAGAGGAACAAAACGATGAGCGACAACAAAGCGACCATGCCGGACACCACGGTTATCAAGGTTCAATCCAGCCATTCTCCCAAAGGCGAACAAGGTCAGATTTATCTCGCGTCCGGGAAAAACGTCTCGATGCGTCTGTGGAAGGATGAGCAACCTATCGAAGCGGACGCAAAGGAGCCGGTCGCGCGGGACTATGAAACGGTCGGTTATGTCATCAGCGGGCGGGCCGAACTTCATATCGAAGGCCAAATGGTTTTGTTGGAGCCGGGTGATTCGTGGGTGGTTCCGAAAGGCGGCGCGCACCAGTACAAGATTTTGGAAGCGTTCACGGCGGTAGAGGCGACCTATCCGCCGTACCAGGTACACGGACGCGACGGGGACAACGGCTAAGCCAGGTTTCAGTTGGAAGAAAAGGACGATATGAACGCACGAAAAATGATTCTGCCTGCGCTCGCTTTGGGCGCGGCCCATCTGGGCGCGGCGCAACCGACGAGCGCGCAAACGCGCCTCACAGGGCTTCCGAAAGAGCGTCCGGTTGCGCCGCAACGGTTGGAGCAGGTCTTCGCGTTTCGCAAGCAGATGCCGGTCGGCGTCGCGATCTCCTCGCGGGGCCGGAAATTTATCAGCTACCCGCGTTGGGAGGACCCGGTCAGCTTCACGCTCGCGGAACTTAAAAACGGCGTGGAGGTTCCGTATCCGTCCGGCGGCGCGATCCAGAAGGGCAACCTCGCCGGGGCCGCGACCAACATGGTGTCACTTCAAGGCTTAATAATAGACGCCCGTGACCGCCTATGGGTTCTGGATACCGGTACGGTGAACATGAAGCCGGTTGCGCCGTTCACGCCCAAACTTATTTGCATCAACACGAACACGGACCGCATTGAGCGAACGTACACGTTTCCCCGCGAAATCGCCCTGCCAACAACTTATCTGAACGATTTGCGAATTGATCTGGGCAAGGGAAGCGCCGGCTTCGCGTATATCACGGATTCCGGCGGTAACGGACCGTGCGGCATTATCGTCGTGGACCTCGCGAACGGGAGGGCGGTTCGCCGTTTGGGGAACCATCCAAGCGTCAAACCGCAAAAAGGCTTTGTCGGTTTTGTCGAAGGGCGCGCGTTCTACAAGCGACCATCGCCGGGCGTTGCGCTTCCCACCGGTTTCGGATCGGACGGTATCGCGATCAGCCCGGACGGCGGCACGCTTCTTTACGCGCCGACAACCGGACGGCGCTTATACGCGGTTCCCACAGACGTTTTGCGTGACAAAAACGCGGGCGATACAGAAATTATCGCACGAGTTAAGGACCTTGGAGAAAACGGCGTCTCCGACGGTTTGGGTGAGGATGTCCTGAACCGCGTTTACACCACCAACTATGAACAGAACGCCGTTATGCGTCGCTACTCGAACGGTCGCCGAGAAACCGTGGTCGCCGATCCGCGCTTGTTATGGCCGGACACAATCGCCATCGGGCGCGACGGTTATCTTTATGTCATCGCGGACCAACTGCACCGGCAACCGTCCTACAACGAGGGCCGCGACATTCGGCAAAAGCCGTACAGTTTGTTCCGCGTGAAGGTTGGAACGCAACCCGTGCTTCTCAAATAAATCCAAACGAACAGGAGACGAAACAATGTCAGGACGATTGGACGGAAAAGTGGCGATTGTCACGGGCGGGGCGACCGGGATTGGCGAGGCTATCTCGCATAAGTTCGCGCGGGAGGGAGCGAAGGTCGTTGTTTGCGGGCTACCGAGCGATCCCGTGGACGATGTGGTCGCCGCTTTAACCGGCGCGGGCTATGCGGCGACCGGGTATAAAGGCGACATTTCGGGCGAAGCGCACGCCGAGAAATGCGTTCAATTAGCCGTGGATACGTTCGGCAAACTGGACATTTTAATCAACAACGCGGGCGTTTTCCTGGTGACATCGGAACTCGACAAGTACCCGATCGACGCTTTCGATCAAACCGTCCGCATGAACCTGCGCTCGGCGTTTTTGATGACCAAGTTCGCCCTTCCGTATCTGCAAAAGTCGCGCGGCGCGATTGTGAATGCGGGAAGCGAGGCGGGCTTTAACGGTCTTGCTATGAACGCGCCGTACGGCGGGACGAAAGGCTTTATGCACTCGTTCACGATGGGCGTTGCGGTCGAACAGGCGAAGTACGGCATCCGCGCGAACTGCGTCTGCCCCGGCGCGATTGATACCGCATGGACGCATAAAGAAACCGGCCCGATGGACGCCAAGATGGAAAAAGAACTCGTGGAAGCGGCCCCGATGGCGCGTCGCGGGACGCCTGAAGAGATGGCGAACGTGTACGCGTTTCTCGCGTCCGACGAGGCAAGTTACGTCACAGGCGCGCTGTGGCTCGCCGATGGCGGGGTGACGCCCGCAAAAGGCGCCGCGGGGGCCGAAACGCCGCGCGCCCTGCGCGGGGAACCGTCCGGCGAACTTGCGGGCGAACTCGAACACGACCGTGACGGTTTGCAAAACAAAGAAACCCAAACCATCCGCTAATTTCCTCAAATCGTTTGTTTCAGTCCGGTCCGCCGCCCGTTTTACGCCCTTTTGATAAGATAGGCGGCGACCTTCGCGAAAATAAACGAAAGAATCGCAGTAAAAATACCGAAACGGAAGGTAGCGGTATTGGTCAAAACAAAGACCAAACAAAAGCGGTTCAGGAGTGAGTGGATGAAATTGTATTCTCGGCGCGGCTTTTCCGCCGCCTTTGTTGTGACCGGTTTAACGGTTGCGGCGGCGACGCTCGCCGCAACCGACGCGCGGGCGGACGACACCGACATCACGTACGGCGGCGATGCGCGGGCGATTGCGATGGGCGGTGCGGGGCTTGCGGTCCTGCCGGAAAGCGGGAACGGGCTTCGCTACAATCCGGCCTCGCTTGCATACGAGCGTAGCGCCTACAGCATATACGCGCCGTCGCTTTCGACGCGCGCAAACGGCGTTGGCATATCGCGCGCGATTGATTATCTTTCGGCCCGGGGCGATGACCGGGACGCGGCGCGGCTCGCCCGCGACTTCGGACGCGACGACACCGACTTTGGCGTGAACGCGAACTTGGGGTTCCGCGTCCGTAATATCGAGATAACCGCCGGGGCTATAGCGATAGGCCGGGTTCAGCCGAACGAGTCGCTTCGTAGCTGGTCACGTACCGCCAACGGTGACCTAACGAAGTTGCCGTTCGCCTCCCGCGGCGATATTCTCGCCGCCGGTTACTATACGTTACCGTCCGTCGGGTTTGCCCAGGTGTTGCCAAATCGCGCGCCCGGCGCCAAGTACAACTATGCCATCGGCGGTCGCCTCAAGTACATGAACGGCATCTACACGCACTATGTCGCCGATGCCACCGCGATCCTGAACAACGGAAATGCGACGCCCGCCCCGGAGATGAACGGCAACGACACGTTGACCAAACGCGGCCTGGGCGTGGATGTCGGAATTTTAGCGCGACCCCGAAACGGCGACGGTTTTTCCGGCGCGCTTGTCGTCAATAACTTGGTGACGCCGGGCTTTAACTTCAATGGCACGGACCGCGACGGGAACAGCAAAAAATATCGCCTTTTGCCCACCACGGTTTCGCTGGGAACCGGCTATCAGAAGCTCGGCGCGACGTTCGCTGCGGACCTTATTGACATCACCAGCGCGGTTGACAAGGCGCAGTTCCGGGCCGGAGTAGAGCAACGGTTTGGGAGAGCGTTAGCGGTTCGCGCCGGATATTCGAGCGCGAATGGAGTGACGTACGGCGTCGGCGTTTTCGGCTTCGATGTCGCGTTCGGTCAACGCGCGCCACTTGAAGTCGCCCGCACGCTGAAATTCTAATATAAAGCGTAGATCATAACAAAACGGGGACGAGCGGCGCGCGCGCCGCTCGTCCCCGTTTTGTTGTTTGGTGGTTGCTCTGTTCTGCAAGCGGAACCGCACTTTGCTTTGCCGCGTAGATGATAAGGCAAGCATAACGAAGTTTGGGCGCTCTACATGGGGTATCTGCGCCGCTGAAGTGGTTTTAATGACTGACATCAAAAAAATGCGTTTGGTCGCCCTCGCGGCGGCCTTCGCTGTGTTCGGCGTGATGGACCTTCTGCTCCTTCTGGTGACGCCCGCGCCGGAACGCGGCTGGGCGTTGGTTCCGCCTGTCGTGTCCGCCATCGTGGTTGTGGTCACTCTGCCGTTTTTGTTCGGTTTGTTCGAGCGGCAACAGGAGCGTATCGAGCGGCAACGACGCGAGATCGAAACGCTCCACGCGATGGATACCGCTATCGCCTCTGAGATGGACATTAACCGTCTGCTTGGCGTCGCGGTGCGAAAGGCGGTTCAGGCCGTGGATGGCGAGGCGGGCGGGATCGCCCTTTTTGACCAGATGACGGGCAGGCTGGAGGCTGAGGCGTACCACACACCCGATATTTCTGAGGAAGAGCGGCCCCGGTTTCAAAGCATGGTTCGCGGCGGGGCGGGCTTGGCCTCAAAGCGGCCCGATGATTACTATGAAACGCTTTGCGTTCCCCTGACGTGGAGCGAACAGGCGTCAAGCGAGGGGGAAGACGTCGCCGCAGACCAGGCCGCCACCACGCGCGGCTATCTTGTAGTCGCGCGCCGACGGCCCGGACGCGCATTCGCCGAATACGAGACGCGCCTTTTGCACGCGCTTTCCGGCACGGTGATTGTTGCCGTCACCAACGCCCGCGCGCTCGCGCAGGTTCGCGCCGCAAACCAGTTGCGCGAGGAGTTGGAGCGCGAGCGGCGTGTCGCCCGCGCGCTTACGGAAGGGCTACTACCCGATGTTCCGCCGCGCGCGGGCCGGTGGGCGTTCTCGATGCGCTACGAGCCACAATCCGCCGAGGCGCAGGTGGGCGGCGATATTTACGACTTCTTCTCGCTCGGCGCGGAACGGTGGGGCGTGGTTATCGCCGATGTTTCGGGCAAGGGGCTTGCCGCCGCGCGCAAAACTGCGATGGTCAAATACGCCCTGCGCTCATACGCCCGCGAACATGACTCTCCGGCTGAGGTTCTTGCGAACCTGAACAACGCCTTATTCGACGAGCCGGATATGACCGGCTTCGTCACGCTGATCTATGGCGTTCTCGACGACCGCGACGGGGCCTTCACGTACGCATCGGCGGGCCACGAACCGCCGATTCTGCGACGGGCGAACGGCGACTTTGAAACGCTGGAACCCACCGGCCTGGTTCTCGGAGCCGCGCCCGGCATGCCTTATGAGGAAGCGGCCGTACATTTACGTCGGGGCGACGGCATGTTATTGTTCACGGACGGGTTATCTGAAGCGCGCACGCCGGAGGGGGCGTTCCTCGATGAGGCGGGCGTGATGCGCGAGTTAACCATGTGCAAAGATTGCGCGCCGGACGAGGTCGCGGATAAGATTCTCGCCGCCGTGCGCGCCTACTCCAATAACCGTCTCACCGACGACACCGCGTTGCTCTGGATAGAATGCGCCGAACCCGCGCCGGATCTTCTCGTCGCATCGCACCACGAATTGACCTTCGCGCGCGGCGCGGCGGCTTAATCAGGTCGGGAACCCGGCAACCGAGAATGGCTAACCCGTGTCTGTTTGTGCGACGGGTGGAAAAAACGGGTTTTGAAAGGCGACGCCCCTTGAAGGGAAAGGTATAGCATTGGCGCAGGAAAGCGGAAACAACGGCCAGCGGTTATGGTGGCGCGAGGAAACGGCGGACGTGGCGACAACAACCGCGCGCCCGGTTGTAGCGGCGTCCGCGCCCGTACAACAGGCGCATGCGGCTGTCGCGATGAAACCTGTAACCTCGTCCGTTCTTCACGCGCCGGTTGCGGAGGCTGACCGGTTTGACATGCTCTGGGACGAGTTAGAGGCCGAAGCCGCTCGCCGCGCCACCGGCGTGATGCGCCAAGATGGCGCCGCGCAACAGGTCGGGGCGCGATCCGTTTTGTCGGCGCCGCTTCAACTCGGAGCTTACCTTCAGCGTGAACGGGACGCTTTGAAACGCGTTTACCGCGCTTCGTTCATTTGGATGGGCATTCGTGCGGCGCTTCTACTTGTCTTTTTGTTCACCGGTCTTTTTTTCAGCGGAATGACCGTTGGAATCGCGCTTTTAATAAACAGTAGCCTTTCTGATTTGCGCGAGCATCGTAAATCGCTGAAGCGTTTGGACGAGTGGCAAAAGCGCGACGATTGGCGCGTGTCGGTAGGGCGTGATGGGTTAACTTTCCTAACGCCGTGGACGAACGAGGGCAAGGAAGAAACCGTTCCGTGGAACCTCATCCACGACATCAAGGCCGTGACGCCGCCCGTGCGCGGCGCGAAAGATCGCTTTTTTTGCGTGGAACGACGCGACGGGTTGGGCTTCGACGGCAAGCCCGTTACGCCACCGGTGGAAACGGCGCAAACCGGCGCGGAGAAACGGCGGCGGGTGTGGCGCCGGTTTTTCCTGCTGGAGTCGCGCGAGCCGAAATTGCCGCCGCCCGTGTTAATCCCCGAGATCGCGTTGCCGATGAGCGCCGACGCTCTTGTTGCGCGAATTGCAACCTATGAAGCGGGACAAGCGGAACCGGCTTTAGCAAACGTGAGTTCGGGTTAACGAGGGGCTTCAGACCCTGTTAACCCGAACTCACGCTAACAAGGGACGCGCACACGACGTTGAACTTTACACCATCCCCAAATTGGAAATAGGTAAGACGACGTGGCGGATGAGCCAAGCGGCAGTTCGGTAAACAACAACGGCGCGCAACGCCTGTGGTGGCGCGAGGAAGCGGTGATGCAAGCCCTACCTGCGCTCGTGTCTTCGGGGGCGCAGACGCAAAACGTGACCGCGCCACCACAGGCGTTGCAGTCCGCCATTCACGCGCCGGTCGTGGACGCTGACGTCTTCGACACGCTTCGGGAGGAACTCGAAGCGGAAGCCGCGCGGCGCATGAAGAACCCGCAAACCGTTGTTGAAGCGCGAAGCGCCGAATTCTTTGCCGCCGTCACCGTCCCGGTTAGCGTTTCCGCCTACACACGGGCGGCGATATGTCACGAACACGTAAAGTTTCTTGGCATCGTGTTTTTCTGGTGGCCTATGCATATTATAGGCATGCTCTTCCCCGCTTTTATTGCCTTGCACCGCAGTCATCCTGTACTCGCCGCGTTATTGGCACTTCCGTTGGTTTTGTTGTTATTACTCCAGTTGTCGTCTTATAGGAACAATCTTAAGAGATTGACAGAGGAAACGCTCCCGTGAAGTCTGATCCATGAAATCAAAATAATGGATGCGCATCGCATCGGTTTGACGGGGCGTAGCGTCTTCATCTTGCGACACGATGGTTTTGGCAATGACGGCAAGCCGGTAATGCCGCGATAGGAAGACCTGCTCGCGCCCCGAGAGAAGCGGCGCCTGGCATGGCGGCGCTTCCTTTCACAGGAGCCGCCTGCGCCGAAACTGCCGCCGCCTATTGTTAGCCCTGAAACCGCGTTGCCGATAAGCGCCGATGCGTTCATTGCGCGAATTGCGGTTTGGGAGGCCGGACGGGCGGACGCGACGCCGTAACGCGGGCCGTGTAAAACAACAAGGGGAGCGGACATTCGCCGTTGAACCTAACGGTAATCTTCAAGAAATCGTGAGAGGTGACACGACTTGCCGAACGAACAAAACGGAAATGAAAATAGCGGCGGCGCGCAACGACTGTGGTGGCGTGACGAACTCGCAAACGAATCGGCGGCGGGCGCGTGGCGTTCGACGCCGCCGCAGGTCGGCGCAGGCGAGCAAGGAGCGGTTGCCGCGCAACAAGTCGCCATGCCGGTTCTCGTAAATGACGAAGCGGCGACCGAGGCGGATACATGGGCGGAACTCGAATCTGAGGCTGCGCGGCGGGCGGGAGCGGCCCTGCGCGCCGAAACCGAAAACATCACTATCTACGTAAAAAATCGCCATAATGGCGCGCGAAATCATAAGCGGATGATGTGGGCTTTAGGCGCGGTTGCGGCTCTTCAAGCGGTTATTGCGGTATCTTTGTTGATGGCGGGATCTCGTCACGTTCCTTTTATGAATATTTTTATGTTTTTGTTCTTAATTGCCGAGATGGTCGTTCTCAGTAAATGGGTCGGAGCGCAGGCAAGAGCATTGGAAAGTAGTCCCTATGTCACCCTATCGCCGCAGGGGATCGAGGTGTACGGCGTAGGACTGGTTTACTGGAATGAAGTTAAGGAAATACGTAGCGGTAACGTAATGGCTTTAACCCCGTGCGTGAGTATCTTTCCCAAAGACTTTAAGGCGTTATGCGAACGGCTCGGGCCGACACGTTTGCGCGCTCTTCGATTAGATGCAAAATTTGGCAAGTACTTCCGAGGCTATGTTCCGACAATCAACCTGCCCGAGCAATTCTTGCCATTCAAATCTGACGAACTCGTTAAGCGCATCGAGGAGTACCGGGCGGGGCTGACGAACACGGGGGACTAAGGAGAACGCGGCTGTCGCGCCGATAATCTACACGGAAAGTTGGGAAAGGGGAAACACGGCGACTGTGATAGTGAAGCGACGCGATGCGCGTTTGGCGGGGGACCGATTTACCGAGGCGGGACAGCGCGCCGAGGACCAAATGGCGCATTATTTGACCCGCGCGTGGGGTGAGGCGGACGATGTTTACGTTTTCAATGATTTACGCCTGATTCATACGACCGGTAGCGACCGCGATGCGGCGCAGTTCGATCATTTGATCCTCCATCGCGCCGGGGCCGTTATCATCGAAAGCAAAAGCGTTACGGGGCGGGTCCGCGTCAACGACCGCAACGAATGGACGCGCACGTGGCAAGGCGGCGGGGCGTGCGGGATGCCATCGCCGATTCTGCAGGCCGAGCGGCAAAAGGCGTTTCTGCGCGCCCGCCTGGTAGAGAATTCCGCCCATCTGTTGGAAAAGCGTTTGGGGCTTTTTTCCTGCCGCTTTGATTCGTGGGCGGTGGATACCCTTGTCGCCATCTCGGATCAAGGCATTATTGATAGCGCGCGCGGCGTGGATTTGTCCGCCGTTTGCAAGGCGGACCAAGCCGTGGATAAAGCCCGCACTCTTTTGGAGCGTCAGCGGCGCGAGGTGAGCGCGCTTCCCGTGCCGCTAAAATCCGGCGGTCTGATGCTGTCGCACGAAGATTTGGACCGCGTTTCTCGATTTCTCACGCTACAACACACGCCGCATCATCCCGCCGCTCCGGTAAAACCCGTGCAGGTCGTTCGTGAAGCGCCGGAGTTGCTGGTTTTGCTGCAAAGCCCGCGTCCGGCGCCTACGCCGTTGCAACCGAGCGCGCCGGTTCTAAAAACGACGAGCGTGTTTTGCGGAAAGTGTCAAAGCGAAAAGGTGAATATCCAGTACGGAAAATACGGGTATTATCTTCGATGCGTGTCGTGCAACGAAAACTCGGCTCTGAACCTGATTTGCTTGCGGTGCGGCGCGAAAGAGCGTGTCCGAAAAAGCGGGGCGCAGTTTTTCGCCGAGTGCGATGGGAACGCGGCGGAGTGTAAAGGCGGTTCGCGCTTGTTTCATGTGAACGCCCCCGATGCGGCGTCCCAAACCACGCGGAAGCGCGCGGCGGCTTAGATATAGGCCGCCTAAAAGGTTCGCCATGTTAATTCTAGTAGGAGCGGAATGACCGTTCGCCAGATTGATTGGAAAAACATCGCCGAGCGCGACGCCCTTATGGATTTACGGGCGCGCGTTTTGCGAACCGGCAGGCCGCCCGAAACCGCGCGCATCGAGGGCGATGCACACGACCAAACGATTCATGTCGGGGCGTTTTCGGACGAAGGGCGACTGCTTGGCGTCGCGTCGTTATTCGAGATCGCGGGCGATAGCGGCGCCCTGCAACTGCGCGCAATGGCGGTGGAGCCGGACATACGCAAAGGCGGCGTGGGCGCGGCGGTGGTGCGCTGGTGCGAAGACTACGCGATGGGTCGGGACCGCAATCTCTGGTGCCAAGCGCGCGTGGTCGCGCTTGGATTTTACGCGCGCCTGGGCTGGGTTGCCGAAGGCGACGAGTTTGACGTGCCGCTTGTCGGTCCGCACTACGTGATGCGGCGGACTCTGCGACAGGCTTGATGTGAGTTCGGGATAGCGCGGCGTGGTTTTTGGGATTTAGTCCCTGGAAACCACGCCGCGCGCGTTTTTACTCTAACTCGATATACGCTCTGCCATCGGCGGTGCGTTTGACCGTTCCGGTGATTTGAACCGCGTCGCCTGCGCGAACCTGGGGCGCGCGTCCCGTAACGTACAGGCTGACGCCGCTTTGTTCGATGACCCAATCGGAGCGGCGCACCGGCGGCGCGCCCGAACCGCCTTTCCAGCCCTTGTAAATGCCGGAGACGGTGACGCGCCGCCCCGACCATGCCGCGCTTTTATCCGCGATGTCGCGCAGGTTCGCTGATACGGGGTTGGGGAGGACGCTCTCGCCCCGCACGCCATTCCCAGGAACGCCCGCGTTCGATAGGTTGGACGGCGGGTTCAATGATGTCGGGACCTGCGGACGCGGCCCATTGACAACGCGGACCGACAAATTTGGGGCGTCATTCGCTTGTTGCGCGTCTTGTTTTGAGGATAGCGGCGCGGACCCATTCCCCGTAACGCGCAAGGTCAGGGTGGCTTTTGCGGCGGAATCGTCCTGCACCGGCGTCAGGTAGGCGCGAATCTCGTAATCGCCGCTCGGTACATTGTTCCCAACGGTCCACGCGCCGGTAAACGTTCGGGTTTGACGGGGCGCAAGCGAAATCGTGGTGAAGGCGTCCGTGAACATTCGGTCGCGCGACAGGGACCACACGGCCTGACGCGCGCCGCCGATACGGGAACCGCTCAACGGGCGCGCCTCTATCTCGAATTGCTGACCGGACCGGAACCGGTACGCGCGCGTGGCGGCGCCCTGGTTGGTAATAGTAAACGTAAAGTTCACCGTATTCCCGGCTTTGGTTCCGTTCCCGCTTGCGCTCGTCGCGGAAAGCGTTGCGGAGATACGGGCGTTGTCGTTGGGCGCAACGCCCCCGCCTTTGTTTGAACCGCCACCGTTCGCGCCCGGTCGCGGCAAATCTTCCACATAGCCGTCCGGCCTTGTTCCGCCCCCCTGTCCGCGATCCTGAACAAAGATCTTGGCGCGAGCCATTTGTAGCGGATAAATCGTCGCTTCAACGACGTAGACGCCGGACGGAACCGGAGCGCCCCGATTATCGCGCAAATCCCAATATTCGCGGTTCGTGCGCGTCTCATTCGGGCCGAGCAGGATTTGCAATGGGGCGGGCCGAGCGGGGCGGGTCGCTGACCATTGCCAAACGACCCGGTTTGTTTTGTCATCGCGAACCGTGATGTCGTACTCGCGAACATTGTTCGCGGCGATATCGAAGCGTCGCGCCGTCAGGTTGGTCAGCGATAAGCGCAGATCCGCGGCTCGTCCCGGCGCGTACTGCGAACGGTCGGTGGTGAGCGTCGCCTGCAAGTTTCCGTTACTCGTGGTTGCGGTTACGCCGTCGCGATACCCGCCGCTTCCCCGGTCGCCTTGAACCAAAACCGGCGAAGATCCGTTGTCGCCGCTATTGTTATAGCCCTGCTGGGCGCGCGCGGGCGCAACAGCCGCAACGCCCGAGAGCGCCATTGCCGCCGCAATAGCCATCATCGAAGAACTGCTGTTTTTCTGTTTGGTCATGGTTATTCAAGCCTCCGCCGATAACGTCGTTGCACCGTCGCCCGCTTTTTCCCGATCTTTGGCTTCCTGCCAGAACGCTTCCATTTCCGCGAGCGTCAATGCGTCAAGCGGTTTGTTCTGCGCCTTTGCGCCGGATTCGATATGTTTGAACCGGCGATGAAATTTTGCGAGTTGTTTCCGCAAAGCGTCTTCGGGATCCGCGCCGAGCCTGCGCGCCACATTGACAAGCGTGAAAAGCAAATCGCCCAACTCGCCGATTACCTTTTCGGGCGGCGCGCCCGCCTCGATTTCGGCCCGCAGTTCCCCGAACTCTTCCTCCACTTTGTCCAGTACGCCGCCCATGTCCGGCCATTCAAACCCGACGCGGACCACGCGCTTGCTGGTTTCCAGCGCCTGCGACAGCGCGGGGTAGCTTGCCGGAATGCCATCCAAAATGGAACTGCGCTCGGACCCGCTTTTTTCCGTTTTTTTGATCGCGTTCCAGTTGGTTAAAACCGCATCGGCGGTTCCCGCCTGCACATCTCCGAAGATGTGCGGGTGACGCCGTATTAACTTTTCGACGATTGCGGCGCAAACGTCGTCGCTGTCGAAAACGCCCGCCTCGGACGCGATTTGCGCGTGGAACACGGTTTGCAAAAGCAGGTCGCCGAGTTCGTCGCACAGTTTTTCGCTGTCGCCGCTGTCAATCGCCTCGGCGACCTCGTACGCTTCTTCCAAAACGTAGGGCCGCAAACTTTCGTGACTTTGCTTCAAATCCCACGGGCAACCTTTTTGGGGATCGCGCAATCGCGCCATCACGCGCACCAGCGCGGCGAACGAGGGACGTCGCTCCTCGTGCGGCAAACCGGGAACCCAAACCGATGTGAGGTGATCGTGGGCGGCGGTGCGGTCGAGGGCGTAGAGCGGCGTATGCTCCACGGTTTCCTCGCCCGCAAGCCCCGCCGCGCGCACCACGGTTACCGTCCAGTCGTCCGGGTAACCGGCGCGCATCAAAGTCAACTTGGCATCCGACGCCGCCGCGCGCCCATGAACCTGATAGAGCAAGATCGGCCCGTCGGTTCGCAGGGCGTCCGGGGGCGCGGGGGCGTGAGGGTCGAGGAGCAGGGCGTCTATGACGGATAAATCGCCGGTGACGGCCTCGCCGATGGCTTCAAGTGTGGCATCCACAAACGACGGCGCGCCCGTTATGCGATACGGGATGCTTTCTTGCTTAACGTGAGCGAGCAGGCGCGCGACCGTGGTTTCCCCGAGTAGGGGATGGCCCGGCACGGCGTAGACAATTCCGTCCTTGCCCGATAATTGCGCGGCGTCGTAGGCCCGAAGAACGCGCGCAACAATCGCGTCGTACGTGTCGGAAAAGGTCGCCCCGGTTTCGTACTCGTCATCCAAATACGTAACGGTTCCCGGCGGCAGGGCGGCGAGCGCCTTCGCAAACGGCGTTCCCTGTTTGAAAACGGGGTGGCGCTCGGTCCGCACCAGAACCGGCAAACCGCCCGTTAGGAGCGACAAAGCGCGCGGCGGCAACGCGTCCGGACTACCCGGCCCTAAACCGACAAAATGAAGCATATACATCTTTTCCCAAGTTCGCGCCCGTAACAAAGAAAAAGCGGGAAGGTTGCGGGGCGTGAACCGCCAAACAACCTTTCCGCTTTTCATGCGTTCGCTCACGCCTCGAATGCGTATTAGCGAGCGGGCTTAATCGCTCCGGGCGCTCCGGGCGCTCCGGGCGCGCCGGTCGCGCCGCCCGGACCGGGAAGACCCGCCCCGCCGCCGGTCGCGCCGGGCAAGCCTGCGGACGGGGTCGCGCCGAGCGGTTGACCGATACCCGCATCCTGCGCGGCCTTCTTCACGGCCTGCCACACATCATCATATTTCTTGTCGCCCGCGACAAACTGGGCGTCCATTTTTTGCTTCATGATCTCGTTGCGGACGGCGGCGTTCTGAGGCAAAAGAATCTGTTGTTGCACGACCTGCTGGCGCAAAAGCGGCAGGGCGTCTTCGCGCAAAATCTGGAACGCCGGGTAGCGCTTTTCGATCTGCACCCACGCCTTAACGCCTTTTTGACCGGGGAAATCCACCGGACCGAAGTACGAGCCTTCCGCGCCCTTTTGCACTTGCGACGACCACGGGCCGAGGTTCGCGATAGGTTGCGCCTGCTGCAAAAGCCCGCCGTTCGCTTTAAGCGCGGGCGGGTTTAATTGCGTCGCAACATCAGCGAGCGACTTTTTCTGCGCCAAGAGCTGCTTGGCCTTCTGGAAATCGGGCGAGGCCGCTTGCACCACCAGAAGGCGCAACTGCGCGCGGGCGGGCAAACCCAACTGACCTTTGGTTTGCTCGTACGCGCCGTTCACCGCGTTCTCATCGAGGTTGATCTTTTTGGCGAACAGCGCGGTTTCCGCCATCTGGGCCTTGATGTCGTTTTTCAGGTCTTCCGGCGACGAACCTTGTTCCTTTAGCGTTTGCTCGAAGTTCTTGCCTGGCTGCTGTTGTTCAAACAGTTTCTTTTGAACGTTGAAAACCTTGTTCACGTCGTCGTCTTTGGGAAGAACATTGTTTTTCGACGCTTCGGCGAGGGTGATTTTCGAGCCAACCAGTTTATCCAAAACCAACCGTTCGGCGGTGATGGATTGACCGGGACCAAGCGGCACGGTTTGACGCTCCAGGGCGCGAATGTACTCGTCTTTGGTGATGACCTGCCCGTTTACGGTTGCGAATTTGTCGTTTCCGCCGCCGCCGCCCGCGCATCCGGCGAGTGTAGAAGCGGCTATACCGATGACGACAAAAGAAGAGGCGGACCAGAAGGCGCGGTTAGTGTTGCGGTTCAAAAAAAAACTCCTGCAAACAGATACAGATGGTATGAATTAAAAGGGGGAAGAGCGAAAGGGCGCGTGAACAAAGGGCGAAATCAGCGGAAATTAACAGGTTGTTTATTTAACCAGCCCACTAATTCCAGCGGAAACGCCATGGCGCGCTTTCATTTCCTATGCTGATTACGCAATGCGATAACGAAAAAATTCCCGCGAAATCGTACCACAAGGCGTACGCCGTGTCAACGAAGAAACGATAACAAATGCCAATAACATCAATTGTAGATATTCCCCGAGGCGATACGAGCGCAGGAAATCAGAAGGCGGGCGACCAAAAAGAGCGCATGTCAACTCGTAGCCTGATTGTCGGGGTGGATCTGGGCGGAACCAAATCCGCCGCCGTACTCGGCGACTCTTCGGGAAATCTTTTATTCCGCGCGTCCCGCCCTACGCCTGCGGCGGGCGGTCCGACCGCGATTTTACCGGTTCTGGTCGCGCTGGTTCGGGAGGCTTTGGATAATGTTCCGGCAGGCGCGAGCGTCGCGGGCGTCGGCGTTTCGGCGGGCGCGCCCGCCGATGCGCGGACGGGACGCGTTTTCACCGCGCCCAACCTGCCCGGCTGGGATGGCGGCGGCGGGACCGGAACGCCGCTTGCCAGAATGTTGGCCCGCGAACTAAACGGCTTGTCGGTTGCGCTGGAGAACGACGCGGATGCGACCGCGCTTGCCGAACGCCGTTTTGGGGCCGGACAAGGCGCGCAAAACATGGCGTTTCTAACCGTGGGAACCGGCATCGGGGCGGGGCTTATTCTGGATGGGAAGTTACACCGAGGCGCAAGGGGGGCGGGCGGCGAGGTAGGGCATATCGCGGTCGAGTACGGGGGACGTTTCTGCCTGTGCGGCTTGAGAGGGTGTTTGGAGGCGTACGCGTCCGGGCCGTCACTAGTGCGAATCGCGGTTGAAAACGGGTTCAACGGACCTGCAACAGGACAAGCCGTAATCGCAGCCGCGCGTGATGAGAACCTTGCCGCCGCGTACGCCGTTCGGGTCGCGGGCGAAATGCTGGGGCGCGGCATCGCAACCCTTACGATGTTGCTGAACCTGGAAGTTGTCGTTCTCGGAACGCTTGCGGTTCATGCGGGCGATTTGTTGTCGCCGCTGATCGAGGCAAGTTTGCGCGCCTCGGCGTGGCCGCGCCTCACCCACGAGTTGCGCGTGGTTCCCGCCGCGCTTGGCGACCGCGCGCAGGATTTGGCCGCGCTGTGCGCGTTTTTGGAGCGCGATGAGGTTGCCGTTTAAGCGCACGTCGCGGGGGAAGCGGTGATACAATGGCGTCGGGCGTACGCTCTATAGCCGCGCCGAACTTGTACACCTTTTGTTCTGGGATGGAATTTGACTTATGGAACGCACCTATATCATGGTGAAGCCTGACGGCGTTCAGCGCCGATTGACGGGTGAGATTATCCGCCGTTTTGAAAATCGCGGCTTAAACCTGGTCGCGCTGAAAATGCAAACGGCGACCCGGGAAACCGCCGAGGCGCACTACGAAGCGCACAAGGACAAGCCGTTTTTCGGTGAGTTGGTGAACTTTGTGACGAGCGGGCCGGTTGTCGCGATGGTTTGGGAAGGCCCGAATGCGATCAAGATTTGCCGCCAGATGATCGGCGCGACCAAGCCGCTCGACGCGGCTCCCGGCACCATTCGCGGCGATTACACCGCCGATATGATGAGCAATCTTATACACGGCTCGGATGCGCCTGAAGCCGCCGAAGCCGAAATTGCGCTGTGGTTCCAACCCGGCGACCTCGCCCCCGCCACGTCGTAATCTTATACGCGCCGTTTTTCGAGAAGGTGAACCGCGTTCAGCGCGGACACTCTCGGAAAACGGCGTTGTCGTTATTCCGCTTCGCCGCGCGCTGTTTTTCTATGTCCGCTCCAACGTTTTCAACTTTTCGCCCGTCCGCGCATCACGTATCCGCCGATCTTGATAGATCTGCGGAGGGAGGCGGTGGGGCGTCGTCGCAACTTGGGGATTACGATTACGTTCTTCCCGATGAGCGTATAGCGCAGGAGCCGGTAACGCCGCGCGATGCGGCGCGTTTGCTGTGCGTTCCGCGCCGCGCAAATGGCGTTGATGCGGGCGGGCTGACGCATCGTGTGTTCCGAGAACTGCCCGAACTGCTCCAAAACGGCGACTTGTTGGTGGTAAATGAAACGCGGGTAACGGCGGTTCGGTTGTTCGGGTTGCGCGACGGCATGACCGCGCCTACCGAGGCCTTGTTGCTTCGGCCTGCGCTTGAGTACGACCCTACCGGGGTGACGTGCTACGAGGCGTTGGTGCGGCCCGGCAAGAAACTGCCGATTGGCGTACGCATTGTTTTCGAGGACGCCGGTTTAAGCGCGGAAGTGGCGGCGCGGACGGAAAGCGGCGGGCGGATACTGCGGTTCGCGCCGCTCCATATGGGCGACGCGGATGTGACCGAATTGTTGGAAGCGCATGGGCGCACGCCGCTTCCTCCGTATATCACGGCCCCGCTCGCGGACAAGAGCCGGTACCAAACGGTGTATGCCCAAACGCCCGGATCCGCCGCCGCGCCCACGGCGGGCTTGCACTTCACGCCTGACCTTTTGGCGCGGCTTGAGGCGAGCGGCGTCGGTGTCGCCCGCATTCGGCTGGACGTGGGCTTGGGAACGTTTCGCCCGGTGCGCGTCACCAACTTGGCCGAGCATGAGATGCACCGTGAGGCGTTTGCGGTTTCGGTCGAAGCCGCGCGGGCGGTAAACGAATGTCGGGGGCGTGTGGTCGCGGTGGGAACCACGTCGCTTCGCGCGCTGGAAACGGCGGGGCTTGAGGCCGAAGCGCAAGGAAGCGGCGCGCGAATTGTTGCGATGAGCGGCGAAACGCAGTTGTTCATTCGCCCCGGCGCGCACACGTTTCGCGCCGCCGACGCCTTGATTACCAATTTTCATCAGCCGCACTCGACGCTTCTTTTGCTGGTCGCCGCGTTTGCGGGACGCGCGCAAATGCGTCACGCGTACCAAACCGCGCTTGACGCCGGTTATCGGTTTTTGTCGTTCGGCGATGCGATGTTTGCGTTTCCGGGCGAAGATGCGGCGCGGTAGCCGTTCTTATTTTGAAATTTAGTTGGGGTTTTTGATACGTTGCGAAGCCGTAGTCTGGATCAGTTTTTCGATTATGTGGGGAAGCGCGAAAAAGAGCCGCCCGCCGCGGATTCACCGGAGGGAGTTGAGCTTAACGACTTCTCCTCCGGGGATGCGACGCCAAGCGCCGAGGCCGTAGCGGACCTGAACAGCGCGCACGCGCGTCCGCTGTCCCCTGCGCGCAAACCGCGCAAAACCAAGCCAAAGGAGTACGGGCCGACGCTCGCCGCTCCGCCGCCCGGCTTTCGCTACGTCGTGCGTGGCGGCGTTACGGTTGCGGTTCCGCTTACAGCGGACGACGCGGAAGATGCGCCGGACGACACGACCGACGATACAGGCGACGATGCGGACGATGCCGATGCGCTTTCGGGCGGCGGACGTGTGTACGATGCGCCTGCCGTTCTTAATGGCGCGTCTCCTACCGACCACCTCATTGACCCTGAAATCGAACCCGAACGAAAGGGGGAAGCGCGCGAGCCGCATGGGGCGACCGCCTACGCCGCCCCGGCGCGCGGCGGCGGCGACTTCGCGGACGGTTTCGCCGAGGGGGAGATTGTCGCCCTTTGGAGGCGACTGCCGCGCCATATACAGTTACTGGTCGGTCTTGCCGAGCCGCAACACGGCGAGGAAATCGCGCAAAAATACTACACGCGCGGCTTCAAAGAATCGCGCCAGCAACTTATCGAGCGTTTGTTAGACCCAACCTTGACGCTTGAGGAGACCGCTCGCGTGCTGGGCGTGGTTCCGACCACGGTGCGCCGGTACACCAACCGGGGGGTGTTGCCCTGCTATCGAACTATCGGGCAACAGCGACGTTTTCGCCTGTCCGATGTTTTGGCGTTTCTGGAACAAGAGCAAAAGCGACAAGCCCGGAAAGCGGCCCGGCTTGCGGAAAAAATGGCGGTTCATCAGGTTCATCAAGCCGCGATAGCGACCAATGCCGACGTGACGGTTTCGCCGCAAGAAAAAGTGGTGGCGGCGTACCGAAACGGCGCGGCATAGAAACGTTCGTACCGCCGAAAACCGTCGCGCCGGGAGCGCTGCTACACGGCGGAACGGGAAGGGTTCTCGCAACACGCGCGTACATAGCAAGCGATCTGTGGGCGCAGTTTAGAGGCTTGATGGGGCGCGCCGGGCCGGGCGAGAACGTCGCGCTTGGGTTGCCTCGTTGCCGCCGCGTGCATACCGCTTTTGTTCGCGGCGCGCTCGATGTGGTATTCTGCGACCAAGCGGGAAGGGCTTTGTTGGTCGTCGCAAATCTCCCACCGTGGCGCATCAGCCCGCTCGCCCCCATAGGCGCGGCATGGGCGTGGGAGGCGAGGGCGGGAACTCTCGCGCCCTTCGTCGCCGTGGGAGATGAAATTCGTTACGGCAAGGCTGTTTAGCGCCAAACCTGCCTGCGGCGGTCTATTTTGGCAGGGTCAGGAACCAAATCATTTGCGCGTCGGATTGTTCACGGAAAGCTACGACCCGGTCGTAAACGGCGTCACCACCTCGGTGAAAACGCTCGCACGCGAACTGTTGCGCGCCGGGCATTGCCCCGTCGTCATCGCGCCCCGTTTTCCCGGCTACGCCGACCCGCCCTCCGACCCGGCTGTTCCGGCGATTCTGCGCCTTCCGTCATGGCGCACGGCCATGAACCGCTCCAATCCGTTTGCATATCCGCCTATCGGCCCGGTTCCGCGCGCGTTGCGAACCACACCGCCGTTTGATCTTGTTCACACCCAGCAACCGTTTGGTATGGGCCAGCACGGCTTGCGAACCGCCCGCCTCGCCACGCGTACGTTAAAGCGGCGCGTTCCCCTGGTGACCACCTTTCACACGCTGTACCTCGAGTACGCCCACTACGCCCCGATCTTCCCGCCTCCCGTCGCGGCATGGTGGCTCACTCGCACGATGCGACGCTACTACAATGCGTGTGATGCCGTCGTCACGCCGTCCCGGGCGGCAGGTCGGGTTTTGGAGGCGATGGGCGTGCGCCCTGATTTGGTACGCGTGGTTCCTACCGGCGTTGCGCCCGCATCGCTGGTGTCACCGGAGGAAGTGCGAGCCGCGCGCGAAAAGTATAACCTTCCATTAACTGCGCCGGTCGTTTTGTTTGTCGGTCGCTTGGCCCGCGAAAAGAACTTGGACGCTCTTGCGGACGCCTTCGCGCAGGTGGCCGCGCAGTGGCCCGAGCGAGCAGGGGAAGAAGCGCGTCCCCTGCTCGTCTTCGCCGGGAACGGACCGTATGTGGAAGGATGCCGCGCCCATGTTCAAAAAGCGGGGATCGAGGCGCAAACGCGGTTCACCGGATTTTTAACGCGGAGCGAACTTGGCCCGCTTTACGCGCTTTCATCGGTTTTCGCCTTCCCGTCCGCAACCGACACACAAGGTATCGCGCTGTCCGAGGCGCAAAGCCACGGTTTGCCCTGCGTGGTCGCGAACGCGGGCGGCGCGCCGGAGTTCGTGCGCGCGGGCGTAGACGCCCTTGTGGTTGAGCCGAACGCGCCCGCGTTCGCCGCCGCCCTTGCCGAGTTGCTAACCGATAAGGCGAAGCGCGCCGCCTTCGCCCACGCCGCTTTGGAAAGTCCGCTTCGTCCCACGCCGGAAGGAATGGCCCGGCATATGCTCGACGTTTATGAGGCCGCTCTTGTTACCTCGTCGCGACCTTGATTCGCGCGCCAGGCGGCGCCTTGTACGTGAAAGTCGCGGCGGGAATCGCGGCGTTGACATGAAGATCGCGCGTTGCAACATCCATCGAGAAAGCGGGAGACGATCCTCCGGTTCCGGCAGACCGATGCCGCTCCAGGCGGACAAAATTATCTACGCCGATGTACGCCTCTACCCGCTCCGGATAAGAATGCGTTTTCAAACGGTCTATATCCGCAATCCCCATACCGCGCGTCATAAAGTCCACGGGGGCAATGCCTGGCTCGTGTTGCATTGTTTCAACTTGCACAACGCGGCACGGTTTGCCGTCGAAGATTTTGGTTCCGCCATCTCGCACGGCGATAAGAGATCCGTCCGCTTGCGCTTTAGCGACCTGCCGCCGAAGGGTTTCTTGCGGTTTGAAGAATCCCGGCACATCCAGATTGTAAAGTTCGATGTTGGAGCCGTCGGGCGCGGTAGCGGAACGGACGGCGCGCGGGGCGGGGTACGACTCTTCCTGGCTCCACAATTGCGCGCCATCGGACACCACAAGCCGTTTACCGAAGTCGGACTCCCATGCGCCAGAACGCCCGTTACGACGATAAGTTTGCGTAGCGAACTGAACGCGATTGGGCCGTGCGACTTGTAAATCCGCAACGCGCTTTAATCGTCCCATAATGTTGATTTCAACATGCGCCGATAGATTTTGCGCGGATCGTACGGCTTTATCGTTCGCGTCTAAAATGGCAAGAGCGGCGGCATCTACGCGGCCCGGTTTCGTCCTCGATACCGATGAATAAGTGAAAAGGCCACCCGCGACCGCGAGCGGCAACAACACAATTGCGGCGCGCAAGGCGAGCGTCCTGGGCGTTGCGGTGAAAATGCGTTTGTTCATACCGCTAATTGTCGGCCCGCTTGCTTTGGCTAATTATCGGCAGTTTTACCGGAGGCGCTACGGCTCGGATTGTCCGGGTTTGAGGCGCGTGGGAAAGCGGAAGGCGCCCTCTGGGGCGGGCGCGCCCGCTCGCAAACCGCGCGTATCTTCGGTCCGTACAATCGTCCCCGAAACGTACGGGTCCGTGTCGCGGGTGACGGTGCGGCGAATCAAGCCTTGCGCGTCAATAGATAGCGTGACCGCCTTGCTGTAGGCGGACGGCGGCGGGTTCTGGGCCGAGCGAAATGCGCGCCACGACGCCCGCCCGAGTAAAACATCGAGTAGCGGAACCGGCGTCGGCTTCACGGATGTGCGATACGTGATGGTTTGGCACAAGGCGCTATCGCAGGTCGCCGGGGCGTCGAAACGCACAAAATCCAAATCACGGGCGTGTCCTTTCTCAATGCGCGCCCAGTGCGTTTCACGAGGGTCGAAGAATCCGAACAGCAACGAGGCGTTGTAAGGGATGAGGTTTGCGCCGTGCGCGTCGGCGGCTTCGGTGGAAAGGCGCGCATACGGCTGTTGCGGGCGTTTCTCATACGTTTTCACCGTTGCGCCATTGGAGATTTTAACCTCGGCGACCGACGCCTCGTAATCAGTGCGCCATTTACCGGTTCGCGCATCTTGCAGACGTGACTGAAAAACAAAACGCGCTCGGTTCGGTTTTTGCAGAACGAGCCGCGTACGAACCGGTCCCGCCGATGCGCTATACGTTGCGGTCACCTCGCCGGAAAGCGCCGGGGCTACCGCCATCAAGCGATGATTCCGTTCGAGAAGCGCAAGGGCGCGCGGGTCGAATCGCGGCGACCTGTGCGATTCGCGCCAAAGCGCAACGCCGCCCATCGCGAAAAATACAGCGGCGCTTATCAATGCCGCTATCGCCATCCCAGAGCGTTTCAAGGCTTGGACGCCTTCGCCACGGTAGCGGGGGTAGAGGAGGAAGGCGCAAAAGCCGTAGCAGGGGCAAGCGGCGTATTGGTTCGCACATCGCGCCATTCGCTTTTGGAACGGTCCGGCGCGCCGGGCTTGGAGGAATCCTTCGCGACCGTTAGCGCGCGGCGAACCAAGCCAGTTTGGTCTATCCAGAGCGTCGTCCGCGTCGTCCAGTTGCGCGGGCGGTTGGTTCTGCGCCGTCCTCCGGTCAGATAACTTAGAATGATGTCGCCCTGGTTCATCGGTCCCTGCTCAACCACATCTTGAAAAGTGACAACCCGGCATGGCGTACCGGCAATGCTCGCCCGTCCGTCGTCTCGGATGAAAGAAACA
>CAXUMS010000033.1:0-33457 GCA_964252165.1 uncultured Armatimonadaceae bacterium
GCGCGGCCTGAGCGATTTAGTCCCCCGCAAAGTAGACGGCTACGGACAAACAAAAGCGAATTCTTCGCTGTAGGAGGTCGTAGTTAAAGACTATGTTTGAAAATTATACGGAACGTGCGCGGGATGTGCTGTCGGCGAGTCAGGATGTTCTGCGGCGGTATAAGCAAAATCAAATGGACGCGGAACACGTTTTGCTTGCCATGATTGAGCAAGAGGACGGAATCGCGCGTCAGATATTGGAGCGGGTTGGGGCGGACGTTTCCGAGGTTACGCGCAAAGTCGAAGAAGAGCTGGCGCGCGCGCCCAAGATCACGTTTCCCGAGCGAAACGCGGACCCGCAAATTTACATGACGCCTCGTTTCAAGCGTATCTTGGATAATGCGGATGCGGAAGCGCGGCGTTTAAAAGACGATTTTGTCGGCGTCGAGCATCTGCTCCTCGGCATCATCAAGGAAACCGACGCGCCGGGCGCGCGGATACTTGCGGCGCGGCGCGTGGACGAGGAGCGCGTGTACCGCGCCCTCCAGCAGATTCGGGGTAACAGCCGCGTCAGCGACGAGAACCCGGAGGGCAAGTATCAACTGCTCGCCAAGTACGCCCGTGATCTGACCGCGCTTGCGCGCGAGGATAAGCTCGACCCGGTGATCGGACGCGACGAAGAAATAACGCGCGTCGTGCAGGTGTTGTCGCGGCGGACCAAAAACAACCCCGTCTTGATCGGCGATCCGGGCGTGGGCAAAACCGCGATTGCGGAAGGGCTTGCGCTGAAGATCATCCACGGCGATGTGCCGGAAACGCTGAAAAACCGCACGCTTTTAAGCCTTGATTTGGGCGCGCTGGTCGCGGGCGCGAAGTTCCGGGGCGAGTTCGAGGAGCGTTTGAAGGGCGTCATGGACGAGGTGAAAAAGGCCGCAGGTCACATCATCTTGTTTATCGACGAACTGCACACCGTGGTTGGTGCCGGGGCCGCCGAGGGCGCGATGGATGCATCCAATATGCTCAAGCCCGCGCTTGCGCGCGGCGAGTTGCAATGTATCGGCGCGACTACGCTGGACGAGTACCGCAAAAATATTGAAAAGGATGCCGCCCTGGAGCGTCGGTTCCAGACGATTTTTGTCGGTGAGCCGTCGGTGGAGGACACTATCTCGATTTTGAAGGGTCTTCGCGATAAGTACGAGGTCCATCACAAGGTCAAGATAACCGATGCCGCGCTCGCGGCGGCGGCGCAACTGTCGGCCCGTTATGTTACCGAGCGGTTTCTGCCGGACAAGGCGATAGATCTGGTGGACGAGGCCGCATCGAAAGTGCGTATCGAGATAGCGTCGCTCCCCCCCGCATTGAAGGAGCAGGAAGCCAACCTCATTCGCCTGGTTGCCGAAGGGCGCGAGGCCGCCGACCGCCGCGAGTACGAGGCGGCGGCGCGCCTTCGCGACGAGGAGCAGGCGCTCCGTATCGCGTTCAATGCCGCCCGTGATAAATGGAAGGCCGAAACCGGTATGGATTCGGTCGTGGACGAGCAGGACATCGCCCAGATTATCGCCAAGCAAACCGGTATCCCGGTCGCGCGGATGTTCGAGGGCGAAGCCGAAAAATTGCTGCAACTCGAAACGCATTTGCACGAACGCGTGGTCGGTCAGGAGGTCGCCATCGAGGCGGTCGCCGAGGCCGTGCGCCGGTCGCGGGCGGGCTTGTCCGATCCCAAGCGTCCTATCGGTTCGTTCTTGTTCTTAGGCCCGACCGGCGTGGGCAAAACCGAGCTTGCCAAAGCCCTCGCCGAGTTCCTGTTCGATGATGAGGGCGCGCTCGTTCGCATTGACATGAGCGAGTACATGGAAAAGCACAGCGTCGCGCGTCTGATCGGCGCGCCGCCCGGCTATGTCGGCTACGAGGAAGGCGGGCAACTGACGGAAGCGGTTCGGCGCCGCCCCTACCGCGTCGTGCTTTTGGACGAGATCGAAAAAGCGCACCCGGACGTGTACAACGTCCTGCTTCAAATCTTGGACGACGGGCGGTTGACGGACGGACAGGGGCGGGTGGTCAACTTCAAGAACACCGTTATTTTGATGACGTCCAATATTGGGTCGCACCTGATCGAGGCGATTCCGTCCGAGTCAACCCATGAGGAGGCGCAGGAGTTGTATGACAAGATGCAAACCCGCGTGACGGCGGAATTGCGCGGGCATCTGCGTCCCGAACTTATCAACCGTATTGACGAAGTGATCGTTTTCCACGCGCTGAACCGCGCGCAAATCGCGGAGATTGTAAGCTTGTTGTTGAAACGGACCGAAAACGCCCTGCGCGAGCGAAATATCACGCTTGACGTGACTGCCGAGGCGCGCGGCGTTCTTGCCGATCAAGGGTTTGACCCGCTGTACGGCGCGCGTCCGCTCCGCCGCACCATTCAGCGTATGGTGGACAACCCGATCTCGTCGGGCATTCTGCGCCGCGAGTTCGGCGATGGCGACACGGTAGTCGTGGACGTGGACCCGGCGACCGGGAAGCTCACCCCGCGCCTGCTGGTCCCGGGCGTACCGAAAGTCGCGCAATCAAGAACGCCGCTTGCGGCGTAAACGACACGATCAGATAAACCAAAAGTCCGAAGGCGATTGCATCGCCTTCGGACTTTTTTTGTCGAACGCCTGGTTTTGTGCGGTTTCTACCGCGCGCGTACAGTTATAGTTGAACGGTCGAAAAGAAGGGCGAACGGCTACATTGCACGTTTGTTTGAAACAGTAATGAACGAACCCGAGGATAGTGAGCTTCTACGGCGCTGGGCGACGCGGCGGGACGAGGCGGCGTTCGCGCGATTGCGACTTCGTTATGCGAACTTGATCTACTACGTTTGTTTGCGCGAAGTACGTGACCGGACTTTGGCGGAGGATGCCGCTCCGGCGGTCTTTGTCCTGCTGGCGCGGAAGGCCGCTCCGCTTTCGCGCCGTTCCGGTCCGCTCGCGGGATGGCTTTTCTCCGCCGCCCGACTGGTAGGGCGAAACGCCGCGAGGCACAACGCGCGTCGTCAAGCGCGCGAGGTATCGGGAGCGTGGGTTGATATGGCTTTGGTGGAACAACCGGACGACGCGGCGGGCAGTAATTCCCAACAGAGTTGGTCCGCGATGGACGAGCGGTTAAACGACGCGCTGGCGCGGCTTTCCGCACGGGACCGTAACGCGGTTCTCCTGCGCTTTTTCGACCAGCGCAGTTTCGCCGAATTGGGTTCGGCTCTGGGCATAGCGGAAAACGCGGCACGAATGCGCGTGTCGCGCGCTGTGGAAAAATTACGGCGTCACCTCGCAAAAGCGGGTGTTGTGGTATCGCTCGCCGCGCTTACGGTATTTCTCACCGAGCGCGCCTCGGACGCCGCTCCTTCTTCTCTCTCCATACCCGCTATTGCCGTCACGAACGATTTAATCGGCGCCTCGTCCGGCGGCGTTTCTATGGTCACTTCTCCGCTTTTGAAAGGAACAGGTATTCTTCTGATGGCAACAACGTACAAGACCGGTATTGTCGCGACGGTGGCGGCACTCGGGTTGATTGCGCTCTTAGGCGCAGGCGGCGGGGCGGTTGTTCTTGCGAAACAACATGCTGGCCCCGCCCGTCTGACCGAACGCGTGCGCCGCGCCGTCCTGTCGCCCCTTGTCGGCGAATGGGCGGGCGAATTGCAGTACCGAGATTATCAAAGCGAACGGCTTGTCAAGACGCCCGCCCGCATGGCGGTTGCGATGTCGCCGCAGGGCGACGCGCTTTCCGTTCGCATTACCTACCCGCGATTTCGTAGTCGCGTGGAGGTTTCCACCTGGTCATTATCAGCGCAAACCGGAGTTTGGACCAACAAGGATAATAAACAAAGCGAGGAAAATGCGGTCGCCGGAATGGACGCCTTCGCCGCGACGGGGCGAGGAATCCTGACACTTACCGCACGAGGAATTGATGGCATTCGCCCTTCTGAGATACGAACCACAATCAACCGTACCGGCGACAGTCTGAGTGTGCGCCGCGAAGCGCGCCCTATCGGCGGCGTGAACCGCAAAGCGGTCTTCGCGTTCCGCAACCAATACACGTTGCGACGGGTCGAATCTTCATCTGTATCCCCGTAGCGCGACTTGTTGCGGCGGGCGTCCGGCAACTCACCTGCCGCAACGGTGCGGACTTCGCAAGGAAAGAAAGAAACGATGCGCCTTCCTTCTGACGCCGCGACGGGACGCGGCGCAACGGGTTTTACTCTTATCGAGCTGCTGGTCGTGATCGCGATCCTCGCCCTGCTCGCCGCGCTGTTGTTTCCTGTTTTCGCGGGCGCGCGGGAAAAAGGGCGCCAAGCCGCGTGCCTGTCCAATGTTCGGCAGATCGGGATGGCGTTTTCGCTGTATGTCACGGACAGCGACGAGGCGTTTCCGTTCTCCTATAGTTACGCTACCGACGATTACTGGCCCCAGCGCATCCGCTCGTATATCGGCGATGGAAAACGGGCCGGGGTTTACGTTTGCCCGTCCGATGGCGCGGACGGGCGCGCGTACGCCACCAACCCGCAAATCGTCGGTTTGTTTGATGCAAGCGCCGCGGCCCCCGCGAACTTTTTCGCCTCCGTGGTCGCATTAGCCGAGATACCGGAACCTGCCAGCATCATTCTTGCGGGCGACGCACTGACGCGGCGGGCCGACGCGAGCGCGGAACAAATCGCCCCTTCCGAATTCGCGTATCCCCATCCCGCCCTGCAACGCGATCATACCCGCGACGCGGACTGGTGCGCCGACTGGGTCGCGCCGGGTACGGATGGTTGTAACAACAAGCAGATCGCGTGGAGACATCAGGATGGCGCGACATTCGCCTACGTGGATGGTCACGCGCGGTTTCGGCGGCGCGGAACGCTTACCGACGCCAACTGGGATGTGCGTTGCCGCGCGGGCGTAGGTTGTTCCGGCAGGACGGCTGGCCCTAACCCCGCCGATTATCCCGCCGCCTCTCCAGCATGCGGCGGGCAGTCCGATCTGAACTGCAAATAATGTTTAGGCGCGTCGCAAAAATAGCGCGACAGCCGCAGGGCCAATGCAAGATCGCTATCGGCCCTGCGGCTGTTGCGTTGCGTTACCGCGCTATTTACGCGGTTGCCGGGCCGCCTTTTTGCCGGTGGCGTCGCCACAAGCCGACCGCAAGCGCGCCTACATAAGCGTACGCCATCAAACACAGATACGTATAACTGAGGTAACCCCACACTTGCGGCGTTGAGGGCCAACTGCTGAGACTACCCCGGGCCGGAGACACCATCACAAACGGCAATAACGTAGCAATTGCCGCCGCAATGGGAATGAGCGAGACAGCCAATCGTTCCCCACGCCGTAGCGCGAGAACCATACCGGCCAACAACGCCAAAAGCGGAAAATAGACTCCAGTGACAACGGTTGAGGAAACAGCGGTGTGGGGTTGCGCCAATAAAGCGGTGACCATTTGCGGCGGCGCAAACGTATTGGCGGCAAACGTTGCGAACAGGCTTGGCGCGGCGATGGCGAAGCCGGTAAGTAGCGCGGTTCCCGCATTGGTGCGGGCGGCTTTGACGAGCCGACCGCGCAGGCTGACGCGCTTCAGGTCATGGCGGACGGCGGGCGCGGCTCCGAACTGCCGGATCGCCTCGCGGGCCGCCTCGTCCTCGGTCATCCCGAGTTCGACGTGGACATCGGCGAGCGCGCCCAGATGCTGGGATAGTTCCTCGGCATCGAGTTTGGTTTCCACATCGGTTGCGCGCCGGGGCGTTACCTCGGCGACATACTCTTCAAGCAGGCGATGTTGCATCGTTTGGTCCTTTCAATAGCCGTTCCATAAAATCCGCATACCGGCGCCAGTCCGCGCGGCGTTTGGCGAGTTCGCCATGACCTGCGTTGGTGAGCGTGTAGGCTTTGCGGGCCGGGCCGCGCGCGCCCGGTTCGGGCAAAAGCCACTCGCCCACGACAAAACCGTCCTGCTCCAGAATCCGCAGGGCCGGATAGAGCGAGCCTTCGCGGAGCAAAAGGGCGTCCTCGCTGATCCGCTCTACCTCGCGCGCGATCGCGTAGCCGTGACGGGGCGCGTCTTCCAAAACCGCAAGTATTAGCGTGGGAATATCGTTTTTTGGCAGTTCCTTGCCCATTCGCGTCGCCTTTCATTTCGTGATGTCTCACTATACATAGATTTTAGATGTATTGCCAAGTCTTTTCGTAAGGCTTCGGCAACTCTTTTTTCGCCGGTTTGTCTGAATGCGGAAAGCGAACCAAACAAGATGGACGAAAAACCGAAATCGGAACGAACGTCGGGTCAACCAGCGTTGATCTTTAACGAGAGTCAAGCCCTTCCGTGCTGGGCGGCGATACTCGTCGCCTCAGCAATGACCGCTTGCTTTGCGGTCGTCGCAACGCTTGCGCTGACAGGGCCGCGCCCGGTTCCAGGCTTTGTCTACCTCGTTCTCGCAATCCCCATTTTAACAACGGGCTTCGTCGCCAATTTGTTTTTTATGCAGACCGAAATGGTCGCAGACGCTCTTGTTGTGCGGTTCGGCTGGTGGCTGACCGTTTATCATCGTCGTATCGCTTTGTCGGATATTGCGTGCGCGGATGCCGTTACGTACAAGCCGCTCGCCGAGTACGGCGGCTGGGGAATTCGCGGGTATCCGGGCGATCAAGCCCTTAATGCCAGAGGCGATCAAGGCGTTCGATTGCGTTTTCATAACAACGCCCGGCTTCTTGTCGGCTCGGCCCTCCCTGACGAACTCGTGGCCGCGCTCCGACAATTAGGCGTGGAAGGCGGCGCACCGAACTCAACCGACCGGTAAGCACCCCTTTCTCGTCAAATTGACACCGCTAACGGCGCGGGATACCATGTAAACATCCCCACCCCGCTCCGCTTTCCGATTCGGATTTGCGGTACGAGAGGATGTGTTGATGCTTGTTTCCCGTGCGGCGCGTGGTCGCCGCTTTATCTTCGCCGTCTCCTCCGCCGCCGCGCTTGCCGCCAGCGGCGTTTTCGTTTCTCCCCGCCCCGCGCAGGCGCAATCTCCTCTCCCCGCTCCGCCCTCAGACCCCGCTTATGCGCCCGTGACGCCATCCGCCCCGGTGGTTACAGCAACGGGCGGCGAGGTGCGCGCGATGTGGGTGGTGCGCGACGCGATGACCAGCCCCCAGCGCATCAAGAACGCGGTCGCGCTGGCCAAAAAGTACCGGTTCAACACGCTTTTCGTGCAGGTGCGCGGGCGCGGCGACGCCTTCTACAACTCGCAGTACGAGCCGCGCTCCGAAGAGTTGAACGAGGCCCCGCGCGATTTCGACCCGCTCGCGGTCGCGGTCGAGGAAGGCCACAAAGCCGGTTTGGAAGTTCACGCGTGGATGAACACGTTCCTCGTGTGGCATAAAAAACGCCGCCCGTATTCGCCGCTTCATGTCGCGAATCTGCACCCGGAATGGCTGGTGCAGGATAAGCAAGGGCGCATCAACTGGACGGAAAAAGAGGATGTCGAGGGGGCGTTTCTGGACCCCGCCTATCCCGGCGTGCAAAATCATATCAAGCAGGTTTTCCTCGATGTCGCCCTCCGCTACCCGGTGGACGGCATTCACTTTGATTATGTGCGTTTTCCGTGCGAGCGGTTTTCGTTTTCCAAGTATGACCTGAAGGCGTTCCGCGCCTATCTGCTTCCGACCGCGTCCCCGCAGGCGGCGGCGTATGCGGACGCGAAGGCCAAAACCAACCGGCTGGCGTGGGCGTATGTGTTCCCGCGTGAGTGGAAGGAATGGCGGCGCAGTCTTGTTACGGCGACCGTGCAAAGCGTCGCGGACGAAGCGCATCGCCTGCGCCCCAATCTGATCGTCTCCGCCGCCGTGTTCCCGAACTACGAGGTCGCGCACGACGACAAGGCGCAATCGTGGCGCGACTGGCTCCGCGACGGCCTTCTGGACGCCGCCTGCCCGATGAGCTACAACAAGTCCACGTCGCTTGTCGCGGGGCAAATCCGCGATGCCGTTGCGAACAGTTACGGGCGCCCGATTATCGCGGGCGTGGGCGCGTGGCAGGTACCAGCCCCATCTGCGGTCGAGAAGAGCAAAGCCTTCCGCTTAATTGGCGCGGCGGGTTTGAACTTCTTTTCGTACAACGGCATGACGCGCGAAGGCCGAACCGAAAGTTATCTTGCCAAAGTCGGGGCGCAGTTGTTCCCCAACAAGGTTCCGGTTCCCGACTGGCATCGGCGGGTGCAGGCCGCGCAGGGCGACGCCGCGCCCTCGTCGTCTCAGCAAGGCGGGGGCAGGTAGAGCGGCATGGACGCCAAAGCGGCGAAGGTCAATGCGGTCCGGGTTCAGCGGGCCGTGGACGTGCTGAAACGCGGCGTGGAATTCGGCGCGATGCCGGGCGCGGTTGTGTGCGCGTACCGCAACGGAAGCTTGTTTCTCCACGAGGCTATCGGAACTACCAACGGCGAAACGCCCGCGCGAACCAGCACGCTTTATGATCTCGCGTCGCTAACCAAGCCGCTCGCGACCGCGTCCTCGGTTCTCGCGCTCGCCGAAGAAGGGAGACTGCTCCTGGGCGCGCCGCTTGGGGAGTTCTTCGGGGATGCGTCCGCGAGTTTGCCCGGCGTCACCGTTCGGCATCTGCTCACGCACACCTCGGGTTTGCCCGCGTGGACGCCGTGCTACGATTCCGGCTACGGCCTGGACAATGCGGTCGCGGCGATTTTGCGTTTGACGCCCACCGCCCCGCCCGGTGAGCGGTACGAGTACAGTTGCCTCGGCTTTATTCTGCTCGCCCGCATCGTCGGTATGGTAACCGGCTATCACCAGGACCGGGTCGCCCGCGACAGGGTGTTCGCGCCGCTCGGGTTGTCATCGCTCCGCTTCGCCCCCCCGCACGACACCCCTGATTTGCGGGCCGGAATCGCGCCGACCATCCCGCGTGAAGGGCCGGGCAAGGACGAAACGCTGACCGGCGTCGTCCACGACGGCAACGCACGCGGCATCGGCATGGGGGGCAATGCAAATGGCGCCTCTGATGTGTCCGGCAACGCGGGCTTGTTCGGATGCGCGCACGATGTCGCCGCGTGGGGCGAGGCGGTTCTTCGCGGTTTACCCTCGCAAGCCCCGCTCTGGGGCGCGCCCACCCGCGCCCGAATGTTGGAATCGCAAATCCCCGCAGATGTCGGCGGTCACACACTCGCCTTTTTCGCGCACCCAAACGGCCTCGCCCCGGTCGGCGATCTATTATCCGACCGCGCGGTCGGTCATTCCGGCTACACCGGCACGGTTCTCACGATTGACCCCGCCTATGACCTCACCGTCGCCGTGCTGACCAACGCGGTCTACGGCGACGGCAAAGCCGACTGGCTCAAAGTCCGCCGCCGCTTCCTGAACGCCCTCGCATCCGCGCTACTTTAGCCCTCGCCCAAACGGAACCGGAGAGGGCCACGGCTTGCCCGTTCGCTCGGCCAGAAACTGAGCCTCGTTTTCTACAATTTGCGCCAAGTCCGCACGCAGAGCGGCGTCGCGGCGCGCGGTAACGACCGTAACCGCGCCGTAGGCGAGAAGCGACATGCAGGCAAGCGGAACCGCAAGCCCGCGCAACCCGTTCAGCATCCCTAGAACGGGCGGCGCGCCTGCGCGCTTGCTCAGGGCGAACAATGTTAGGGGATAAGCAGTTGCAAGCAAAGCAAGCGCGGCGGCTACCGACGCGGTGAATGGTCCATCCAACCCGCCCCGTACCGCTCCGAACGACCAGAACCCGGCGACCTGTTCAACGGCATGAAGGATGGGGAAGGCGCGGTTTGTCAACGGTAGGTACGTCATTAGGCCCCAAACGCCTATGGTGGTCATAGCGGCAATCGCCAAGCCCTGCGCGAACGGGCGCGCTTGGAACCGTGCGCGGCGCAACAGGGCGAATGTTGCAATACTAGTCGCCGCCGCAATGCACCAAGAACCCTCTTCCCCGTTCGCGCCCAAATGAGAGACGGCTAAATGGGCGAGCGGCGCAACCGATCCGGCCCGAATTCCCCATTGCACAACAGGCGGCAAGATTGCACCCTTTCGCACCCACGGCGAAAACGCTGTAAGCAGATGCGCGCTAAAGCCAAGAGACACGAATATTAACGCTGACCACAGAAGAACAAGACCCGCCGTGTACCATGTCAAAAGCCGAGACATATCAGCCTTCATAGGGAACATCGGACCGGCTTGATCGCAAACCGCAAGCGTGCGCGCGGCGGCGTCTGCTGAGTTTTGGTACCAGTAAGCGTCACTCGCGTGTCCGGATTGGTTTAGGTAGGCCACAAAGCGCGCCACGGATTTTTGGCTCGCTACCGTGTCGTCCGGGTCCCGAAACGCCGGGGCAGCGCCGGAACGAAGCGACGCCTGCACAACGGTCGCCGCGCCCCCGAAAACGCCAACCGTCGGCGTCGCCTGCGTCCGCATCGTTTCTCCCAAACGGGCGACCGCAAGCCGAATCGCGATTCCGTCCTCCACATTCCTGGCGCGTTCACGCTCCATCGCGCACCAAACCGCCGAATGAACAACGCCACGTTGCGTCGCCATGTCCATATATAACTGGCTTACGATTAGTGCGACATCGCTTATTGCGCCGGGATCTTGCCCCTCCGCCGCCCGCGCAAAACGCAACCGTCCTGCAATAGATTCCGAAACGTACGCGTCGTATTTGGGAAGCGCACCCGCCCGCATTATTTCCCCTACCGCCTCGTCATCACGCCGCAGTTCAAAAAGGTAGGCGGCGCGCATAAGGGCGAAGTAGACATTATCGGGAGCGAGTTTCGCACCGGCCCGGGTAGTCGCCTCGAATCGCGCAAGGTCCTTTGCGTGTTGCGCTTGCGCCTCCGGCGTTAGCGTTAACGCCTTTTCCTGCGCTCGAATTTGCTCGGGCGTACGGGTGTCGTACATCAACACACTGGTTTCCGGTCGGTAGCCCACACGCAGAAACATCGTTTGCGCGCGGAGTTCGGCGGCAAGTAGGGCGGGTTCCTGGGGGAATCGCGCTTCTAACTTTTGCAACGCGCCCGCGCGCACCCGCCAGTCGCGCCCGCCGCTTTCGGCCAGCGCCATTTGAACGCCGACGTCGTTGGGGAAACGCGCCGCCGCGGCTTCCAGGTGCGACATTTCCGATGAATCCGGCGAACGGTTATTGACCGCCAATTCAAACAGCGGCGCATTGGGCGCGCCGAGAACCCCGCGCGCTTGTTGCCGCACGAGCCAGCCCGTTTGCGGCGCGACCGCAAGCGCCGCTATCACCGCCGTCGCCGCCGCTATCAGCCCGCGTCGCCTTTTAGAAATTTGCATAACGTCCCGCTCCGCATCCGTTGTTCGTTTGGTATAAGAAACGTCCGCGATGCAACAACAGTTACGGTATCAAACACAAAATCGCGGATGGCTAAAGCAACCGGCCCGGCATCGGCGGCGTGGGTAGTTGCGGTTTGGGCGGTCCCGCCCCTCGGCGCGGCAAACCGTTTGGGCCTAAGTCATCCACCAAATGCTGGAGCCGTTGCGACAAACGCGTATTGCGCGGGACCACGCGCTGGTTCCGCACGGCCATCTGTATCGCCCGCTTCGACCCAACGAACACGGCGAGTTTCTTCGCCCGCGTCAGAGCCGTATATACCAGGTTGCGCTGGAGCATCATGTAGTGCTGGGTGTGAAGCGCGATCACGCACGCCGGGTATTCGCTGCCTTGCGAATTGTGGCACACGAACCCGCCGCCCGCGACGAACGAGTGAACGTCCTCCACCTCGATGTCGTACATTACGGATCGCTCGTTCAAACGCTCAACAGACGCAATGGGATCATAGAAGTAACGGTTTGTCGCTGTTCGCGTCGCGCTTGGGGGAACTTGCGCCCCTACGCGCTCCAATGCCTCGATAAGATCGTGGAGATGCCGATAGGAAATGTTGTTGACGCCGCGTTTCAACCGGGACAGCAAGCCGCCTGCGGCGTATTCGTTGCGAGCGTAAAAACCGCCTTGCGCCTGCGTCGTCCACGCGTCATTGAATGCCGCCGCGATCTCGCAAATCAACGCGCCGCCGAACGGGACAAAATCGTGGTTTGATTTTCCCACGGTTGCGGCGAGCCGCAGTATTGCGTTCAACCGCTCGCGTTTGTATCCGACGTTGAAGCCGACAGAATCGGCGAACCTTTGCAACGAAGTTCCGCTGACGGTGACGCAGGAAGCGCCCTGGTTTTGTTTTCGCACGGAAACAATGCCGAGCGATAGGAGTAATTGCTGAACGTCGTGCGCCAACGCAGCCGATGCGGAAACAAATCGAACGCCGCGACACGAGCCGATGCCCGCGCTTCCGTCTGTGTCGAACAAACCGCGCAAGAACGCGCCGCGAACGCTTGCCGATGCGGCGAAAACGCAGGGGGGGACAATTTTATCTTTCGCCAGTGTGTAGTCAAGTCGCATTTCGCATAACCACTCTCGAAACGCAAGCGAGACGACATACAATCGAGTCGCTTTTTGACCGGCCCTTTGATAACGGCAAACGCGCAAACCGTACGCGGTTAGCGTTTCTTCAACCAGACTCAAAACGTCGGCGTCTTGATTGGTGAAGTCCACGGTTCCGTCTTTGGCGTCGCGATACGAACCGTCGCCGACCAGCGCGCCGAGCAGATAGGCCAAGCGCTCGTCCAAGACCGTGGGCAACATCGGCGCAAGCCGTTGCCGCACGGGGAGCGGCGGGGCGGGAAGAAAAACGTGACGACGGCTATCCACGATAGTGCGATTTAAGCAAGCGAACAAATCCGGCGTCAATTCGCCCGCCGTTACAAAACGCGCCGTCGCACTATCAGGCGTTGCGACCAGAAGCGGATGCTCCTCGGAAACGTCAATCTGGTAGCCCGCGCGCGTCGTAACGCGCACAACCGGCTTTTCGCCCGTGTTGAATTTGGCGACGACGCGACGCGCGCCGTCGCGGCCCGTCCAAATACAATCGCCGGGCGATAAATCGCGAATGGGAACCAGGCCGCGCTCCACGGTCCAAACCCGTTCGTCCTCGCGAATACATTTGTGGATCGTAATACTAAGCGCGTGCGCTAACTGGTCCAAATCCACGAAGTCGTACTCGATAACGCCCTCGATGTACTCGACCGCGACGGTTTGGTTCTCCTTATCCAGTTCGATAATATGCCCGACATCGCCGTTGAAGACGTTTTTGTCGTAGTTGTTGACGCGCTGCATCACGCGGTCCCCGACACGGTACACGACCGGGCCGCGCTGGTGTTCGGGCTTGTCCGGACTTCGGGGGTTGAGGACGCTTTGCAAAACTTCGTTGAGGTTCCGCGCGCCGACCGAGCCGCGTTGCATTGGGGCGAGAACCGTGATGTCGGCGGGTTTATAACCGAGCTTGGGCAGAGATTTCGCGACCACGCCCGCAAGTTTCATCGGCATCTCGTCCGATTCGTCCACTTCGACAAACACGCAGTCCGCGCCGTCGGTGTGGATCGCGGACGGCGGCGGCAGGTCCGGCATCTTGCCCCGGTTGATCGCGTGGGCGTTGGTGATGATTTTACTCTCGGCGGCCTGTCGGAACACCTGCGTCAAGCGCGCGACCGGAACGCGCCCGCTGTTGATAAAATCGCCTAAGACGTTGCCCGGCCCGACCGAGGGTAATTGGTCCACATCGCCGACAAAGATGATCTGCGCGCCGTCCGGGACCGCCCGTAGCGTGTGGTGCGTCAGCACGAGGTCCAGCATGGACGCTTCGTCAATGATGAGGACATCAAGTTCAAGAGGTTCGCCCGGTCCGTGCTTGAAGCCTTTCTTTTCCGGGTCAAAGGCGAGCATCCGGTGAATGGTTTTCGCCTCGCGGCCCGTCACCTCGGCGGCGCGCTTGGCGGCCCGGCCCGTCGGCGACGCTAACTGCAAACGCTTGCCCAACTTCTCGAACGCGGCGACGATAACTTTGGTCGTGAACGTTTTACCGCAACCCGGCCCGCCCGTCAAGACCATAATCGGCTCGGACAGGGCGCGGCGCACGGCAAGCCGTTGTTCGTCGGATAACTGCGCGTAGCCCGGCACATCGGCGACAATATCATCTAAATCCTGCGGCTTGGGGCGTGACCGCCACGGCGACGACAAGAGCGTGTTGACCCGCTCGGCGACCGCTTTTTCCGTAGTGTGGATAGACGGCGTGTAGATCGCGGTGTCCTGATGCCCGACCATCTCGACGGTTTCGGCATCAAGGAGGCCGCGCTCGACAAGGGCGACAAGGGATCGTTCGACCGGGCCGTGTTCCGCCCCCAAAATCTCGATGGACTTGGTGATCAGATCGTCTTCCAACAAGAAGCAATGCCCGCCGTTGTCCATCTCCTGATTGAGAACGTAGACCAGCCCGGCCTCCAACCGCTCTGGGGCGTCGAGGGCGATGCCGATGTTTTGCGCGATCTTGTCCGCCGACTTGAACCCGATCCCCCAAATATCGTTGGCGAGTTGGAACGGGTTCTTCTCCACTACCTCAATCGCGCGTTCTTTGTAAAACTTGTAGATTTTAACCGCGTACGTCGGGGAGACGCCGTGGCCTTGCAAAAAGAGCATGATCGCGCGCACCTCTTTTTGCTCGTCCCACGCGGCCTTGATCAGGTCTATGCGCTTTTCGCCCAGGCCGGACACTTTGGCGAGTTTCTTCGGCTCGTTCTCGATAATATCGAGCGTTTTCTCGCCGAACTTGTCCACGATGCGCTTCGCGGTCGCCGGGCCGATGCCCTTGACCATGCCGGACCCGAGGTACTTTTCAATCGCCGCCGCGGTCGCGGGGCGCAGGGTTTCGTAGCGCTCCATCTTGAACTGCGAGCCGTACTGCGGGTGCTTGATCCACGTCCCGTGGCACCGGAGCGACTCGCCGACGACGGGGTTGGTGAAACTGCCCAGGACGGTGATCACGTCGCCTTTGGCTTTGGCCTTGGTTTCCGACGGCGTTACCTTGACGACCGCGTAGCCGTTTTCGGCGTTGTGGAACGTCACGCGCTCGATGATGCAGTCGAACACGGCGAAGTCGCCGGAACCATCGCCGTTGTAGGAGGGGGCGCGCTCGCGAATCAGCGGATTGGGCATAGCGTCATTATAACTTGCCCCGCGCCCCCGTACCCGGAATAGGCGGCTATCAATGCGGCGGCGCCTTTAGCCCTCTTATTTAAGATTAGACAAATGTATGAACTCATCTACAACGACTCGAAGCCCCGGTAAAACCTTATCTACATCCGTTTTTGTCGATAAGTACCGCCGCGTATGCGCTGATCGGTCTCCAAGTTCCTTGAGCAAAGGCAAAGTACGCTTTGTTTCACGTCCTAAACTCCAAGAGGTTTCGTTTGTGACTATCAATACTAAATCGCGCAACGTCAGGAATTCATCCCGCGTGTCTTTAATTTCTGCGGCTCTACCTTTCGTTTCATACAATTCAATAATTAAAATCTCAACAAGTTTACGAATCATTACAGAACAAGCATCGTACCATTGATATTCATAACAACCGTTGGCTTGGGTAACGAGTCGTTCTAAGTACCCTCTTGTGCCACGAACGACAGCAAGCGGAATAACTTGCTCTGTGGTCGGAATAGAACTAACTGTCGCTTGTTCAATCTGCACTAGCAACGAAGAATTGCAAATCAAACGAATCTCTTGGTGTGACTTTACACGCTCTGAAAGTTGTGCGCTAGCAGACTTTAATCTACTGATTGCTTCGAAAAGGTCTTGCTTAGTTCGATCCTCTATTTGACAAGCGTCAGTAACTTGCCGAAATGCTACCTCAGATTTGGCCATCGTTACGACCGCGTCTCGGAACCGGTTGCCATAATAACCGTTGCCGTTTAGTGATTGATTGTTCCGCAAGGCCGTCTTCGCGATGTCGAAGACGGCCTCACAATCTTTCAAAAAGACGTTAATGCTCGCTTTAGCTTCCGCCGGTACCACTTAGACCTGCCTTTTTGTAATGAAAGTTTCCTTTTTCGGCCTTTTTCTCCCGTACAAGAACACCCTTTTGCGCGAGACGCGCTAACGGTGTCGACAAGGCGAAACCCTCATAAGAGTGTCCCTTTTTTCCCAATTCGTTTGCTACGTCATCGGCGGAGCGATCCGCGTCAAAAAAGCCTTCGTTGGCTAGCGCTTCAATCATTCCCTGTGGCGACTTGCCGCTAGGTGCGCGCTTAGGTTTTGCTTTTTTCTCTGCTGGCCCTGTCTCGGCAGTTGTCACTGTTGCAGGGGGCAACAAGTTGTCACTGAGGGTATCGCGGGCGGACAGCAAGTGGTTGGGCATATTTGCTAAGCTTGCCAAACCCTGCGCTACTTGATTACTAACATCTTGTCCTTGTGTTTGATCCCCTTCAAAGTGAACTTTGAAGCCGGTAATCTCCACCGTGAAAACAACTTTCCGACGTGTCATAATTGAGCCTCCTTTACAACCTACTCTCAATTTCCATATCGCAGTTTCTGTGTCATTTATTAAATAAAAAGTAGAACGCGCAATGCTAGGTTGGCGACATTTTACCACCGGCAATGTGAGGAGGTCAATGAACCGTTTGTCGTTATTTTATACATAGAGGAACCGGGTCATCCATTCGATAGCCCGCGCGCCCATATCGGGGAGCCATTCGTGGCCGACGCCGGGATACTCGACAAGCGCGAGGCGGTCTGGCGCGTCCTGGTACGGGCCGGAGGCGAGGCGGGCGTGAAGGGCGCGGGGGCCGAGGATGGACACGGCAGGGTCGGAGTCGCCGTGCAGGAGCAGGAGCGGGCGCGGGTAGAAGGCGTCGGCGTGGGCGAGCGGGCTACCGGTTCGGGCGCGTTCCGGCAGGAGGTGCGGCGGGACCGGGCTTCCGTCCGGCGCGAGGCTCCAGTCCGGGCTTCCCGCGATGCTGACGATCACGGCGGCGTTTGGGTCGGACGCCCCCGCTTGAAGGGCGATATAGCCGCCCATCGAGTGACCGATCACGCCGTACCGCTCGCGCCCCAGCGATTCGGCGATGGCGCCCATTTCCAGCGCGGTTCCGATCACGACCTCGCCGAACGCGCGGGCGAAGTCCGGCCCCAGTCCGCTCGCAAGGGCCGCGCGGATCGCCTCGTTGACCCGCTCGCCGTGGTGCCGGGCATCGAGGGCGCAGGCGAGAAAACCAGCATTTGCGAGCCGCAGGCCCATCTCGAACTGCGATTCTTTGCGCCCATTCATGCCGTGGACGAGGAACACGAGCGGCAGGTCCGCCGCGTCGCGGTCCGGCGGCGCGAATGTCCACACGGGAATGGCGTCGCTTCCGCTGATAGGGATGTTGCGCTTTTCGAGGCGGACGGTTGCGGCGAAGGTAGGTTCGGTCATGGTTAAAAGTGATCCAGCGTGAATACGGGCGCGGGCGGGAGCAAGAGCGATAGAAGGGCGAAGCCCGCCTCGTTTCGCACCTCGACCAACCCAGCGCGGCGCACACCCTCAAGCGACGGCGTTCCCCAGAAGGCTTGCGAAAGCGCGGATATAGGCAGCGATACGTCCGGCGCGTTTCCCGTCGTATCTTTTTCGCAAACAATACGTTCGCCATCCGCAGTGATGCGCCAAACGCCCGCGTTCCACGGCGCGTGTTCGTCCGTCACCGCTACGGTAACGGACGCGCTATTTCCCATTCCTTCAGGCGGCGACAAGCGCGCAAACGCCTGGGCGACATCCACGATGCGCCCCGCGAAAACCGGCGCGGTTTTGGTTTGGACGTCCCAGTGCATCAGGTGCGACCAGAGCGGCGTGTCGGCGGGGAGCGTCACGCGCGCAATGCGTTTTTGCGTCGCGAGATAATGCAGGAGCGACAAAAGGGCGCGGTAGTCGCCGGGCGTTTGGGCGGCGAACTCGCGGATATGGGCGCCGTCGCCGTCCGTGTCGAAGCGCCAGAGCAGGTAGGCGGCGCAATTGTCCGCGCCGTCGGAGAAGTAGCCGTAGACATGGGTCGCGTGATCGCCGCTGTGTTCGAGCGCGCGGTCCCAGCGATGGCTCGTTTCCCTAAACGCTCCACGATAGTTTTGGGCGAAATTGGCGTAAGCGGGCGCGATGGCGGTCCGTGCGTTTTGCGCATCTTGATAGTCGGTCAAATCGCGCACATGACGGCCTTCCGGCGCGGTTTTGAGCTGCGTCAGCGGAAGGGTGATCTCGCGCTTTTCGCCCACAAAATCCCAGCCGTACCGCTTGTAGAAATTCCACGCGAACGGGTACAGGGCGGAAACGACCTGTCCTGCGTCGCGCATGTTTCGGAGCGATTCGCAAAGTAGCGCGTCCACGTAGCCCCTCCCGCGCGCCTCGGCCCACGACGCCACGCCCGCGATACCTCCCATCGGTAGAAAGCCGCCTACCGCGCCGGGCCAGTGAATGTCGAACGCGCAAATCGTCAGCGACGCGCGAAGATCGTCGCCGCTCGCGAACGCGCCCAACTGAACTTTCGGAACCGGGTCTCTTGCCGCTTCTTCGTTGTCCCCCTCGGCGGGCGGAACCGCGACACGCCCCGACCCAAACGCGTGGTTCATCAACTGCCGGTTGCGGGCGGCGTCCCCCGCTTCGAGCGGACGCACGGTGACATCGTTGTTCTCGTTCATACTGGCTTGTTTCCCTGCCGCGCGGTTTTTTCCCTGCGCCGGGAACCCGGTTCGCCGTTCCGCGTTCTTACAGGGATAGGCGCCGCGCTCGCGGGGTATACTTGAAACGTTTGTTTTTGGAGCTACGATGCCTTTATCCCCTCAGCCGCCCGTGTATTCCCCGTCCGCCGAAACCGCGCTCGCCGATCTGCGGGCGCGCTACCCCGAAACGCCGTTTCTTGCGCTCGGTCAAACCGCGCTGTGGGACGAGCCGACGAAGGCCGTTTTGCGGCTTGCGCTCGACGGCGTTTGGCCCGAAGCGAAGATGCTCGCGGGCGCGCATGACACGGATTACTTCGCTAAACTCCCCGGACACCCCGCAGGCGCGGGCGAGCGCAAGTACGCGATTGTTTCGCACGACGACGGGCGGACGCGCGGTTTGTGGTCGGCGGCGGGCGAGATGAGCCAGTTGTTCGGATCGGAAGATGTTCCGACCCGGCGGCTTTTGGAAGAGAAAGCGGGCGTGTCGGTTCACAATGCGCTTCGATGCGCGGACGAGGCCGATGCGGCGTTTTCGGAATTGACGCGGGCCTGGGGTTGGACCGGCATCATTCATACCGAATGGGGTCGCAAGGTCACGCGCGAAATACCGCTCGCCGATATTTTACCGATCCTGCTGGAGCAGATCAGCGAGGCGATGAACAACAGCGCGCAGTGTCTGCAGGGCGAACGCCAAGACCACGCGCGCACGGTTGCAAAGACCGTGCATGGCTGGGTCGAAGCGTTCGCCCGAGGAAACGAAAATGCAAGCCTTGGCGACCTGTACCGCGACCTGCTTCCCCGCTTTTACGAACTTCTACTGGGCTACGCGTCTCCGCAACTCACCTCGACTGCGACCACGGAGTTACTGCGCTTCAACCGCGCAACCGCCCATCTGCCGCGCTTCTCGTTTGTGAACCTGTTTTTAAGCCCGATCACGCGGCGCAAGGCGACCAACGCCTATAACCTGTCGCTTGCGGGTTCTGACATTTATACGACCGACCGTTTTGGAACTGGGGCGCTACCGTTCGATCTGGTCATTCCAGGCAAAGGGCGCGGAACGCTGACGATTGAGGACGATGGCACGGTAACGGTGGATTGCGCGCCGAACCCGGTCATCTTGTGCGGCGGCGGTTGCGATTTGACCAATGTCGAACGGTTGGCAGAGTTAGTGGAGCGCGAATTGGGAACCGAAACGACGCTGGTCGGGAAGGCCGTCACGCTGATCCCAATGCTCGCCGCCGAGTTTATTCTGGTCTTTCACGAAGGGGCGTCCGGCTACTCGGACAGGACACGCGATATGGCGGACCGGATGCGGGCGTCGCGCCTGCCGCTCCCGGACCTGAAAACGATTTTGCGTATTCGCCATTCCGCGTGGGACGCGCTCGCGGAGACTATCGCCTGCCCCGCCCCGAACGCAAACGAGGCGAGCGCGGACGCGTTTATCCTGCCGGAGTTTTTGGCGCAGGCGTTCGGACGCGAAACCGTTTCGGTAGATCATTTCGCGGCGTGCTGGCGCCATGCGACCCAGAACGAAACCGCGCGCCTTAGCGAACTCGCCACATTGACCGCGCCGCGCGATCTGCTCACGTACCTCGCCCGCACACTTCCCAACGACGATTGGAATGCGAAAAAGCGTGAGTACGATGCGGCGCGTATGCGTCTCCTGGGTATTTGGGACCGCGCGCAGGCGATTCAAGGACGCGTGTACACGCTCTACGATCAGGTGCGCGCCGTCAAGGGCGAGGCCGCCGATCTGGAAAAACGCAAGGGCGACGACTTCCGCGCCCGCGTTCAACCGCTCCGCGTACGGCTCGCTTCCGTTGGCGACGCGTTCGGCGCGCCAGGCGAGGCCGGACGACTGCAGGCTCAGATAGCCGCGCTTCAAGCCGAGCGCGCCGTCACCTTTGATGCGGAGATCGCCTCGCGCCGCTCGCAGGTGCGTTATGCGCTCGCGACCGTGCGCGAACTCAAGGAAAAGCGACTTCAACTGGAAAAAGGCGACGAGGCGACCACGGTTCGGAGCGTCATGCGCCGGATCGAGTGCGAGGCGGAAGCCGCCAAAGCGATACTTGCCCGAAACGCTTTGCAAACTGTCAATGGTCTGCCGCACACGTCGCGTCGCCCGTCCGCGTGGTGGTTCCCGCTGGTGGATTCGTCCGGCGAATGGTTCCGACGCCTCGCCGCGACCGCCGATTATTATCTGGAACCCCTCGCGCCGTAGTCGTTGTCGTTTCGGTTTTGAACAAGTCGTTATGTCTTCCCTAACTTTTACCAAAATGCAGTCGGTTGGCAATGATTTCGTGGTTGTCGAGGTTGCGCGCTGGCCCGCCGATACCGACTGGGCGCGCGAGGCGATCCGGCTTTGTGACCGCCATTTCGGGGCGGGGGCGGACGGTTTACTAGTGGTCGAAGACGCTACCAATGACGCCGATTTTCGGATGCGAATGTTCAACCCCGATGGCACCGAAGATATGTGCGGGAACGGCCTGCGGTGCGTGGTCGCATTCGCGGTCGAGCGCAACGGGGCGAAGCGCGAGGGCGTCGCCCAGACCATCGCAGGCGATGTGGTCTATGAGCATTTCGACGCCGCGCCCGATGCGCTCTCGCCCTCCTCGACGCGCATTCTGACCCTGCTTCCCGGCCCCCATTTCGCCCCCGCTTCCCTGCCCATGCACGGCCTGGGCGTGGACGCGTTTGAGAGCGTGATTGGTTTTCCGCTTCCTCTGCCGAACGGCGAAACCGTAAACATTTCCGTGGTTTCGACCGGAACGACGCACACCGTGCTTTGGGTAGACGAACTGCCCGGCGATGAACGGTTTTTCGTGCTATCGCCGCTCATTGAAAATCATCCGGCGTTTCCGGATCGAACCTCGGTTTTGTGGGCGCGATTCGATGGTGCGAGCGAGCAGGGCTTTGAGCAAATTTCCGTTCGCATCTGGGAGCGGGGCGCAGGCGAAACATGGGGATGCGGAACCGGGGCCGCCGCGCTCGCCGTTTTGGGAAGCGTCGAGGAGCGGTTATCAAGCGGCTACGCCTTGATCAAGTCGAAGGGCGGACGGCTACTCGCAGGCTACGCGCCGGAAGCGCCCGCCGTGGTTTTGACCGGGGCCGCGCATTTTGTGTATGACGCCAAAGTGACCGCCGTCCCCGCAGGTTAACCATCAAATGCCAAAGCCCGAACTCAAAGGCGCTCCCGAGCCGTTTCACCTTCTGAACCGTATCCCGATCCATGAAAATCGCGAGCCGCTTGTGGACCTGCGCGACTTTTCGCCGCGCGTCGTGCTACGCCCAGGTTGTTTGCCTTACATGCGCCAAACCGCCGCCGCAATGCTGAACCAGGCGCAGGAAAATTTGCCGCCCGGCTATCGCTTCGCCGTGTCGACCGCCTTGCGAACGATAACCATGCAAAGCGACATGTACTGGCGGAACTACAACAAACTCAAAGAAGAAAAGCCGCATCTGCCAACATCGGCCCTGCGCCGAATTACAAATAAGTATTTCGCGCCGCCGGACGCCAAAGCCCCGCCCGGTCACACCACCGGCGGGGCCGTGGATGTCGGCCTGCTCGGCCCGGACTTCCACGGACGCGATGTCACCGCGCCCACCAAAGGCTGGGAGGCCGCTTATACGTGGTCGGATTTGATCGGGCCGGAGGCCAAAGCCAATCGAACGCTCATCATCAACGCCCTCACCGATGCGGGCTTCTCGAACTGCCGCGATGAATGGTGGCACTGGTCGTGGGGCGACAATGCGTGGTCGGTGCGAACAGGCCGAAGCGTCGCCTACTACGGCTTGATCGAGCCGCCGCCCGGCTACTCGTTCTACCGCCCGCACCTGCTCACCAACGCCAAACGGCTGGGTTACCGATCGCTCGGCCCGCTTGCCGTTCGACGCGGCGCGTAAACCGCGAAGATTTTGAAGCGCGTCGTGCTACAATGAAAACTATCATGCGAACTACTTCTTTCCCTCTCCCGCTAATCGCGGCGGCGCTTTCGGTCGGTTGTTTTGGGCTGTGCGCCGCGCCATCGAACGCGCAAACCAAAGCGGAAACGCAGAAACAGGCGGTCACGCAGGCGGATGGCATCACGAACCGTGTTGTGGACAAGGTTTGGGCCGAGACCGATGAGTACTGGCATCACGGCGACTACAACCGAATTGTCGCGCTGATTCGCGTGATTGTGGAAGCCGACCCGACGTTTTACGAGGCGTACGGCGACGGGGCCTGGCTGATCTGGAGCATGGGCGATACCAAAAACGCCGACGAGTTTTTGGAGTACGGTATCTCCCGCGCCCCGCAAAAATGGGTGTTGCAGTACGAGTTCGGTTATCACCTGTTCAACACGAAACGCTACGCCGCCGCGCTTCCGTACCTGCAGAAAGCGGTCACGTACCCGAAAGGGGCGGGTTGGCCGCCGTGGCACACGCTCGCGCACTGCTACGATAAATTGGGGCAAAAGCAAAAATGCCTGGAAACATGGGAGTATGTAGTTCGGACGTACCCGGACGATGCGGTCGCCAAAGTAAGACTTCGGGATATACGCGCCCGAGTGGCAAGCGGCGCTTGAAATAATTACGATGCTTGGTAGGTTTACGAGATTAACACTTCATTGAGCGACAACGCCACGTTGCTAACAACCGAACAAGGCGCGATGGTCGAGGACGCCCTTGCTCCAAAGCATGCGGCGACACCGCTTCCGCGCACACTTTACATATGGTTGGCAATTATCGCGATGATCTGGGTTCTGCCTGCCGCGTTTCCGTCGCGCGCCCACCGCGCCGGTCATATGGTCGCTTCGCAGGCGAGCGGCGGGGCGGTTTTAACCTCGGACGCGTTCAAGAGCCTGATGCAAGCGGAAGCGGGAACGCGTTCCTTTGTCGCTTTGCAACATGTTTCGCCGCTTGCATCCATTCCAGGATCGGGCCGTGATCTTCTTACCACGGCGATCAAGGCGTTGGATAAGGTCGCACGGCAAACCGCCGCGCCCGGCCCGGCGCGACGCGCGATTATCGCACGCCATCTGCACGGCGAACAAATCAAGGACGCGACGCTTCAAGCGTCGCTTGCGCCAAATCTCAAAAAATCGGGACTGACGCCCCCTGAAATCAAAGGGGAACTTGCGCTTTGGCGCAGTTTGTACCCCGCCCCGCCCGCCAAACCGCGCATCGCGCCCGCCGCGCTTCCCCGCGAGGACAAACGCGTTCGCGCGATGCGTTTGGGCTTTCTTCAACCGCTCGTTCTCGGCGACCTGTACCGCGCAGGCGGAAATAAAACGTTGGCAAGTCAGTTCGACGACGAGCTTGCGGCGGCGTCTCAGCGGCACCTGACACGCTCCGGCTTTATCGGCGCATTCAACGTCATCGCGTTTCTTGCGGGTCTCGCGTTGCTCATTGTCTTCCTTGTCGCCGCGTCCACCAAACGTTGGGAAAAGGTAGGGCGCATCGCCACCGCGCCCCAGTCGCTGGCGTGGGGCGAACTGTTGGACGCGTTCGCGTTTTACCTTGCGTTCTTTCAAGGCGTCGGATTGGTTGTGGGAACGCTCGCCGGTCGGTTTATCGCAACGCTTTCCCCGCGCGAAACGCTTTTGTTTATGGGCGGTGTCCAAATTGCGACCGGCCTTGCGTCAGTTGCGTACCTCGCCGCCGCCTGCAAGCGTCGGGGCGTGTCGCTCGCGGATGTGGGCTTGACCACGCGCGGTAAATCGCTCGCAAGTCAGATCGGCTACGGCGCTCTGGGATGGTGCGCGTCCCTGCCGATTTTGATCGCGCTCGGCTTAATCAATCAGAAGATTTTCCAAAACGCGCCGGATACCACGCCAAACCCGATTTTGCCCTTGATGCTCGCCGAGCGCAACCTCACCGGACGGCTTCTAATCTTCGCGATGGCGTCGCTCGCCGCCCCGTTCTTCGAGGAAGTTTTCTTCCGCGGCGCGCTCTTCGGCGCGCTCCGGCAGCGTTTCGCGTGGGTCCCCGCCGCGCTCCTTTCCGGCGTTTTGTTCGCCCTCCTGCACCCGAAAGCGGACTGGATTCCAATTATCGGGCTGGGCTTTACGCTTGCGACTATGCGCGAAATGCGGCAAAGTCTTGTTCCCGGCATTACGGCGCACTTTATCCAGAACACGGTCACGTTCCTCGTCATCTCGTCCATTTATGGCTCGTAAAACCGCAAACGGGAACGCCCCGCCCGCAACCGGTGTTTTACTATTGGTACGCGTGACGCCGCGAGGCGGACGCGACGACGGTTTTCATGTGGTCGGTTTTCATGTGGTCCGCGTGTCCGCGCTGCCCGCGGAGGGAGCGGCCAACCGGGCGTGCATAAGGCTTATGGCGAACGCACCACTGGGCATCAAGAAATCCGAGGCGCGCTTAATCGGCGGCGACAAATCCCGCGATAAACGGTTCATTTTGGACGGCGTTACCGCAAGCGGATGCAACAAACGCCTGGCAGCCTTTCCCCGGATAACTGGGTCGGACGACGGTAATCACGAGCGGCCTGCATGATAAAATGGGCGCGGAAGACAGAGGAAACTTAAGGTATGAGCGTCATCGAAACGGCAATGGAACAGGTTCGCGCGGCGGTCACGGAACACGCGGAAACAGGCGACATTAATGGCAGTGGCTGGGCGACCAACGGGGCCGGAATGGATTCGAGCGAGAACCCGCCGTCCGACGGTCCGAGCGATGGCGACGGCGTCCGCGACGTGGTCATTCTGGGGAGCGGCCCTGCCGGTCTTACGGCGGCGATCTACGCGGCCCGCGCCAACCTGCGCCCGCTCGTTCTGGAAGGGCTGACGCCGGGCGGACAACTCACGATCACGACCGATGTCGAAAATTTCCCCGGCTTCCGCGATCCGATCGCCGGGCCGGATTTGATGGATCAAATGCGCGATCAGGCCGAGCGTGTCGGAGCCGACATTGTGACTGATACGGTGCATAAGGTGAACCTGGGCGCGCGTCCCTTCGTCATTCACACCGACCACGGCGATGTGTACCGCGCAAAAACGCTGATTATTGCGACTGGCGCGTCGGCGAAGTGGCTGGGTTTGCCGTCCGAGATCGCGCTTTATAACAAAGGCGTTTCGGCTTGCGCGACGTGCGACGGTTTCTTTTTCCGGGGCAAGGATGTTGTGGTAGTCGGCGGCGGCGATACCGCTGTGGAAGAGGCGATGTTCCTGTCGCGGATGTGCAAGTCCGTAACCCTGGTTCACCGCCGCGACACGCTTAGGGCGTCCAAAATCATGGCGGATCGTATCTTGAAGAACGAGAAGGTCAAGTTTGTTTGGAACTCCGGCATCAAGGAAATTCTGGACCCCGCACAGGGCAAGGTTACGGGAGTTTTGCTTCACAACCTCAAAACCGGCGAAGAACACGTTTTGCCGACGGACGGCGTTTTTGTCGCTATCGGGCATAAGCCAAACACGGACCTGTTCGCAGGACAGTTAGACCTCGACGATAACGGTTACATCTGCGTCACGAACGGAATGCGAACCGGCATTCCCGGCGTGTTCGCATCCGGCGATGTTCACGACACCGTGTACCGGCAGGCGATCACCGCCGCAGGCATGGGCTGTATGGCCGCGATGGACGCCGTGCGCTTTTTGGAAGCCGAAGAGGCCAACGCCCCTGCGGCGACGCATTAGGAGCAATTTCGCTTTTGCGCGCAAAAGAACAATCGGATCTACTGCCGTCACGATCGCTGGCGGGAGCCGCTACTAACGGCGTGGCCGGCGGCTTCCTGCCCGGCTCGCCGGGCGGGGCGGTGGCGTCAGTGGGCGTTGATATTGTGGACGTGGGCCGTGTACGGACCATGCTCGGACGCTGGCCCGAACGGTTCGCGCGCCGCGTGTTATCGCCTAAAGAGGCGGAATACTGCTTGTCACGCCCGGACCCCGCGCCGCATGTCGCGGCCCGGTTTGCCGCGAAAGAAGCGGTCATCAAGTGCCTGGGCGGCGGGTGCGCCTTGAAGGAGATCGAGGTCGCCCGCGCGCTGTCCGGTTCACCGTCTATCGTGTTATACGGGCGTGCCAAAGCCCGCGCGGGCGAGCGGCGCGCGCTGGTGTCGCTGAGCCACACGAATGCGATGGCGGCGGCGTTCGCGGTTTTGGTGACGCCGCTTCCCGCCCCGCCGCCCGCCGTCACTCCCGACGCGGCGCCGTGACGCCACTCACGATTGCCGACGCCCTGACAGCGGCGACAACCGGATTGCAGGCGGGCGGTATCGGGGACGCCGACGCGCGAACCGAGGCGAGTATTTTGCTTTGCCACACGCTTGGCGTACGCCGCGAAGAGTTGCGCTTGCGCCCCGACCGGCTTTTGAGCGGCGAAGAAGCGGAACGATTTTTCGCCGATGTGACGCGCCGTGCGGACACGCGCGAGCCGCTCGCCTATATCACCGGCGAACGTGAATTTTACGGATTGCGTTTTTTGGTCAGCCCCGCCGTCCTCGTTCCCCGGCCCGAAACCGAGTTTTTAGTCGAAGCCGCGCTGGTTCATTTGCGACAAGGCGGAATGTCATCCGCTCCCCGCATTGTGGATGTGGGAACCGGCTCCGGTTGCGTCGCGGTCGCTATCGCCAAACACGCCCCGCTTGGCGCGCGCGTCTGGGCGACGGAGCTATCTCAGGACGCCGCCGCCGTTGCGCGCGAGAACGTCCAGCGCAACGACGCCGACGCGGTTGTCACTATCGCAGAGGGCGACTTGCTTGCGCCGGTTACGATTTTCGCGCCATTCGACGTGGTTGTGTCCAACCCGCCATACATCGCACCGCTCGAAATCGAGACGCTCGCGCCGGAAGTGCGCGACTGGGAGCCGCGCATCGCCCTCGGCGAAAACGCGGACGCGCTTCATTTCTACCGCCGTTTGGCGCGCGAGACTCCGCCCCTGCTCGCGCCCGGCGGCTTGCTCGCGGTCGAAGTCGGGCAAAATCAGGCGGAGTCGGTTGCAGGACTATGGCGCGACGCGGGCCTTGCGCACGTTCATGTCATCAACGACTACGCCAGAATCGGGCGCATTGTCGCGGGAACAAAGCCCGCTTAGTCGTTTTGTGCGTCGCCGCCGCGTTCGCGGAGCAAGCCGTACTCCACGCCGTCCACAAGCGCAAGCCACGATGCCTCGATAATATTGGTGGAAACGCCGACCGTACTCCACGTACGCCCGTGCGCGTCCACGCTTTCCACAATCGTGCGGACTTTCGAGGCTGTCCCCTCGCCGAGCGAGACCACGCGCACCTTGAAGTCGGTCAGGCGGATCTCGTTCATCTCGGGGTAGAACCGGCTAAGCGCGGAGCGGAGCGCGCCGTCCAAAGCGTGTACCGGGCCGTCCCCCTCGGCGACCGTTAAAAACTCCTCATCGCCAACCCGCAGGCGCAAGGTCGCCTCCGTAATCGGCTCGGGGTCATTGGCGCGTCGCTCGACAAGAACGCGGAAACCCACAAGATCGAAGAGTTTGCGGTAACGCCCAGTCGCCTTTTTGAGCAATAACTCAAAGCTTGCCTCAGCCCCCTCGAATGAGTACCCTTGATGCTCGCGGGCCGTTACCTCGTTTAGAATAGCTTTTGCCTCGGGCGATTTTTTGTCCAGGTCGTACCCGATATCGGCGGCCTTTTGCGCGATAGTCGCGCCGCCCGCGTGTTCTGACACCAGAAGGCGGCGCACGTTGCCGACCTGGTTAGGCTCGACATGCTCATACATCCGACCGCCGCCCTTATGGATCGCGTCCACATGAAGGCCCGCCTTGTGCGTGAAGGCGTTTCGGCCCACATACGGCGCGCGCGGGTCCGGTGCCATGTTCGCGGTTTCATCCACGAACGCGGCGAGATCGGTCAGGTCCGCAAGGGCGATATCGGACAAGCAGTCATAGCCCATCTTGAGGCGCAGGGCGGCGACAATGGGAATCAAATTTGCGTTTCCGGTCCGCTCGCCGTAACCATTCACGGTTCCCTGCACATGGACGGCCCCGGCGCGCACGGCGGCAAGCGCGTTCGCCGTGCCGCAGTCGCCGTCATCGTGCGGGTGAATGCCAATGGTGACGCTGGGGAACCGGGCGACGACTGCCCCGACAATCGTGAAAATCTCGTCCGGCAGGGTACCGCCGTTGGTATCGCACAGGCACAACACATCCACGCCGTTGTCGGCGGCGGCCTGAAGCGCGGACAGGGTGTACTCCGCGTTCGCTTTGTAGCCATCGAAAAAATGCTCAGCGTCGAAGACCACGTACTTGTCATGCGCTTTCAGGTAGCGCACGGTATCGCCGATCATCGCCAGGTTCTCGGCAAGCGGCACACGCAACGCCTCATTCACCTGCGTATCCCACGACTTCCCGACAATCGTCACGACAGGCGTTTGGGCCGCCATCAAGCCCGCAAGCAGATTGTCATCGCCGCAGGCGGTAAACGGGCGCCGCGTGGAGCCGAACGCGCCCAGGCGCGCGTGCGCAAGCGGCACGGTTTTCATGCGCTCGAAAAACTCCGTGTCCTTTGGGGCCGCGCCGGGCCAACCGCCCTCGATGAAGTCCATCCCGAACTGGTCCAGGCGTCGGGCGATCCGCACCTTGTCCTCGACCGAGAACGAAATGCCCTCCATCTGGGAGCCGTCGCGAAGCGTGGTGTCGTAAACTGCGATTTTTGTCATAACAAGATAAAGCGCTTGCTTGTTCGCGCTTTTAGTAGGTGATTAGTTCGTCCAGATCCTGCCGAACCGAACGTACGAGCAGGAATGCGGAGCGCCATAAAAGCGTCGCCATCGCCGCGACAACGCCGATCCAGAGATAGCCCCATGCCGCATCTCCGCCCTGGCATACTGCGCATACCCCGGCGACGCCAATAACGGCTAAAAGCGCGATGTGCAGATAGTATAGCCCCTTGTGCGCCGCTTCCGCGATGTGGTAGTCATCCCACTTGCCGAACAACATCCCCGCCCATCCCACAAGGGCGAGAAGCGCAATCGACAAACCGACGCCGTGCGCCGCCATTGCTGGAAGGCTGAGAGAAGCGCGAACGCCCAGGAGAGAAACCGTATCATTTGAGTTTAACGTGAGCGCCCACAAAAGCCCGAACGTGACCAGAACCGTGATCGCGTCCAGCCATTTCACGTAACTGATTTGTAGTTCGTCGTCGTACGACATTGGTATTCTGCTTCCGCCGCTGGTCCGCGTTTCCGCCGCCGCGTTGTTCGATTTGCCGTTCCTGCGCCTTATTGTACGGCGCGTCTACAACTTCGGCGCAGGTTTCGCGCCGCCGCGTTTTTGCTCGACGCGCACGTACACGACAGAGTTCGCCAAACTGTCCCACGCGGCGCGGGCGGCTTCGCGCGCTTTGGGCGAGCGGGCGGAAACCGCGATCAGGACGATCCCGGTCGGCGTCGCCTGGTATATGATCGCGTCGCATGTCGGCTTAGGCGCGCCTGCATCGAACGTCCATGTCGCGGTTTCTCGGTTGTCGCGCGTCGTCCCCTGCCCGGTTTGCAACGCCCGCACTTTGGGCGTACGCTGCTTGGTTTCCGCGACATCGTCCGCGACCGCCCGCGTGAGCGTTTGCGGAACGCCTTTGGCGTAGCGGATGACGTTGATGTACATCACAACGTCGCTGTTCGCCCATGTTTCCCCTTTCGGGTACAGCACGGCAAGCGCGCCGATGGCGCGTCCCTGCTTGTCGTCCAGGGTCCAACCGGCAGGCGCGACTGCCGTCAAGCCGATGTCGTCCCGGTACAGGATCACCGCGCGACCTTCCGGCGGCGCGGCGACGGACGCCGGAATTTGCGCTCGTACACGCGCGATGCCGCCCCCGATACAGGCGGCGGCAAGTACCGGGATAATAGTCGCGAAACGAAGCGTCATCATGTTTTTATTTTCGGCGCGCAACCGTCGCGCGATTAGTCGCGACTCGCCTCGTCCAGATGAACCGCGTCGGCGACCGCGTTTCCCATTTGCTCGGTTGTGATGAACACGCCGTTCGCGAGCGCGATGTCTTTGGTACGCGCGCCGCTATCGAGAACGCGCGCGACCGCCTGCTCCACGGCGCGGGCGGCGTCCTCGTGTCCGAGCGAATGGCGCAGAAGTAGGGCGACGGACAAAATCGTGGCGAGCGGATTGGCGAGACCTTTGCCCGCGATGTCCGGGGCCGAGCCGTGCGACGGCTCGTACAGCCCGAAGGTCCCCGCGCCCAAAGAGGCGGACGGGAGCATGCCGAGCGAGCCGGTTAGCATTGCGGCCTCATCGGATAAAATGTCGCCGAACAGGTTTTCGGTCACGATCACGTCGAACTGCGACGGGTCGCGGACCAACTGCATCGCGCAGTTGTCCACCAGCATATCGGTCAGTTCCACGTCTCCATAGCCCGTCGCGACCTGGTGAACCGTGGCCCGCCACAGCCGCGAGGTTTCCAGCACATTCGCCTTGTCCACCGAGCAAACGCGCCTGGTACGCGTTTGGGCGGCTTTGAACGCGGTGTGCGCGATACGCTCAATCTCGGTTCGGTTGTACACGCACGTATCCACCGCTCGCTCGCCATCGTTCGATTTAGGTTGCCCGAAGTACAACCCGCCCGTCAGTTCCCGCACGACGAGAATATCCATCCCCTTCGCGGCGGTGTCGGCCCGAAGCGGCGACGCGCCCGCGAGGGCGGGAATCAGTTGCGCGGGACGCAAATTCGCGAAAAGCCCCAGATGCTTGCGGAGCGGCAAAAGCGCGCCACGCTCGGGCCGCAGGTCAGGCGGCTCAATCGTGTCGTATTGCGGTCCGCCCACGGCGCCTAAAAGAACCGCGTCGCTCGCTTTGCAAAGCGCGAGCGTTTCCGGCGGAAGCGGATGCCCGGTCGCATCGTAGGCGGCCCCGCCTACAAGAGCCATCGAAAGCTCTAAGTTCAGGTCGAACCGCTCCGCGACCACCGTCAACACCTTGATAGCCTGCTCGATAATTTCCGGCCCGATACCGTCGCCGGGCAAAACCGCTATTTTTGTCATTTACGTTTACGTTTCCGTGGGTTCAAACGCCGCTCGTCGTGCGTTACTGTCCCCCATGATAAAGCAAAAACCTGTGTAACGGCAACCAGGCGCGGCTGATTGAGGATAAGGCGAAGGGTAAAATAAGCGAACGATGCCCCAACTCCAATGGAACGATTACGATTTCGCCCTGTGCCTCGAAGTTATGCCCGAGGTGGACGTGGATAAGGTCGAGTACGTTTACACCGTTGATAAAGACGGTCTGGTTTTAACCGTTACGGTTTGGCAATACGAAAGCGTCATCGGCCTGTCGCTTCGCGCGCCGAGTATGGACAATCCCGCAATGGAGTTCGCTTTGTACGTGCGCGGCCCCGTAACATACATCAACGACAAGCGGGGCGAGTATCTCCGACTTGAAGATTGTATTATTACGTCAAGCCGATTCTCTTATATTGAGGCGGGAGACCTTTGGGATAATATCAAGTTTCCGAGCGGCCTTCCAGTTGTCGTCGCGGTTCGGCCCGGTATCCGCGTTCGGGGACTTCGCGCTAATTGGGATGATTTGGCAGTCAACCACCACGAATTAGATTAGAATGGTCACTATCGCGCAAATTCTCGTCGCTCTGGTCGGCTTAATCTGGCTTGCGTACCTTATTCTGTGGTTTCGCGTCAAGCAGCGAGACCGTGAACGGGCGCGGCGCGGCTACTGGGTCGAGTACATCGGCCCCAACAAGGGAACCAGCGCGGCGGGCAAGATCGCAATTGTTTATCACGAGGGCGATAATCTGAAAGATTTTCGAGGCAAGACCGCTGGCGGCGGAGCCGTCGGTCAGATTTACCTGCCGGACGAAAACCAGTGGCGCGTAGAAATGCCCGTCTGGTTGCGTGAGCGGCGCGCCGAAGTTCGGGAGCGTTTGCAGGCGGAGGCGTTGACGTCCGTTCAATTTGTGGACGGTCCGCCGCCGACCGCTTAAACCGCCGCTAAAAGTTGTGAGGACGAGCAATGTCCACTACTGACATCATAACAAGAATTTTGCAGATTTGCGGCGCCACGTTCTGGGTCATCGTCTACTTTGGAACGCCCATCATAACAAAAAGGCAAGAACGCGCCCGCGCCGAACGTGGATACTGGGTTGAGTATCTCAGTTCAAACACTTTACGGAGCGACCCTGAAGACTTTGGGCTTGCTTACCATCAAGGGGACCAATGGCGTATCTTTACCGATAAGCGAACGAAGGACGTAGGGGAAATTTTGCACCTGCCGGACGAGGAAGAGTGGCGTACCGAGATGCCTGAATGGTTACGCGGACAACGGGGCATCGTCGTACGACGCCTGCAAGCCGACGCCCCGTCGTACGTAACAGTTGTTGATGGCCCCGCTTCATCGCCGGTCGGCTAAAACGCCTCGCTGGGGCAGGCAAAACCATTGTAGTATTCTTTTGGTGTACAATTTATACACCAAAGGTTTACATTTATGACACCAACAATACAAACTGACGAAGCGCAAATTCAATACGTTTCCGACAACAAGGGCGAGCCGGTCGGCGTCATTGTTCCTATACAACTTTGGCGGGCCATCGAGAAAGAATTGCGATCCGAGCAAGAAACCGCGTATTTGCTTTCAAACGAAGCCATACGTAAGCGTTTGCTGGAGGCTAAGAACCGTGAAGGCGGTATCAGCCTTGAGGACGCCCGTGCGCGACTTGGAATTTGATTCCGCCGCTTCCGAGGACCTCGCTTGGTGGATAGCGCAGGACCGTAAAAAGCCCTGCGCTTAATTCGCCTGATTCAGGAAACGCAGACCGATCCATTCGGCGGCATCGGCAAACCGGAACCGCTCAAACATGAACTTGCTGGTTGTTGGTCAAAACGTATTGACGACGAACACCGCTTGGTAGGTCGTGGTTTTCTTTATGTTGTTAGGTTTGTTATCGTTGTTTAAGTTCGGGCAT
>CAXUMS010000034.1:0-3607 GCA_964252165.1 uncultured Armatimonadaceae bacterium
CCTCGGCGTATTTGGTTTTGCGGTAGTCCACCGGCTTTCCGTTCGGGCGCAGGGGTTCGGCGGTGACAAACGCCCAGCCCTTCTGCGCTTTAAGATGGCTCACCTTGAAAATAACGTTTTGCTTCAGTTCGCGGACGACGGGAACGCGCAAAGCGTCCATGATTTTCTTGCGTTCCGCGCTTCCCACCGTGGGCGTGACCGGCGCATACTGCTGGGCGTGAACCGGCGTGGAGGGAAGCGCGGTAAGCAGGGCGGGCGCGCCCAAAAGCGTGACGGCGGCGGCGGCGAAAGTAGCGTAGCGATGTATTTTCATAAAGCGACAAGGCTCCTTTGGGCGTTCAAGAACTCACCCACGAACGGCGCGGCGGGACGGTGTTGGAGATCAGCCAGCGTTCCCTGCTGAACCACGCGGCCCGCCTCCATCAAAATGAGATAGTCGGCGAGGTACGCGGCCTCCGACATGTCGTGCGTGACCAGAATTACGGTGCGGCCTTCACGGGCGAAGATGTCCTTGAGATCGGATTGGAGACGGGCGCGCACCAGGGGATCGAGCGCGCCGAGCGGTTCATCCAACAGCAACAGGTCGGGCCGGAGCATCAGGGCGCGCATGAGCGAAACGCGCTGTTTTTGCCCGCCGGAGAGTTGGGCGGGGTAGCGCGTCAAACCCTCGATGGGAAACCGCGTCAGGTCCGCGAGTTCCCGCAGGCGGGCTTGTATTTCGCCTGCGGGCTGTTTCGCCTCGCGCGCGGCGAGCGCGACATTATCCTCGGCGGAAAGGTGCGGGAACAAGCCGCCATCCTGGATCACGTAGCCCATACGTTTCCGCAGGGCGGGCGCGGAGCGGGGCGTCACCGCCTCACCGTCCACGAACGCCTGCCCCTCGGACGGCGCGACTAAACCGACAATCATCCGCAGAATTGTAGACTTGCCGCACCCGGACGGCCCGATCAGCGCGGTGGTTTGTCCGGGCGGAAACGTCAGATCGAGCGGGTGTAGCGCGACGGTTTTCCCGTAGGTCCGCCCCGCCCCACGCAACTGGGCAACCGCGCCGTTTTGTTTCCCGTTGTCGCTGTTATTCATCGTCATAAATCGCGGGCGAGTCGTACGCCCAAAAAGCCCTGCCGGTACGTAGGAACATACCAGTTACGGAACGATGCGCGCAGGATCGGGCTTGCGGTCGCCCACGAGCCGCCCCGGCAGACAAAGTGTCGTCCGTCCATATGTTCCTTCGAGTAACCATCGTACGGGAACGCTTGAAAGCCATCATACGGCAGGAACAGCGATGCGGTCCATTCCCAAACGCCGCCCGCCATGTCAAGGATACCCGATGCGGACGCGCCGTTCGGTCGCTTGCCCACAAGCGCAACCGGTCCGTCCGGTTTTTCGTAGCACGCACGGGTCGGGTCCGGCGCGTCGTCGCCCCACGGATACGTGCGGGTCGCGCCGGTCGGGGGGTCGAACCGGGCGGCGAACTCCCATTCGGATTCGGTCGGAAGCCGCGCGCCGCTCCAGCGCGCGAACGCATCCGCCTCGAACCACGACACGCCGCTCACCGGTTCGCTCTCGCGAAGCCGACGCGGCCCGTTCGCGCCGATGTACACGTAGCCACGGTCGCCTTTGCGCCATTGTTCGGGCAACCAACGGTTCGATCCGACGGGCATCCACCAATCGAAGTAGCCTTCATCTAACCAGTTGCGGTAGTCGTGGATGGCGCCGCTTTCTACAAATGTCATCCACTCCCCGACCGTGACGGGCGTTTGGGCGAGCGCGAACGGCGCGACTATGACCGCATGGGCGGGTTTTTCGTTGTCGTAGCCTGCCGGGTCGTCGCTTCCCATCGTGAACGTTCCGCCGGGAAGCGTGACGAAATGGGTTGCGGAGAAAGAAGCCCCCCCCGCCCCCAATAATGGGGGGGCTGGAGGGCCAACGGTGAATGTTCTTGTCCCCCCATTATTGGGGGTCAGGGGGCCATTCCCCTCTATAGGGGCGGCCCCACCCGCAACATAAACCGCGCCCTGTATCAGATGAAGCAACTCGGACACGGTTTCCTGATGCTGGCACTCGTGCTGGAGCGCGAACTCCCACGCGTAGCCGTTTGCAACAAGCGGATCGGTGTCGGCGTCTATATCCGCGTTATCGAGGGCGGCGAGCGCGCTTTGGCGGGTTTGTTCGAGGTAGGCAATGATTTCCTGCCGCGTCGGCAGGTGAACGCGCCCGTCCTTCGGGTTCTCGGGCAGGTTCGCGAACAGGAACGATAATTTGTCGTCGAGCGGCGCCAGACCGGACGCGCGAACGCAGGTCCAATATTCCTCGGTCATCCCGATATGTCCGAAGTGCCAGCCGACCGGGCTGTAAAAATCGTGGACGCGGACACGCAAAAACGCCTCCGGCACACAACCCAGCAGGCGCAGGGTGACCGCGCGCGCTTGGGCCATGCGGGCGGCGATATCGGCTTTGCGCGTTGTTTGCGCGGGGGGCGTTTCGGTCACATCATCGCCACTTCATCCACGAAACACCACATCCAGTTTTCGCCGGGTTCAAGCGAGCGCATGATGGGGTGAGCGGAAGCGTGGAAGTGCGTGGTCGCGTGCTTGTTCGGGGACGAGTCGCAACAGCCGACCTGCCCGCAAATCTCGCACTGGCGCAGATGTACCCAAGTATCGCCCACGGCGACGCACTGGGGGCAAACGCGTTCGCGCGGGCGCGGCGGGTGGGTTATCTGGTCAAGATGCGTACAAACAACGTCTGCGGAATTACTCATCGTTCGGCTCTTTCTTATCGGAGTAGATAGTCGGGATGCGGATGGCGAAGCAGGTCATGCCGGGTTCGGCGAACACGCGAATGTCGCCGTTGTGGCGCTCGGTGACGATGCGGTGGCTGATGTCAAGTCCCAAACCGGTGCCTTTGCCGACGCCTTTGGTGGTGTAAAACGGCTCGAACAGGTGCGGCAGAACATCGTCCGGCACGCCCGGTCCGTTGTCGGCGATCTCAACCAACACCTCGTCGCACTCGCACGAGGTCCGAATCGTGATGCGCGGCGGCTCCTTTTGCGCGCCTTTCTCGACATTTTCGACCAGGGCGTCCACGGCGTTGTCCAGAATGTTGGTCCAAACCTGATTGAGTTCGCCGCCGTAGGCGAGTATTTTCGGCACCTCGCAGGCGTATTGCTTGACGATGCCGATGCTATTGCGCTTGAACTTGTGGTTTAAGATCGTCAGTGTTGCGTCCAAGCCCTCGTGGATATTGATTTCCTGACGCGGGGCCTGATCCATGTACGAGTACGATTTGATCGCCGTAACAAGGTCGGCGATGCGGGCCGACGATTGCTCGATCTCACCCATCAGCGCGTCCGCGCCCAGAAATGCGGTGACATACGATAACACCGGGCCGAGGGCTTCGGCGGGCAGGTCGCGGGCGAGCGTGTCCAACAGCGTGATGGTGATGCCGGAATCCACGAGGGTCGGGGCCATATCCCACGCTTCCGCGACGCCCTTCTCGTCCAGCCATTCGCCGATCTCATCTTCGCGGTCGCTCCGGTCGAGCGCGCCCAAAGGCTCGTTCTCCTGCCCCTTCGCGTTCGCCGCCGCCTGCTTGAACTTGCCGATAG
>CAXUMS010000034.1:3617-33208 GCA_964252165.1 uncultured Armatimonadaceae bacterium
CTCGCCGGTCAGGTGCAGATCGCCGACACTGATCGCGAGCGGCGCGAAGTCCTGCATCAGGGCGCGCAGCTGCCCCGCCGCCCGCCGCGCCGCCGATGCCGGGTTATTGAGTTCGTGCGCCAGGCCCGCCGACATTTTGCCCAGCGCCGCCAGCTTCTCGCGCTGCTGCATCAGGCGGTCGGCTTCGGGGCGGCGCGACGCGAACGCGGGCAGGATAATCTCGCGCAATTCCTCGTTCTCGTTCAGCATCCGCTTGAACTCGGGAATGGTGAAGCGGATCACGCGGGTCGGGCTGACCGTGCGCCCGGTCGCAATCGCGAGCGCGCCCTCGGACAGATTGAAAACATCGCCGGTGAAGTCGCCCGGCCCGTGGAGGGCGAGCGTGGTTTCGCCGCCCGCGACAATGCGCGTCACCCGCACTTTGCCGCTTCGGAGGACATACAAACTCTCGACCGGCTTGCCTTCCTCGAACAAAAGGGTGAGCGGCGGAATGTCCTCGTCAACGCCGTAGCGCGCGGCGATCTCGGTTTGCGCCTCATTAAGCGCCGGGAACAAAATTCCGTCGGCGGTTTCCGCGCCGGACGCGATACCTTCCGCAAGCGACACCTCGGACGGCGCTTCGCGGTTCACGGTCATGGTCGAGGCATTGTTTGATTTGGGCTGATTGTCAGTCTTCATTCTGCTCCTCCGACAAGGTGCTTCCGTCCAAATTTGCTACGCCCAAATTTTCGAGCGTGTCATCTTGCGCCACTTCCTCTTCTAAAGCGCGTTCTTCCTTATCTGTCAACGTTTTCATTTTCGCCGCCCCAACATTTGGAATGGAACTAATCTTCCAACCATAAACTGCATATCCGTCTGATTCCTTTACGCCTATTTTCTTTAAGAACTTAACTTTGAACCTGTTCGGAATATAGGCTTTGCTAATGTCCGATTCTAACATTTTATAATCAGAAGCAAAAAGCCTAAAATACCGCTCAAGAAAAGGTTTTGCATCTTTGATATGGACTTCCAATTCTTCCATCTGTTTCAAAGGTAATACATTTGAATAAAAATCTACGTACTTTCCGGTTCTTCCATCAGCGCGCGCCTTCTTTTTGAACAGTGCATCAACATCAGATGACTTTCCAGCAATTATAAAATAACGCTCAATGCTTTGGTTTTTTTCCTTTATTCCATCTCTCATTAATGCCAAACGCAGTAAATCGGAGACGATACTATACTTGTAATCTGATTCACCACCAATCCACTTCGTTTCAATAGCAGTGTTAACATATAAATCTTTTGATAGCACTACATAATCAATTTGCTTAGGCCTGCCCGGTTTAGCGTCCTTAAAATTAGGATGTGAGAATTCACATTGCCATTTATCGCTGAGGCTTGCCAAAAACTCGCAAACTGGTTGTGCAAGTATCCTTTCCGAAAAAGACGGCTCGCGTCCGCATATTGCTTGGTATTCAAGCCAATAACTAGTTGCTTGTAAAAGATCAACAAGTTTAGGTTCGCTAAGTTTTGACATTTAAATTTCTACTTCACGGTTGCGAGGTACTGATGGATGAACTGGACCGCAATCGAGCCTTCGCCGACCCCGGACGCGACGCGCTTGACCGAGTTTGCGCGGACATCGCCCGCGACAAAAATCCCCGGCACACTGGTTTCGAGCAAAAAAGGGTCGCGGTCCAGATTCCACTCGGTGGGACGGCGGGCGTTCACGGGATGGGGCAAGTCCGGTCCGGCGAGAATAAAGCCCTTGCCGTCGCGGGCGACCACGTCTTTAAGGCATTCCGTGCGCGGGGTCGCGCCGATAAAGATAAACAGGGCGCGGGCGGGCAACACCATCGGTTCGGCCTCGTCCGCTTTCTTGACCGTGATGGAAGCCAAATGCCCGTCCTCGCCGTTCACCTCGGACACCTCGGCCTGCGTCCAAACGCGGATATTTTCCGTCCGGGCGATCTCGTCAATCAGGTACTGCGACATGGACTTTTCCAGCCCGTCGCCGCGCACGAGAATCGTGACGCACCGGGCGTAGCGGGCCAGGTAGATCGCCGCCTGCCCCGCCGAGTTCGCGCCGCCGACCAGGAAGACGTCGTCGTCCTTGCACGACAACGCCTCGGTCATCGCGGCCCCGTAGTAAACGCCCGCGCCGGTCAGGTCCTCGACGCCCGGCGCGTCCAACTTGCGCCACGACACGCCGGTCGCGACCAGAATGGCGTAGCAGGCGATTTCTTTCGCCCCCGCCCCCTCGCCCACGGTGACGAATTTGTAGCGGTCTTCGAGGCGCATGCTATGCACCTCCTGCGGGGCGACAATCTCCACGCCGAAGCGCCGCGCCTGCGTGACCGCGTTCTGGGTCAGGTCGCGGCCCGAGATGCCGGACGGGAAGCCCAGGTAGTTTTCGATCCGCGACGACGTTCCGGCCTGCCCGCCCGGCGCATCGCGCTCGATTAAGAGGGTTTTCAAACCTTCCGATGCGCCATACACCGCCGCCGCAAGTCCGGCGGGACCGGCCCCGATAATGACCAGATCGTAGAACTCCTGCGCGGGCGTTTGCTTGAGACCCACTTTCTCGGCGATCTCGGTTGTGGTCGGGGCGGTTAAGCGCGAGCCGTCCGGGAACAGAACGAGCGGCAGACACGGCAGTTCGGCATCGTCGCCGACCGCTTCAACAATGCGCTGGGTTTCCGCGTCCACGTTGGGATCGGTAATGTCAATCCAGCGGTACGGGATCAAACTGCGGGCCAGAAAGTCCTTGACCACGAACGATTCGCGCGACCATTTATGCCCGACCACGCGCACGCCCTCGAAGCCGATCTCGCACGGGCGGTTCGCCTCCCACAGGGCGAGCAAGTCATCCAAAACCGGGAACAATCGCTCCTCGGGTGGGTCCCACGGCTTGAGAAGATAATGATCCAGACCGGTCTGATTGATCGCCTGAATGGCGGCCTCGGTGTCGGCGTACGCGGTCAGAAGGCACCGGCGCGCATCCGGGAACAGTTTGCGCGCTTCGGTGAGCAACTCCACCCCGGTCATGCCCGGCATTCGCTGGTCCACGAGCAACAGGGCCACCGCCTCGCCCCGGACCGCGAGTTCCTTGAGGGCTTCGAGGGCTTCCGGGCCGCCGTTCGCGCGCACGACGCGGAACTTGGACGAGTACTTGCGTTTCAGGTCGCGGTCCAGGGCGCGCAACACCTCAACGTCATCGTCGGCGGTCAGCAAAACGGGCTTTCGAGAACGCGCGGTTTGCGCCTGCTTTTGCAGGGCTCGCTCGGCCTGCTCCGCGACGTCACTTCCCACTGCCGCCGCGTCGTTCATTTCTTCGGTTCCGGTTGGTTCGCTCATATCGGTCATTCGCTTGTCGCCTTCCGCCTACAATTACAAGAATACTACCGCGTGAAGTCGCTGTGAAATCGCTCTTACTTGCCTGTGGGAACGAGTAGCGAGACGCTAAACCAGTTTTGCGCGTCCGTCCACTGCGCCGCCCGGTCGAAGCCCGCCCGCGTCCAGATGGTCGCCAAACCGTCCGGCGTGTACTTGTGGCTATTTTCCGTATGGATGTACTCGCCTTCGCCGAAGTCGAATGAGCGAGGTTCCGCGCCGCTGTTTCCCGCGGCGAAGGTTACGGTCTGGTCGCACGCGCTCACAAGGCGCATTTCTATTCGGCCCTGTTCGGCGATATACGGCGCATGGTGCCGCCAGTTGTCAAGATCGAAGTCGCTCCCGGCTTCGCGATTCAAACGCGCGAGCAGGTTTTTGTTGAACTGCGCGGTGACGCCCGCGCTGTCATTATAGGCCGCTTCCATACGCGCGGTTCCGGTTTGAAGGGCCGCTCCTATGAGCAGGGTGTCGGAAGAGCGCATTTGGGCGCGGATCCGGGCAAGAAACGCGGCGGCCTCGGACGGGGTGAAGTTGCCAATGTTGCCGCCGAGAAATAAAAACAAGCGGGAAGCGCCGCCGGGATGGTTCGGCAAGCAGGAAAGCGCCTCCTCGTATTCGCCCGCGATAGCCGTGATCTGTAAACGGTCCGCGCCGTAGTCCGCAAGCAACGTTTGGGCCGAATCGCGCAAAAAATCCGCCGAAATATCTATCGGTGTGTAGTGCAGGCGGGCCTGCCGCGCCAGCGCCTCGTCCATGAGCAGGCGGGTTTTGACCGAACTGCCGCTTCCAAACTCCACCAGCGATAGGCGGTCTCGTTGCGCGTCGTTTGGTTCGCCGGACGCTTCGGTCGCCGCCGCGATGATCTCGCTTGCGTACGCGCCGAAAATGCCGCGCTCGGTTCGGGTCGGATAATACTCCGGCAAATCGCAGATTCGCTCGAACAATTCGGACCCGGCGGCGTCATAAAAGAAGCGGCAGGGAAGCGTTCTGCAACCGGGCGGTCGCCCCAACCCCGTAATAGCCGCATCGCGGAGACTCACGGGCGCCGCCGCTTCGCTCTTCGGCGCTAACGGCGCGGCGATAAAGCGCAAAGGCGCGGAAAACGGGGGAACAAGCAAGGTAGAAGAAGCGGATTTAGTCACACGAGCGGCCTTTCCGAACAAAGGGAGACAACAACGCAGGGACGCGCGGTCCGCCGGGTACGAGCGTAGTATACCTGTTTCGTTCTTGCCCAACATAACAATCGCGAAGCGATCACAGTTCCTGCTCGCGACTTTACGGCGGCGCTTTTTTGGGGTCCGCAGCGAGCAAAACGCCGGTATGCAAATTGCATGCGGTAAAGCCGATATAGTTCGTAGTATCAAGGGAAATTGACCGCGACGTTTTGTCTGTCGAGAAAGCGCGCCTTTTCCTCGGAAAAACCGGGAATATGAACCAGAATTTAATCCCTTTGACGGCTTTGCCCGATGCCGCGGTCATCGTCGGAACCGATGGCGTTGTCCGTGACGCAAACGAACGCGCCGCCCTGTTGCTTGGCGTTTCCGGCCCCGCCGACCTTTGCGGCGGGCGGCGGCTGTCCGATTTTGTCACCGGCGCGCTTCCTGATCCGTGGGATACGCTCCCGACCACGCCGCACCTGCTTCATGTCCGTGTTCGCGATGATGCGGGCGACGCCGCCGACGCCGACGCCGCTGACCCGATCCGGATAACCGCAACCGCATCGGCGTGGGGAAAGGATGAAAACAAGCGCGCGTTGTTTGTTCTACGGCCTGCGCGCCGCTGGAGCGACGCGCCCGCACCCGCCTCCTTGTCGCTTCCTACCGCGCCGCTGGAGCGTGAGTATCAGGCGGTGTTCGAGGATGCCAAAGACGGCATGTTTCACTTCGACGCGCACAACGGGGCGATACGCGACGTTAATCAAGCGTTGTGCGATCTTTTGGGTTATACCAAAGACGAACTTTGCCGCTTAACCCTTTTCGATATTGTCGCTCACTCGGAAGAAAACATTCGCGCCAACATTTTAAACACCTTTGCAACCGGCAACTGCGCGCTGGGCGAACGGCGGTACCGCAGGCGCGACGGCTCGCAGGTCGAGGTCGAGGTTCATGTGGTTCGCCCCCGGCGCGCGACCGATGCGGGCGAAGCGTCCGTCCTGTTTGCCGTCGTCCGCGATATACGAGAGCGTAAACGGGCCGAAGCCGCCCTGCAAGAAAGTCAAACGCGCGTACGAACCATTATTGACACGTTGCCCGTCGTGATGTTCGCGTTAGATGAGAACGGCGTATTCACGTTCTCAGACGGCAAAGCCCTTTCCCAACTCGGATTGATGCCGGGGGATGTGGTTGGCCTTTCGGTTTTCGATGTCTACCGAAATGACGCCGCCCCTTTGGAGCATGTCAAAAGCGCGCTTTCCGGCGGCCCGACGTACTGGACCAGCGAAGTCGGCGGCGTTTTTTGGGAAACCACGGTAACGCAGGCGTACGGCCCGGGCGGCGAGTTTCGCGGCTTGTTTGGCGTTTCCGTGGATGCGACCGAGCGGCGTCACCTTCAAGCGCAGGTCATACAAAGCGAAAAACTCGCCGCGATCGGGCAACTAGTCGCGGGCGTCGCGCACGAGATCAATAACCCGCTCGCGGCTATCTCCGGGAACGCCCAACTCCTTGAGATGCACGAGGACCCGCAGGTGCGCGAGGACGCGCAGTCTATTCGCCGGATGACAGGCCGCGCGAACCGTGTGGTTCGTTCCCTCCTGACGTTTGCGCGCGGCGCTGATGCGGGCGTTCGTATGGCGCGAACGCTACGAGCGATGGTCGAGGAAACACTGGAGCTTGCCGCGTTCACGCTTAAAAAGGGCGATGTGGAACTTGTCACCCGATTCGCGCCGTCGCACCAGGAGCCAATCGCAATGGTCAACGACAACCAGATTCAACAGGTAATTTTGAATTTGCTCACGAACGCCGAATACGCGCTTCGCGACCAAGGCGCGCCCGGTCGGCGTATTGTGATCGAAACGCGCACCGAGGACGACGAGGCGATTTTGTCGGTTTCCGATAATGGATGCGGGATTGCGCCGGATATGCTCAGTCGCATTTTCGATCCGTTTTTCACGACCAAGAATATTGGCGATGGCACCGGCCTCGGACTGTCCATCTGCCACGGTATTGTCGAGGCGCACGACGGACGGCTAACGGTGGAAAGCGCGCCCGGCAAAGGCACGACCTTTTTTGTAAGACTGCCGCTCGCGACGCTTACCGCAGGCGGATCGGAAACGCCAGCGGTAACGACATTGTCAAGCGGAAGCGAGACTGTCGTCCGGCCCGTCGCCGCAAGAAGCGCGGCGACAAAGCAAGAAAATGATAAACCTTATATGGCTATAGCGAATGCAACTTCCACCCGATAATAAACTGGCGTTTCCGGTTCGACAGAACGCGGTTTTGCAAAAGGCTCGGCGCGACGTTTTTGTAGACGCACAAGATTCGGTGGAGCGACGCTTCACGGAAAAGGAAAAACGCGGTTCCCAGAGGGGAAAGCGTAATGTAATGAACCACAGCACCATTCAAGGTCGGAAAAGCTCCGACGCAATAGCGACGACGAAACCTGCAACGGATGCCTACGCCCCCAATGAAACGCGTAACGGCGTTCGTGAGTTGAGCCTGCCGCCAGCCCGTCTTGTGGTTAGCGACAACGAAAATACGGCTACTCAGGGCGAGATTTCGCCCCGGTTGTCCGTGTTGGTGGTGGACGACGAAGAAATGGTGGCGTCGGTTCTCGCGCGTGGTCTTTCCTACGCAGGCTATGAAACGCTCACGGCGCGGAGCGGAGCCGAAGCGCTGGAAAAACTCGACTCCCGGCATTTCGACGCGCTTTTAACCGACATCCATATGCCCCGTATGCGCGGCGATGAACTTCAGCGGATCGCCCGTGAGCGAAACCCCGACCTCGCGGTTCTTCTGATCACCGCCGCCGACGAAAAGCAGTGCGCTATTCAGTGCCTAAAAGAAGGCGTGCTGGATTATCTGACCAAGCCATTCGAGCTTGCCGATGTGGTTCAGCGGGTCGGCGACGCCCTGTACAAGCGCCGGTCGCGCCTTGAAGCCGAAGCGCGTCAGCGGTACTTGGAACAGCGCGTGATCGAGCAGGCGGACCGCTTGAAGCGAACGCTACAAGGTTCGCTGGAATCGCTGATCCATGCGCTTGAGGCCAAAGACCCGCACACGCGCAACCACAGCGCGCGTGTCGCCGATCTTGCGACCGCCCTCGCCGCCCAGCTTCGCCCCGATGATCTGCATTTTTGCGCGCGCGTTCGTGTCGCCGCCTTGTTTCACGACATCGGCAAGATCGGCGTCCCGGAAGCGGTTTTGAACAAGAACGGCAAACTCGAAGAAGCCGAAATGGATCTGGTGCGCCGACATCCCGAAATTGGGGAAACCATTTTGCGTCCCCTGCTCGATGCGGAAACCACCGCGATTGTCCGCAGCCATCACGAACACTTCGACGGGCGAGGCTATCCGGACAAATCGGCGGGCGAGGACATTCCCTTAGGAGGACGCATCGTGGCGGTCGCCGATGCGTACGACGCGATGTCGTCCACACGTCCCTACCGCTCCGAGATTACCCGGCGCCGCGTTCTGGAAATTCTTCACCGGGGCGCGGGCCATCAATGGGACGATCAAGTCGTGGACGCCCTGCTCGCCCTAGTCGTTTCCGGGCGCCTCGCGGACACGGGCGAAGGCCGCACCACGGTCGCCGACGCGGTTACTATCGCAAGCGAAATCAACGACGCCCGCGATGCGCTTTCGGATGACGCCTATATTCCGCTACGCTTGCCCGCGGGAAACGCGAAAACTCCGCGGCTCCTTCCGGTTCCGCCGCCCGCTCCAAACGCTCCAATTAATGTCAATATTCCGCCGGTAGTGTTTATGCGTGGTCATATTGACGCCGATGCCATCCATGCCGCCCGAACGCAAATCGAGATGTTGCTGCGAAAGGGAGAGCGCAATCTGGTCGTTGACCTGTCGGATGCGGTTCTGCTCACGCCCGCAAGCGCGCAGTGTATGTACGCCCTTGATCTTCAAGCCAAACGCGCCGGGGCGCGCATTGCGCTACGCGCCCCATCCGAGCCGATTATGATGGTTCTTCGCTCCACCGGCCTCGCCCGAATGCTCCACTTCGAGTAATATCAGATCGCAACAAAAAACGCCCCGCGCACTTTGCGCGGGGCGTTTTTTCCGTTACCGCGTCCGCTACGCCGTTGCGGGCGGGGCGGTCGGTTGCGGGAGGGACTCGGGAAGCGGCGCGTCTATCGCCATCTGCGCCTGGTTCGATGCGCCCTTCTCGTTGTTCTTGTCCGTTACCTTGATGCGCTTTGGCTTTTGCGGGGCCTCGAGCGCATTGTCCAGCACGTCCTGAACCGTTTTGGCGAAGTGGAAGGTCAAACCCTCCCGCAACTCGGCGGGAATGTCCTCTTCCAAGTCCTTGCGGTTCCGTTCGGGCAGAATCAGGGTTTTGATGCCCGCGCGCTTGGCGGCAAGCACCTTTTCCTTGATGCCGCCGACCGGAAGCGCTTTGCCCGTCAGCGTTATCTCGCCTGTCATCGCAAGGGCGGGCTTCACGGGCCGCCCCGTGAGTAGCGACACCATCGCGGTCGCCATTGTCACGCCTGCCGATGGCCCGTCTTTCGGGATCGCGCCTGCGGGAACGTGGACATGGATTTCCGTCTCGTTCCAGAACTTCGGGTCAATCCCGAAGTCGGCGGCATGGGCGCGCACATAGGACAGGGCGGTTCGCGCCGACTCCTGCATAACATTGCCCAGCTGCCCCGTCAATTGCAGATTTTTGGAGCCTTCCATCTTCTGCGCCTCGATAAAGATCACGTCGCCGCCGACCGGCGTCCAGACCAGACCCGTCACCACGCCCGGCTCGCCCGCCCGTTCCTCGATTTCCTCGTACTCGAAGCGCGGCGCGCCCAGGTACGACATGACCGTTTTGGCGTCAATCGTAATGTCGCTCAGCGTTTCCTCGGCGAACGCCCGGGTTACCTTGCGGCACACGGCGGCGATCTCGCGCTCCAGAGAACGAACGCCCGCCTCACGGGTGTAGCCTCTCACGATGGCTCGCAAGCCGTCGGTCGTGAACCGCACCTTTTCCGCGTCCAGTCCATGCTCCTCGATCTGTTTGGGGGCCAGATGCCGCCGCGCGATCTCGGTTTTTTCTTCCTCGGTATAGCCCGCGATATCTACGATTTCCATACGGTCGCGGAGCGGCCCTTGAATCGTGTCCAACTGGTTCGCGGTTGTCATAAACAAAACGCGCGACAGGTCGAACGGCGAATCCAGATAATGGTCGCGGAACGCGCTGTTCTGCTCGGGGTCCAAAACCTCAAGCAAAGCCGACGACGGGTCGCCCCGGAAATCCGCGCTGACCTTGTCAATCTCGTCCAGAATAAAGAGCGGGTTGTTCACCTCCACGCGCTTCAAGCCCTGGATGATCTGACCGGGCATCGCACCGATATACGTGCGCCGGTGACCCCGGATCTCGGCCTCATCGCGGACGCCGCCCAGCGAAATTCGCAGGAACTTCTTGCCCAGCGCGCGGGCGACCGACCGCCCCAAACTGGTTTTGCCCACGCCGGGCGGTCCGACCAGGCACAGAATCGGCTGTCGGGTCGTGCCTTCTTTTTTGAACTTGCGAACCGACAGGTACTCGATAATCCGGTCCTTGACCTTTTCCAGCCCATAATGGTCCTCGTCCAGAATCCGCTTCACCTCGACAATATCCAGGTTGTCGTCGGATGCTTGGTTCCACGGCAGGCTCGCCATCAAATCCACGTACGTTCGGGCGACCGAGTACTCGGGCGCGCCCGGTGACATGCGCTGAAGGCGGTCGAGTTCCCGCTCGGCGTCTTTTTTCGGCTCCTCGGGCAGATCGGCGGCGTCGAGCTTGGCGCGCAACTCCTCGATGTCCTGCCCTCTCTCGTCGCCCTCGCCCAGCTCCTTTTGGATCGCCTTCATCTGCTCGCGCAGGAAGTAATCGCGCTGGGCCTTGCTCATCTCGCCCGCGACCTGATTCTGCAACGACGCGCCGAGTTCCAAAACCTGCGCTTCGCGGGTGAGCAGGGCGATTAGCTTCGCCATACGCTCCTTGAGCGGCAGGGTTTCCAGAACCTGCATCTTGTCCTCGGTGGACAAACGCCCGAGATGGGCCGCCATCAGGTCGGTCATCGTGTGCGCTTCGTCGATCTCGCTGATCTTTTTGATCTCGTCCGGCATATCCGGCGTCAGGTCCACCACCTTTCCGAACAGATCGGTCAAGCGCCGCTTGAGCGCCTCGATCTCGATAGCGTCGTCCGCGCCGACTTGCGCCGCTTCGTCGATCAATTTGACCTTAGCGCGGATATACGGCTCGGTTTGCAACACCTGCAGGATCTGAAATCGCTGAATGCCCTGAACGATCAGGCGGGTGCCGTCCGGCCCCTTGCCCATCAGGCGAATGGCGACCGCAACGCCGGTCGGGTAGATTTCGCCGGGTCCGGGGTTTTCGTCGGACGGGTCGCGCTGGCTGACCATGCCGATAATGCGGTTGCCGCCGACCACGGAATCCTCGACCAGTTTCACAAACTGCTCGCGCCCGACCATGATCGGGGCCACAAACAAGGGAAACAGAACTGCATCGCGAAGCGGCAGTAAGTTCAGTTCGTCCGGGACGGCGGGCGTGTTGTTGTCATCGCCCGCGATCTTGTCAAATATATTCTCGTCCGCCGTCGCGCCGTTCTTGTTCTCGGTTTCCTCCGAGACCGGCGCATCGGTAGCGTTCAATTCGTTTTGGTTATCCATAATAAAGTGTGTCGTGTCGCCTTCCTGAACAACGGGCCAGTACCAATTAAAGGCCCCTAAATCATCTCCTTAAACTCTCCAACCGCTCAATCGCTTGCTAATCTTCCACGGCGATAGGAATGTTGCGCGTGGTTCGGGGCGGCGCAACCCGCGTGGGAAGCGTGATCGTCAAAAAGCCGTCTTTCAGCGTTGCGGTAATCGCGTCGCGATCTATATTAAGCTCGTCGGGAATAATAAACGTGCGCTCGAACGGCCCGAAGTACACCTCCAACTGGTGACAGCCGGTTCGCAGAACGCGCTCGTCGTGCTGTTCCGCCCTTACGCCCGATACCAGAAGCCGCCGCCCGTCACCGGACAATGTCGCGGCGACGTGATCGGTCGTGACGCCCGCGAGTTCGACCTTGATAACCATTCCCGCATCGGTTTCATGCACATCGGCGGCAGGTTGCCAAAACCGATTCAATCCGCCCGGCGCGTCCAGAAAGGTCATCAGCGCGTCCTCGCTAAACCGCTGCATATCGTACTCCATTTGCCGCATCAGATCGCGGTAATCTCGCCAAGCCATGATCGCGTCGCCTCGTCCTTCCCCGCGCGGTGTGTTCCGCGCTTCGCTTCACCTATTATAACAATGAAATTACTTGAGCGTTCCACACTAAAGGAACTGTTGTTCATTTTTTTACAATGTCCGCTAAATCTGTCAGTACGCTCCCGTTAAGAAGAGTACCCTTTTTGGAAAGCGCCTCCGGTTGACCGGACCGGAGGCCCCCTAACCCCCAATAAGGGGGGGACAAGAAAGATCAAATGGAGACGCTTTTACCTTGCGGCCCAGCAGTGCGACCTTTGACGAATGGCATTGTTCTTGTCCCCCCATTATTGGGGGTTGGGGGGCCTCTTAACCAACAACCAAGAACCGCGTTCCGCCCTCCGAACCAGATAGGTACAATTAAGGAATGAAGAACCCGTCAACGCATTGTCGCGTGAACGGCGACGGGGCTACGCCGCGCCGCGCGCGCCAAGAAAACGCTTCCTTCGTCCTTTCGCGGCGACCTTCTGCCTGGCGACTGCGACGGGGTTGTGCATGTCGTCGGCGTGCAAGAATGTTTCCGCCGATGCGCCTGCAACCGCGTCCGCACCGCTTGTTCCGGCGCAAAAAGGAAAACCAATGCCCGAGAAGATAACGCCTCTTAAAAACGCCTTCAAGGGCAAGTTTCTGATCGGGTCGGCTTTAAACTATCCCGCGCTTCAAGGCAAAGACCCCGCGCGCGTCAAGCTCGCGCAAACGCATTTCAGCGCGATCACATCGGGGAACAGCCTGAAGCCGGACTTCACCCAACCGGAAGAAGGCAAGTTCACATTCGAGCAGGGTGACCGCTTGCTCGAAATCACCAAAGAATCGGGCGCGGTCGCCATTGGTCATGTTCTGGTGTGGCACTCGCAAACGCCTAAATGGTTCTTTATCGGGCCGGACGGCAAGCCGCCGTCGCGCGAGTTGGCCCTTGCGCGAATGCGAAAGCACATCGCAACCGTGGTCGGTCACTATAAAGAGCGCATCAAGCAGTGGGACGTGGTCAACGAAGCCCTGAGCGACTCCCCAAACGAAGACCTGCGACAAACGCCGTGGCTTGCGGCGATTGGGCCGGATTACATCGAGCAGGCGTTCCGCGCCGCGCACGAGGCGGACCCAAACGCCGTTCTGATCTATAACGATTATAATATCGAGCGCAACTACAAACGCGCCAAAGCGGAGCGCCTGTTGAAGTCGTTGATCGCGAAGGGTGTCCCGATCAACGCGGTGGGCATTCAGTGCCATTGGCGCATGGACGATCCCGATTTCGCCGAGGTGGAAGCGGGCATTAAGGAGTTTGAAGCGCGCTGGGCCTCAAAATCATGATCACGGAATTGGATACCGGCGTTCTGCCGACCAAGTATCAGGGGGCCGACGTTTCCGTCAAGGAAGTGATGGACCCCGCCGCCAAAGCGATTGTTAACCCGTACACGGAAGGTCTGCCCGATGCGGTGGCGCAAAAGCACGCGGAGCGCTACCGGCAGGCGTTCGAGATGTTCCTGCGGCACAAGAAAAGCATCGGGCGCGTCACAATTTGGGGCCTTGATGATGGGGATTCGTGGTTCAACAATTTTCCGGTTCAGGGACGCACGGATTATCTCCTGCTCTTCGACCGGCAGTTCAAGCCCAAGCCCGCGTACTGGGCGGTTTTGAAAACGGCGCAACAGGACAAGCCCCTGAGCCTTACGCCGTCGCGGTTCCCTAAACCCCTTTTCAGGAACCGCGACGGCGGCGAAACAAATACATCAGGAACGGGCCAATTCCCGCGAACTTGAACGCGGGGTCGGCGTACTTTTCTACGACGTAGAACATAAAATAGTACAATCGGCAGAACGACCAAATGCCGATGGCGAGCAGAAAAGCCGTTCGCGCGGTCGGCGATTGGGCAAAAATACCTGCGGCGCAAGCGGTTCCGGCGACCAGAAACAACGCGGCTTTAAGGTACATCCACTTCGGATTTTTCAGGTCGTCCCCTAATCGCACGGTTCTACGCGCTCCTTTACCCCGAACTTACAGGGGGTTGTTTAAGGAACGGTTTACCCGCTTACGGGGTTACGCGGCTTTTTGCAAGGTGGGCTGTGCGCCGACGGGATTTTCCGAAGCGGGAATGTTCAGAAGGTCGCGCAAAGCCCATTCTAAAAGCCCGTCAGCGGCAAGCCCTATACTAACCATATAACGGATTTTGGTAAACGCTTCAAGAAGCGGGTTCCTCATCTTGGCCCAGCCCGCGCCATCCGTCACCCATATAAATCCTACCCCCGCCGCATCCATTTCGGTTTGTCGCCCCGTATACTCGCGCGCTATAGCGGGAGGCTTAGAGCCGGTTCCGCCGTAGTGATTTACTTCGGAAACAACAAAACGTCGCCCTTCCAGGCCATTCTCGCTATCATGCCAAAACGCCCAATCCCAGCGAATATCTTCGTAGTTCGCGGGTAAGCGGCAACCTAATTTGGTGAGAAACCCATAGGTCGCTTCGCTTTGAACGCGCAAGCCGGGAATGCGGGCTTCGGCCTGTTCGACAAAAGGCGCGAGCGCGGCAACGCCGCATTTGCCGCCCCGATTCTTGCGTGCATTAGTGTCCATGCCGACCTCAACGCCGGTGACGTAATCCGGCGCAAACCGAATACGGGAAAGCAAATCGAGCAAACCGGAGCGGAGCAGGAAACCAACGTAACAATCCGTCTCCGCTTCGCTTAACCGGGCGCCAATGGGCGGAGCCTTGAAACTATACGAAGACACGCGAGCTTCGGCGGCGCTGTCAACCATTTCCAGACTCATTCCGCGGCACCCCATCAGGAGCGGCAGGGCGGGGAGGACTTGCGGAAAGTCTCTCAGCAACTCGTGCGCCGCACGCTCTTTATCGGGCGCATCGCAAATGGAACTAAGCAAAAGCAACTCGCGTCGGTACCGAGCGACGTTGGCGTGAACTTTGTTCCAATCCACGTAGAAGGTGGCGTCGTAGTAATTTTGCAACGACGTAGTAAACCGTGAGAACGCCGCTTGCTCACTCGTAATCCCATAGCGAGATTCGTAGAAGGAGAGAGATGCCATTTACCCCCCCCGTCATTTGTACACCTACTAACGTCTACATTATCTGTGGCGGAAAATAAGGAGCGGGCGGACAGTTCATCGGTGATCCTTCGCTTGGTCAATTGTAAAAACTCCTCGTCAAGTTCGATGCCGACAAAGCGGCGACCAAGTCGTGCGGCGACCACGCCCGTCGTGCCGCCGCCGTTGAATGGGTCCAAAATCAAATCGCCCTGGTTCGATGAGGCGCGGATAATTCGGTCTAAAAGCGCTTCGGGCTTTTGCGTGGGATGCTTGCCGTGTCGCTTTTCCGGCGTCGTTGGGGCGCCCATCTTCCACACGCTTTGCATTTGCTTGTTGTTGTTGTCGGCCTTCATTTCGGCGTAGTTGAAACGATGCCGCGCGGACGGACTTTTACGCGCCCATAAAATCGTTTCGTGCGCGTGCGTGAAGTACCGGCAGGCGAGGTGCGGCGGCGGGTTGGTTTTGTGCCACGCGATGTCGTTCAGAACTTTGTAGCCCAGCGTTTGCATCGCAAACCCGACGCTGTAAATATTGTGCATCGTGCCGGACACCCAGATGGTTCCGTTGGGCTTGAGCAGATCGTGGCAGGCCCGGAGCCATTCCTTGTTGAATTCGTGAATAGCCTCGAACGTCTTGGGGCGATCCCAAATCCCCTTGTTCACACTGACCATGCGCCCGGCCTGACAGGTGATCCCGTCGCCGGACAGGAAGTATGGCGGATCGGCGAAGACCATATCAATGGATGCGGGGCGCATTCGCGTCAAAAGTTCCATAGAATCGCCGTGGTACAGCCGCACGCCGCGCGCCTCATCCGCAAACCACGGCGACGGTAGCGGCTCCCGGTTGGGCGCATCGCGACCCTCCGTTCGGGCGGGCGCAATCGTGTCCGCAACCAAACGCTGGATCTCGTTATCGTGGACAAAAGGCAAATCAATAGGCGGAGTTGGCATAGTAAGCGCAGGCTGGAAAGCGGAAATCCCGATTTAAGTGATCGGGATCGTACCAGACCGCGCGCCATTGATCAAGTTTTTAAGTAAACTGAGCCGTTTGCCAGGAATTAAAGCGCAGGAGGAAGCCGGGGCGCAAAGGAGAAGACGTTGTATTGAAAGTCAAGAAGGGCGTTTTGTCGCCAATGTGCAGGTGTGTGATCCTCCGCCGCGTGCCGCGCGGCGGAGGTGAACGTCTTGTTTTTTTACTGCGCGACTTCCGGCGACGTCAGCGGGACCGGCGGGGTTGGCGCGGGCGGGTTCAGGGTTTGGCCCCATTTCCAATCGCGGATTTCGGGCATATCCTCGCCGAACCGCTCGACATAGCGTTTATGCTCAATCCGCTTTCGGACCATCAGTTGCTTCACCGACGCCGCCGCCGCCCCGCACTTAGGGACGCGTTCGATCACATCGCGGACCAGATGGAAGCGATCCATGTCGTTGATGACGACCATATCGAACGGCGTGGTCGTCGTGCCTTCTTCCTTGTAGCCTCGGACGTGGAAGTTCGCGTGGTTTGTGCGGCGGTACGTCAGGCGGTGAATTAACGTCGGGTAGCCGTGGAACGCGAAGATAACGGGCTTATCGCGCGTGAACAGGTCGTCGAAGTCGCGGTCACGCAGACCGTGCGGGTGTTCGGTTTCGCTTTGTAGCGACATCAGATCCACGACATTGATGAAGCGCAGTTTAAGGTCGGGGAAGAACTGGCGCAGGAGGTCGGCGGCGGCAAGGGCCTCCATAGTGGGCGTGTCCCCGGCGCACGCGAGTACCACATCCGGCTCACCGCCGTTGTCCGTGCTGGCCCAGTCCCACATGCCAATGCCCATCGTGCAGTGTTTTTCCGCCTCCTCCATCGAAAGGTACTGGAGGGCGGGCTGCTTGCCCGCGATAATAACATTGACATAATGCCGTGACCGCAAGCAGTGATCGGTGACGGAGAGCAACGTGTTCGCGTCCGGGGGCAGATACACGCGCACGACATCGGCTTTTTTGTTGATGACATGGTCAATAAAGCCGGGGTCCTGATGGGAAAAACCGTTGTGGTCCTGACGCCAAACGTGCGACGTGAGCAAATAGTTCAGCGACGCGATAGGACGGCGCCACTCGATATGCCGCGTGGTCGAGAGCCATTTGGCGTGCTGGTTGAACATCGAATCTACGAGATGGATGAACGCCTCGTAGCACGAGAAAAAGCCGTGCCGCCCCGTAAGCAGGTAGCCTTCGAGCCAGCCCTGGCACGTATGCTCGCTCAAAATCTCCATCACGCGCCCATTCGGGGCGAGATGGTCGTCATCGGCGACGTGTTCCGCAAGCCAGGTTCGTTCGGTCACATCGAGCAGGGCGTCCAAACGGTTGGAGTTGTTCTCATCGGGGCTGAAAACGCGGAAGTTGCGGCTCACCTCGTTGCGCTTCATAATGTCGCGCAGAAACTTACCGGCGACCCGCGTCGCCTCGGCGGTGACGACGCCCGGCGATGGCACGTCCACGGCGTAGTCGCGGAAGTCCGGCATTCGCAGATCGCGCAGGATCGCGCCGCCGTTGGTGTGCGGGTTCGCGCCCATACGACGCTCGCCCGTGGGCGCGAGGGCCGCAAGTTCCGGGATGAGGGCGCCGGTCTGGTCGAATAGCTCCTCGGGCTTATACGAGCGCATCCACGCTTCCAGGCTCTGCTGGTGGGCGAGGGTTTTCATGTCGCCGAGCGGCACCTGATGCGAGCGCCACGAGCCTTCGGTTTTCTTGCCGTCAATTTCGGGCGGGCCGGTCCAGCCTTTGGGCGAGCGCAATACGATCATCGGCCATTTGGGACGCGCGGCGTCCGCCCCGCTTCCGGTTTGGGCGCGGGCCGCGCTTTGGATGGCTCGAATTTCCTCGATCACCATGTCCAGCGTTTGCGCCATCTTCTGGTGCATCAAGGCGGGGTCGTGGCCCTCGACAAAATACGGGTTATAGCCGTAGCCGAGCAGAAGGCTTTCCAACTCGTCCTGCGGGATGCGCGCGAGAATGGTGGGGTTCGCGATCTTGTAGCCGTTCAGGTGCAGAATGGGCAAAACGGCCCCATCCAAAGCCGGGTTCAAAAACTTGTTCGAATGCCACGACGCGGCGAGCGGGCCGGTTTCCGCTTCGCCGTCGCCAATCACGCAACAGGCGAGCAAATCCGGGTTGTCGAAGACCGCCCCGTGCGCGTGGGACAGGGAATAGCCTAACTCCCCGCCCTCGTGGATCGAGCCGGGCGTTTCCGGCGCGACATGGGACGGGATACCGCCCGGAAACGAAAACTGCTTGAACAGCCGCTGCATCCCCTCTTCGTCGCGCGAAACATCGGGGTAAACCTCGCTGTACGTCCCCTCCAAATACGTGTTCGCGACAATCCCCGGCCCGCCGTGGCCGGGTCCGGCGACATAGAACGCGTTCAGATCGTACTTTTTGATCGCCCGGTTCATGTGAACATAGATGAAGTTCAGGCCGGGCGTGGTTCCCCAATGACCGAGCAGGCGCGGCTTGATATGCTCGCGCAGGAGCGGCTCGCGCAGAAGCGGGTTGTCCAAAAGGTATATCTGACCGACTGATAAATAGTTCGCGGCGCGCCAGTAGGCGTGCATCTTTTCGAGTTCGTCGGGGGACAGCGTGTCCGGCGTGGTGTCGGAGGAAGAAGGGGAAGGCGTCATGTATCGTCGTTCCTTTGAAACAAACGGGCTAACAGGGAAAATCAAGGGAGATGGACGCGGCGGCGGTTGCTTGTCGCCTCTCCTTCTTGGTGTACCCGATGCGCGGCGTTTTTCCGGTTGGCTTGAGGAGGAGCGGCCCCCAACCCCCAATAGCGAATCCCCCTTGTTTTGGGGCAGGGAGCCGCTCCTCCCCGCCCCCTCCTTTGCGCCGGGTAAGATAACTTCAATAATCTATGAAAACCATCCCCTTTCGCTTGACACTGTGGGCGACAACTATCGTCGCCGCTTTCTTCGGGACGACTTCGGCGCAGGCCGCTCCTGAACAAGGGCTTTTGGTGGGGCGCCTGCGGTGCGAGTACCGCGAAAACCCGCTCGGTATTGACGACGCCCGCCCGCGCCTCGAATGGCAATCCGTTTCCGGCGCGCGCGGTCAGCGGCAAACCGCCTATCAGATACTCGTCGCGAACAGCGCGGCGGCGCTGAAAGCGAGGCGCGGCGATCTATGGGATAGTGGCAAGGTCGCGTCCGATGCGTCCACGCAGGTCGAGTATGCGGGACGCCCGCTCGGCTCGGGGCTACGGGTTTGGTGGACGGTGCGCGTTTGGGACCGGGACGGCGCCCCTTCGTCGTACAGCGCCCCGGCGCGGTGGCAGATGGGCCTGCTTCGTCCCGCCGACTGGAAGGGCGCGCAGTGGATCAGCGTCGCCATGCCGCCCCGCGACGGGGCGAAAAACGCGGTCGTTTTGCCGCCGTCACCGCTGGTGCGCCGGTCCTTCACGCTTGCAAAACCTATCAAGCGGGCGACGCTTTATGTGACCTCGCGCGGCGTTTACGAGATGCGGATCAACGGCGCGCGGATCGGCGATGCGGTGTTGTCGCCGGGCTGGACGGATTATCGGAAGCGCATCTCGTACGAGACGCATGATGTGACAAATCGCCTCTATATGGGCGCGAACGCTATCGGCGCGCTCCTCGGCGACGGGTGGTACAGCGGCTATGTCGGGTTCGGGCGTCAGCGTGACCACTACGGGACGCACCCGTCGCTTCTCGCCCATTTGGCGATTGAGTACGCCGACGGCGGACGTGAAACGATTACGACCGATAAAGCGTGGCGCGGGAGCGTGGCGGGGCCGATCCGCTCCTCCGATATGCTGATGGGCGAAACATACGATGCGCGCCGCGAACAAGCGGGCTGGGACAAACCCGGTTTTAGCGATGCCAACTGGCAAGCCGTCACAACCCGGCCCAACGATGGAACCGACGAACCCACCGGGCTAACGGATATTACCGCTCGACTTCGGGCGCGCATCACGAACAACGCCGTAAACGTGGTCGCAACCAATGCGCTCGCGGGCGGCGACCCTATCTACAACACGCCCAAGCAGTTGCGCGTCGAGTACACAATAAATGGCGCGCCCCATTCGCAAACCGTAAAGGAAGACAAACTTCTCCAAATTCCCGCGCCCGGCGAAGAATCCGGCCCGCTCGTTATCCGCCGCGCCGTTTACGGCGCGCTGGACCGCGCGGCGTCCGGCCCAATCGCGCTTGTCGCGATGCAGGAGCCGCCCGTTCGAGTGACGCAATACCTGCGTCCCCTGCGCGTGACAAAACCGACGTCCGGCGTTTCGCTTTACGATTTAGGTCAAAATATGGTCGGCTGGGCGCGGCTAAAAATACAAGGAGCGGAGCCGGGGACGCGTGTTCAACTGCGCTTTGGCGAGATGCTGAACCCGGATGGAACGCTGTATACGACCAACCTGCGCGCGGCCCGCGCGACCGACACGTATATTTGCCGGGGCGGCGCAGGCGTGGAAACGTGGGAGCCGCGCTTCACGTTCCACGGCTTCCGCTATGTCGAGGTGACGGGCCTGCCGTCTGGCAGTAGCGTTTTGCCGGACGCAATCACGGGCTGTGTGATTGGCTCGGACCTGCCGCAAGCCGGAACGTTCTTTTGCTCGGACCTTTTGGTGAACCGTTTGCAAAGTAACATCGTTTGGGGGCAACGCGGCAATTTCGTCAGCGTTCCGACCGACTGCCCCCAGCGCGATGAGCGTTTGGGCTGGATGGGCGATGCCCAGATCTTCGCGCGCACGGCGACATACAACCGGGATATGGCGGCTTTTTATGGCAAATGGCTACAGGACGTGGAAGATGCGCAATCCGCGGACGGCGGTTTTTCCGATGTCGCGCCGCGTCAGGTAGACCAGGCGGATGGCGCGCCTGCGTGGGGCGATGCGGGCGTGATTGTTCCGTGGACCGTGTACCAGGCGTACGGCGACAAGCGCGTTTTGCAAAACCGCTGGGCCGCGATGACGCGCTGGATGAACTACATCACATCGGCGAACCCGGATGGTTTGTGGAACCGCCGCCGCAACAACGACTTCGGCGACTGGCTGTCCATCAACGCGGACACGCCCAAAGACGTTCTCGCGACCGCGTACTACGCCTACGACGCCCAACTGATGGCGCGCATGGCGCGCGCGCTCCATAAATCGGACGAGGCCCAAAAGTACGACGATTTGTTTGCGCGGATAAAGGACGCGTTCAACAAGGCGTATGTCACCGGGGGCGGCAAGATCAAGGGCGACACGCAAACCGCGTATGTCCTCGCGCTTCGGTTCGATCTGTTGCCGGAAAACGTTCGTCCGCTCGCCGCGCGGCGTTTGGCGGACAATATTGCGTCCAAGAACGGACATCTTTCGACCGGCTTTGTCGGGGTCGGCTATTTGTGTCCGGTCTTAACCGCGAACGGCTACAACGATGTCGCCTATAAGTTATTGCTCAACGACACGTTCCCGTCGTGGGGCTACTCGATTCGTCAGGGCGCGACCACGATATGGGAGCGCTGGGACGGGTGGACGGCGGATAAAGGATTTCAAGACCCGGGCATGAACTCGTTCAACCATTACTCGCTCGGCTCGGTCGGGCAATGGCTGTACCAGGATGTCGTGGGCATTGACACCGACCCGAACCAGCCCGGTTACAAGCATATTCTTTTGCGTCCCCAACCGGGCGGATCGCTTTCCTTTGCGCGGGCGGAACTCGCCTCGCCCTACGGCAAAATCAGGAGCGCGTGGAAAAAAGAGAACGGACAACTTACCTACGATATTACGGTTCCCGTCAATTCGACCGCGACCGTGTGGGTCCCGGCAGGAAACGCGTCCGATGTGACCGAAAGCGGAGAACGGGCGGAAACCCGCCCGGGCGTCGCGTTTGTGCGAGCCGAACCCGGCTTTGCGGTGTACGAGGTGCAATCCGGCGTTTACCGCTTCGCCGCGCCGCTGACAAGCCGCTAAAGAGTAGGAAGCCTAATGGTGGAGATTATCGCGCATCGCGGGGCGTCTGAGGATGCCCCAGAGAATACGCTTGCGGCGGTGCAACTCGCGTGGGAGCAAAACGCCGACGCCGTGGAGATTGACATTCGCTTATCCCGGGACGGCTTTATCGTTCTGCACCACGACGAAACTACAGGGCGCACGGCAGGCTTGGAGCGATTCGTGGCGGACCAAACGCTCGACGAGTTGCGGCGGCTGGACGCAGGCGCGTGGAAGGACGCGCGCTTTAGGGGAGAGCGTATTCCCACGCTGGGCGAGGTTCTCGAAACGGTTCCCGCCGGGAAGCGGCTTTTTATCGAGGTGAAATGCGGGCCGGAGATTATCCCGCCGCTCGAACAAGCCTTAGCGCGCCACGCAAACAGCGTTGCGGTTATTGCGTTTTCGCAGGCCACACTTGGAGAAATCAAGAAAGCCCTGCCCCACGTTACCGCTTATCTGCTAAGCGGTTTTCATCAGGACAGCGAACCCGGCGCGCTTCTACCAACCGCAACCGACCTGATACGCACCGCTAAAACCGCCGGGTTTGACGGCGTCAACCTGAGCCACAATGGCCCGATAAACGCCGCGTTTGCACAGGAGGTGAAGGACGCGGATTTAAGCCTGTATGTTTGGACGGTGGATTTAGACCACGACGCCCGCCGCTTGATAGCGGCAGGCGTGGATGGCATTACCACAAATCGGCCCGGTTGGTTGCGCGAGCAAACGCTCGCCCGGTAGTGGCGGGCGTTCGCGCTGTTTGTTCGGCCTCTGTGCGGTTAAGCGGCGGAGTCGTTGATTTGGCGAAGCCAAACGCGCATTGCGCCCGGCGCGCGGTTCGCCCACGCGTAGTAGGGAACCAGCGTTATGTCCGCCATTTCCGTCGCGGGCGGTACGCTTGCGCGCAAACCGTATAAACTATCCGAGGCGGGCGCGACAACCGAAGCGGCGCCGGACAACGCGGTGACTTTTGGCAAATCCGGGTGCGGAACCGGGAGAAATTCCGCATCTGCGGGAAGAGCGATGTCGCGAACATCCGTCTCCCCGTTATCCACGGCCTCCGCGCAGTACAGGAGCGGGCCGCGAAACACGGAGACCCGCCCGTTCGCATCACCGACATACGGGTGCGCGACCACCTGACGGAGGGGCAAGGGAAGCGCGAGGCGAACGGTTTGCCCGCCTCCGCTTTTTGCGCCGCGCCCTTATTCACCGTGACAACGGCGTTCTCCGCCCAGGCGGGGACGCGCAAACACAGCGTGAACGGCGCGCTCGACGTTTCCGCCGTTATCGGCTCGATAAACGCATCCTTAAGTTGCACCGTCCCAATAGCGACCGGACGCAAGCAAGCGTGCGAACTTTGCGTGGTGTCCACAACATAACTGGCAGCCATAAAAACTCAAGTCCTTACCTTAGTCGTTTGTTTATCTTTGTTGGTAAGGTAAGATGTGCGGGTTGTTGGGGGAGGTTGCGCTGACGGAGCAGGTCGGGTTGACCCCGAGCGCGTTCACCGTGTAGGTTCCGGCGGATGGGCAAGCCGGGGTGGACTTGATATAGTTTGCCGCGCCGACCAGGTTGCTCATGGCGATTGCGGCGGAACCGCTGAGCTTTTGATCCATCGCGTATTGTTCTTTGCCCGAGTCAATTTGCTTGAGGTTCGCGACGCAGGAGAGGGCGTGCGAGGACTCTCGGGCCTTGATAAATTTCGGGACCGCAATTCCCAGCAAAATACCGATGATAAGAACCACAATCATAATTTCGATTAGCGTAAAGCCGGAATGGGAGCGGCGTTGTTTTTTGAAGTAAGCGACATAGCGACGGATCCTGCCTTGTCAAGTTTTTAAGTTATGACCACTCAAGTTCTGCCATGTTCGCGCCGAAAGTATTATCCCGATCTTAACAAACGCAAACTATTTTTTGACCGGGGCGTTTTGGTCTACCAGTCGCCTTTTTGCCGCACCGCCTCGTAAAGAAGCGCGCCGGCCGCGACCGTGACATTGAGCGAGTCCGCTCCCCCGCTTGGCATTGGTAGGCGAACGGAAACGCTCGACGCTTCCACGGCGCGGGCCGAAACGCCGTCTTGTTCATTGCCCATTAGAAGAACAAGCGGGCGAACGGAAAGGTTGGTTTGATACGCGAGATGCGGGGCTTGACCGCTTGTCGCCGCAACCGTGACGCCGTGCGCGTCCCGCAGGCGCGCGAGCGTTGCGGGCAGGTCCGGAACCAGCGCCACTGGCAGGCGCAACAGCGAGCCAGTCGTGGAGCGCATCGCCTGCCGGGAATACGGCTCGGCGCTGTCAGCGGAAAGGAGCAGAGCGGCGCACCCGGACGCTTCGGCGGTTCGGAGGAGGACGCCCACATTGCGCGGGTCCTGAATGCGCTCGCCCGCGAGTATCAGTGCGTCTGGGCGCGACCGGAGAACCTCGTCTATTGTGATGTCGCGCCGCCCGACCACGGCGACCGCGGCGATAGCCGTGTTGTAGCCGGTTCCGAGGAGTTTGTTCAGCAGGCCCGCGCCGAGCAGGTACAGCGGAATATGGCGCGCCCCGCATGCCTCCTCCCACTCGTGCGCCTCGCCCGTTTCCGCGAACACGGCGTAGACCGGCGACGGCGAATGGGGCGCAAGGGCTTGCCGGACGAGATTTTTATCCTCGACCAGATACCGACCGGTGGCCTCACGCCCGCCCGCGCGGGTGAGCGCGACCGCATCGCGAAAGGCGGGGTGCTTGATGCCGGAAACGGTTTCACGCATGATTTAGCGCACTATCCCGCGCTCGTCATCGTCGGTCCACGTAAACAACGACGCGGGCAAATTGACGCCGAGACGCACCACGTCGAACGTTTCTCGTAGCAACTCCTGCGTGCGTCCCGCGTGATCTCCGACCCGGATCAGTTCGAGCGGGGCGAAGTTTGTGGCATCGAGCGTGAGCGTGTCGCGCGACGACCCGCTTTGCACGACCAGGCGCAGACGGTCGTTGTTCTTGCTCGCGCTTGCGGCGTCGAGGCGACGTTTTTGCGTTTCGTCGTCGGCTTTGGCCGACACGCGCGCCGCCGTCCAAACCGGGCGGGCGCCGCTTCCCCAATTTGTGGGCGGCGTGAACGGGGCGGGGGCGAAAAACTGGTCCAGGAAAAAGGCGGTTTCATCGAGCGGATGCGGGATATTGCGGGTTAAAAAGTCCGGCGCGCCTCGCTCCAACTGTTCGCGCATCGTCCGCCCCGTTTCCCCCACGCTTCCCGCCTGCCGATCGAAAATCATCCGCCCATCTGACACGCGCACACGGGCGGCTTCGGGCATCTCCGTTGTTTGGAACGCGACGCGCGCGTAGGTAGGTCGCCGCAAACGCGCGTGGATGCGAACGTGAACGGTAAACTCTCCGGCGTGGTTCATCACCGCCCGCGATTGGTATTCGAGCGTCGCCGCGCCCCGCCACCTTTCCGCAAGCTCGCGCCGAACCGCTTCCGGGGCGAGCGGCGTTTCAGCGTTCGCTATTTCCTGTCGAAAGAACAACGGCATTTCTGGTCTATTGTATCGGCAACGGGTCGTTCGGGCTTAAATGACTACCAGATTCTTTCGATTTTGTCTCCGCCGCCGGATAAAGGCAGGGAGTAGAAAAGGAAACGCCGAAAGACTTTACGACCTGTTTCGACAGCGATAAACATAATGTTACAAGAAACCGCAACGCAAGCAATCACGCTCTACCGTCCGGTCGGTCAGCGCGAGTATGAACTGATCGAGGAAAGCGGCTTCAGGGCGTTTCCGCCGCGCCTGCCCGAACAGCCTATTTTCTACCCGGTCCTGAACAAAGACTACGCGGCGCAAATCGCGCGCGACTGGAATACGAAAGACCGCGCTTCGGGTTTCATCGGCTACGTGCTACGGTTCGCGGCGCGGGCGGATTTTCTTGAAGCGTATCCCATCCAAACCGTGGGCGCATCGCGGCATCAGGAATTGTGGATACCGGCGCGGGACCTTGCCGCGTTTAATGCCGCAATCATTGGGCCGATTGAAACCATCGCTGTGTTTCGCGGAAGTGGCAAGGTACAGTAGGGCGAACTGTCGCGTCGGGAGATTCTACGCTCGGCGCTCGCGAAGGGTTCTGCACGCTGGCCTAGCACGTTTATCTTGCTAATGTATTGGAAGAGGCGAAAGTATATGGCTCTCGAAGAAACAAATAAACTCGACATCGTATTCAAGGCTTTGGACGGACGCGCAAATGGCATTGACTTGATGCTGTTCGACCACGGACAAACCACTGAGGAAGGCGAGCGCTTCAACTTGTTGCCCCAGAGATTTTCCACCTACCTGGCCTACGCTATGAGCGACGACCTTCGCCGCGCGCATCCCCAAACGACGCTCGCCGACGTAAAGGTTCGTATATTATGTGAAAATCCTCCGAACACGATCATGCAGAAAATGCAATCGGTTTCCCCGCGTGGAGACCGGATCAACTGCTTGGCGGTTACGTTCGAGAGTTTGGATGAATTTACCAAGCAGGCCGGTTTATAATTCGCCATGCCTCATGCGCTCTTTCTAATCCCCGGTGATCTTTGAAAATGAACAATAATCCCGCCTCCCGTTTGGCGCGGGCGCGCACGGCCCTTGATGGTCTCGCGGTCGGCGATGCGTTCGGCGAAACGTTTTTTGTCAACCCGGCTATCGTTCAAGGCTTTACCGTGGACCGCGTATTGCAACCCGCGCCGTGGTCGTACACGGACGATACATTGATGGCGCTGTCTATCTACGACGAACTGCGAACGCGGAACGGTTTGTTAGATCAGGACGCGCTCGCCCGCAGTTGGGCGCGCCGCTACGACAACTCGCGCGGCTACGGTCCCGCGATGCACGGCTTGCTCGCAAATATTCGGATGGGCGTTTCCTGGCGCACCGCCTCGCGGTGGCTGTTCGACGGGCAGGGAAGCTGGGGCAATGGCGCGGCGATGCGGGTCGCGCCCCTCGGGGCGTACTTCGCCGACGATTTTGACGCCGTTGCGCGCGAGGCGGGCGCATCGGCGGAAATTACGCACGCGCACCCGGAAGGCGTCGCCGGGGCCGTCGCGGTTGCGGTCGCCGCCGCGTACGCCGCCCGTTTGCGGTTTAACGATGCGCCTCCCCCAACCCGTCCTGCGTTCCTTGATGCCATTCTCGCCCATGTCCCGCACGGCCTGACGCACGACAACCTGGAGCGCGCCCGCGATCTTGCGCCCGGAAAGACTGTCGCCCTGGCGGTCGCCGCGCTTGGCAACGGTTCCCGCGTTTCCGCGCCGGACACGGTTCCGTTTGCGCTGTTTTGCGCCGCCGAGCGTTTGGACAGTTATGAAGAAGCGTTATGGCTTAGCGTGTCCGGCCTGGGCGACCGCGACACGACCTGCGCGATTGCGGGCGGCGTGGTCGCCTCGTATACGGGCGCGGACGCTATTCCCGGCGAGTGGCGCGCACGGTGCGAGCCGCTCCCGCCGTGGCCGTTTGCGAGCGGTAGCGAAGCAATCCGCGCCGACAGCGAAACCTGAAACGAAAGCGTGTGGCGATAAAGCCGACAGCGCGCTTAGAGCGGCCCTTCATATTTTCGCCCACGCCCCGCATCGCGCACTCGCCTTTGTTAAAGGAACGTTTTTCTACGCCTAACTCACCGAAATTCTATCTATTTTCGCTTCATAAACATGGCATCTAATACATAGGAGGACAGCCGCAACGATGCGGCCTCCAATCCGATGGCGCGGCCCATGAACGCCAAACGCCGCGTTTGCGCCGCGCCTTTTTAGAAAGATTTTTTTCCCTTGCAGACCCCGAACGATTTACGTTTCTACGCCTTCGCCGCGCGCGGCAAAGGTCCTCGCTCCTACATAGGAAAGATAATCCTGGTCGCGTTCCTGGGAACGCACATACCGCTCCTCGCTCTGCTCGCGCATTTTATTATCGCGAATTCCCTATCCGCCGAGGCGACCATGCGCGCCCTTACGGTCGCGCTTGTCGCAACACTCGCCGGAACCGGCGCGACGCTGTACTCGCTTGGTCGCCTGCTCGCCCCGCTCGGACGCACGAGCCGCAGTTTGCGCCGTTATTTAGAAACGCGCGAATTGCCCGATTTGCCCACCCAATTCACAGATGATGCGGGCATTTTAATGGCGGATACCCAGCATACCGTGGAAAAGATAGACGCGATGATCGTCCACCTTTCGCATTACGACGCCCTTACCGCGCTTCCCAACCGAACGCTGTTCGAGGACCGTTTGGGGCAGGCGATTACGGGCGCACGGCGCGAAGGTCGCTGGCTCGCGGTGATCGCGGCGGATGTGGACGGGTTGAAAAACGTCAACGCCCTTTACGGACGCGACGGAGGCGATAAGCTTTTGCAGGCGATAGCCGCCCGGTGGGCGTCGCTGGTACGCGACACCGACGTTTTTTCCCGGGTCGGCGCGGACACATTCGCCCTTCTGCAAACCGAGATGAAGTCATCGGAGGACATTTACGCGATAGATGCGGTAATGGCGCAGGCGCAACGTTTGCTGGCGTCGGTTAACAGCGCGCCGTTTCTGATAAACAACAAGCCGGTTGGCGTGACGGTGTCTATCGGTATCGCGCTGTATCCGGGCGATGACGGCGACGCGGACGGACTGCTCCGCGACGCCGAGGCCGCCGTGGATCAAGCGCAAAAAGCGGGCGTAACAAACCAGTGCCAGTTTTACTCGCCCGAGATGAACGCCCAAATGCGCGAGCGCTTGATTATGGAAAGCGAGTTTGGGGCCGCGCTGGAGCGGGAGGAGTTCACGCTGCATTATCAGCCGCAGGTGGATTTAGGCTCGAACAAGATTATGGGAATCGAGGCGCTGGTGCGCTGGAACCATCCGGTTCGCGGTCTGCTTGCGCCCGGCGATTTCATCGCGATTGCGGAGCGTTGCGGCTTTATCGTGCCGCTTGGCGAGTGGGTTCTCCGAACCGCGTGCCGTCAAAACAAAGCCTGGCAGGATGCGGGTTACGCGCCGATCCGGGTTGCGGTGAATTTGTCCGCGCGCCAATTCCGAGAACGGAACCTGCTGGAAACCGTGGCGAGCGCGCTCCGCGATTCGGGCCTTGACCCCGCTTTTCTGGAACTTGAGGTGACGGAAAGCCTCGCAATGGATAACGTCGACCAAACCATCGAGGTGTTGCAGAAACTGCGCGATCAGGGAATCGCGTTGTCGCTCGATGATTTCGGAACCGGCTACTCGTCGCTCAGTCAACTGCGCCGCTTGCCGATTGACACGCTGAAGATTGACCGCGCCTTCGTGTCCGATGTGCTGGGTAGCGACGACAACGCCGCCGTCACCACAAGCATCATTGGCCTCGCCCACAACCTGCGCCTTCATGTGATCGCCGAGGGCGTGGAAACCGAAGCGCAGGCCGCGTTCCTGCGCGCGAAGGGGTGCGGTTTATCGCAAGGGTACTTGTTCTCGCGCCCGGTTCCCGCCCAGGACATCGCGCCGCTCCTCGCGCAAAGCGACGCTGATTCGGTAAGCGCAACTCCCGCTCCCGCGAAAGAAATCACGTTGTCGTATTCGCATGTCGGCGCGTAACAAAAGCGTGGAAGAACAGGGCGATCAACCACGCCCTGTTCTTCCACGCTTTTGTTTTTCCGTGCGATAACCCTCAAGGAACGGCGCGCGCCTGCCGACAATGGGCATCAGGGAGTTCGCGAATTACACCATTTACACAAGGTGGTATCGCAAGCGCCCGCACGATTTTTAAGAACCTTCGCGTTTGCGTCGCGCGGTTTGCGCCGCACCGGTAGCAAGGTTCATTTTCAACGGAAACCACAAAGGCTTAAACGAACATG
>CAXUMS010000035.1:0-12138 GCA_964252165.1 uncultured Armatimonadaceae bacterium
CGACGGTGGCGCCGTCCTGTTCCACCGCGAGGTCGTCGCTCGTCCGGTTGCGGTCGATATCGAAGGCGTAGGAGAACCCGGAGCAGCCGCCGCCGTTCACGCTGATGCGGAGCATGGATCCCGGGGCTTCCCCGCCCATGATCTCGTTGATGCGCCGCGCGGCGCGGGACGTCAGGGTGATGTCGGTCATGACGGTCTCGAAGGTGCAAGTCGATGCACGCCGAAGATAAGTTTTTGCCGCCCCAGCCGCAACGCCGCGCGACGCATGGCCGATCACCGTTATTGACTCGCCTGCCGAGAAGATCATCATTGCGGAAAAAGGACGTAATGGCGCCTACTGGGGCTACGAATCGTTCATGAACCTGCAATGGTGGTGGGCGGACAGCGTGATGACGAATGGCACGTATGATTCCGCTAAGGACAATAGCAACGTGTCCATCAACAACACCAACAACCGTGACAACGACCTACCCAATACCGCTTGGGAAGGGGGCCACACGGTACGTTATCGTCACAGCGGCGCGGCCTCGTGCCTTTTCGCAGACGGCCATGTAAAGGCAATGACGAAAGGCTCTATCAAGTGGTACAAAAACATCTACATCAAGGATGTGTACCAGCGGAACCGCGTGGATCAAGGGATGGAATGGGCGCCTGCGGACCCGTTCTGAAAGGCATATGTTTAAGCGAATGCGTATCACCTACGGCAAAAACGCCGCGCTTTTTCTCGCACTTGTCACCGTTTCCTGCTGTGCGGTTGGCGGGTGCGGGAAGAAAAATGACGCTCCTGCCAGCGACGCGGCAAGCGGACCGGGCGCGGTAAGCGCACCTGCCAGGATTCCTGCGGAAGCGCAAACGCAGATAAACGCCTCGCAACAGCGTGACGCCGCCGAACGCGCCGCACACGCGCCGAAAAAGCCTTAAGGCGGTGCGGCGCGAGTCCACAGTAACGGCGTACAACCGGCCCTGACATTATATGCCGGGGCCGCTTCTTTGTGGGTAGAACAACGCATGAACAAATCGAAATTACCGGCAAGGTTCGCGTTTGTCGTCCGGTGGCGAAGCGTAGCCGCCATATTAGGTATAATGGGACTTGTCTTTTTTAGTGGGCTTGTCGCCGGGTGCGACGATAAGGGGGCGGACACGGACGGCGCCAGCACTAAGCCGGGCGCGGTTTCGACCGGTAAGGAAGGCGGGGCCGCGCCCGGTCTTGCGCCCGCAAACGGCAAGGCCGCACCGCCCGCCGCGACAAGGATCGCGACGCCGTCCCCGTTGCCGCCGCCTTAAAAACCGGTCGTGGCTGGCTTACGGGAAACATCTTAGTACGATCGTTTGCCGCCGCCTCGCTTTGGGGTAAATGATGGTACGCGCGGCGTCAGTCGCGCCGAAAGGGAATAACTTTAATGGCAATCAACAATCCGCTCCCCAACCGTGATCAGGCCGAGGGCAAACTAAAGCAAGCCGAGGGACGCGCCGAGGACGCCAAAGGCGATCTCACCAACGATGCGAACGACGATGCAAGCGGCAAGCTCAAGCAAGCCGAAGGCAAAGTGCAGGAAGTTTTCGGCGACGTGAAAAAAGCGATTCATAACGCGACCAAGTAGCGCGTCGTTTACCAAACGGGAAGTCCGGCGAAAGCGCATATACGCTTCCGCCGGGCTTTTTTGCGTCTGCGTCAAGCCCGTGCGGAAGGCGTTGTGACACTTATCCGTTTGGATCGTTCAAAAGCGCTTGCAGGCGGGCGTCAAGCGGGGGCGGAAAATGTGCGGGTCACGTCTCGTCCAGCAGTCCTACATCAATAAAATCACAAAGATGGGTTCTGTCCTTGTCTCGAAACGCTGTTAGTTTGACTTGCACCAACGCTTGGAGCGAAAGAACGCGAAAGTCGTTCGTCTCGGCGGAGTCATCTACGTCCGGGTTTGCGACCGGTTCGTGGTCGCGCACCTTTTCGCCCGCGAACACGATATGCACGGCGTCGCGGGCTTTGGCGTCCGGCCCGTCAAGAAAAATATCCAAGCCCGCGACGCGGCGATACACGAAGCCCACAGTCTCAAGGGCGGCGATTGCGGCGGGCAGATCCGCGCGTCGGAGAAGAATATTCACGTCGCGCGTGTTCCGCACGGCGGCCTCGTCTACCATCGTCACCCACGCGGCGACGGCGTTCCCGCCCGCAACCGCATAGGGGACGCCCGCCGCTTCCAGCGCCCCGGTCGCTTTCAGCAACCGCTCGCGCACCTTTTCCACGGCTCGCACCATCCTGTCCAACGAGATTTGCGAAGCGTCTACGGTAACGGGCATGATTTTTATTCCGGCGGCGTTTCGGTCGCGCCTGACCGCCTGCTCAGGTACCGCATCAGGTAACCCATCAAAAAGAGAAGGCTATAAATCAGGGCGGCGTGGAGCAGGTCGAAGAAAAGGGCGACGGGATTATTTCGCATTTGCGGTCCGAAAATCGGCTCCGCGAGAACGACGCCCATCAAAAAATAAAAGCCGAACGCGCCGTACGTGGCCACCACTCGGAAAACGCGGCGGCTCATATACGGGATGAATTTCAACGTCGCCCTTATCCGCGCGAACGCCGCCCGTTTGCGAGCGCGTCCTCGACAAATTCGCGCCAAACGCCTTCGGGCGTCCAAATCCGCTCCATGTCGTCTTCGGCGTCGGTTTCGTCCACGCCCCCGCGCGCGACGCGCCACAGAAAAAGAAACGCGGAAGCGCGCATATTGGCGGCGCAGTGAACGAACACGCGCCGGTTTACGTGCGCGTCCATCGCATCGAAAAACCGCGCAAGGTCCTGATGGCACGGGGCGTCCCACGAAACCGGAATAGGAACGTACTCCATGCCAAGACCGGCGACGATCTCGTTCTCGTTCGCAACGGCGGCGCGGTGCGCGGCGGGGGCGAGGTTGATCACGGTTTCGTAGCCCGCCGCGCAGATAAAGGCGAATTGGTCTGGCGCGGGCTGGCCCGCCGACCCGATGCGTTTGCAAAGCGGTAAGTACTCGCGTATCGTGCGAAGGGAGGCGATCGGGCAAGAAGGAGCGGCGAAGGTCATAGATCTTAAAGGAAAGTCCTTAAAAAGGTGGGCAAGGCGTTCGTTCTACTGTTATACCGCGTTTACACCTGCCCGAACGGCTCGGTCGCGGCGGATTTGGCGACAATGCGGAGCAGGGCGGACAGCATTTCCGTACGGTCCACGCCGCTTAGAGCAAGCGCAGCCTGCGTTTCCACGTAGCCGAACGGCACGCCCATATCGTAGCGCTCGCCCACGGTTTCCACCGCGACGTACCGCTCCTGCGACCGTAGCATTTCCTGCGACGAGGTGAGTTGGATCTCGCCTTTCTCGCGCAGGTCGTGGTCTATATGGTGCTTCAAACAATCGAAAAGCGACGGAGGGAAGACGTGCATTCCGAAAAAACACAGGTAGTAGCCGCGCTTGACGCCGGGCGTTTGCAGATGCTCGGCGGCGTAGTCAATCGTCGGCTTTTCCTTGATTTCCGTCACCTCATACGTGGGCGGATCAGACCCTAACGGGCGACCGGTGACGGTTCCGAAAAGGTGCAGTTTATCGTCCGGGGTTTGCTGAACGCCGGACACGGCGCAGTTGGCGATATTGTACGTTTCGATAACCTGCTGGGCGCACGGCTTTCGCGCGCCGGAGATGTACACATGATCGCCTAAGAGCAACAAAAACGGCTCGTCGCCGACGAACTCTTTGGCCTGATAAACAGCGTGTCCGTAGCCTTCCGGCGACGGTTGCTCGACATACGTGATGCGCTCCTCGATGCGCCGCAGGGTGTCGGCCTGCTCCAAAGCCCACTCCTTGCCCTTGAAGATGCGCCGCTCCCCATCCGTCAGGCGCGAAAAGTGCCGCTTGAACGGCTCCGCCCCGCCCGGACTGACGACCACGCAAATATCCTCGACGCCGGACGCGAGGCATTCCTCGATAATAATTTGAATGGTTGGCTTGGTAACGCCGTCCCGGTCGGTCAGGGGAAGCATTTCCTTCTGGATTGAGCGTGTCGCCGGAAACTGCCGCGTCCCGCGCCCCGCCGCCGTTATCACCGCTTTTCGTACAATTCCCATTTTTGTTAATTGCTCGCTTTTTCCAGAGTTTAACCGCAAAGGCGCAAAGAACTCAAAGTTCTGAAAAGAAAATTTCGGCGCTTTTTTCTTTGCCTTTATCTTTGCGTTCTTTGCGCCTTTGCGGTTGCATTAATCTTCGCTGTTCATCCATGCGGGAAGGCTCGCGACCTGCGCGCGGGCCGTTTCGCTTGTCGGGACGCCCCAATGGACGAAGAACGGGCCTAAGTTTTTGCCGGTCGCGCGGGACATTCGGATCAAGAATTGGTCGCGTTTCTCGTCGTCGGTGCGCGGTTGTTCCTTTTGCGGTAGGGCCTCGTACTCGGCGAAGACTTTGGTGAACGGTTCCCAGCCGAATATCCGGCGCAACTCGATAAATAGAGTTAGCGCGAGGAACGGGTTCGCTTTCCAATCGTCGTACTTCGCGCCGTTCGCCTGATAGGTCGCAACCATCTCGCGCCGCTTGGCGGGCGCGATAGTGGAATGGGCCGACGCGTAGTCGCCGGTTGAGTACGTGTTGTTAAACTTTTCGCCGCCGTAAAGGGAAAACAGGTTGTTCGTCACCTCGCCGCAACCGTCCCATGTCCACGACGGCTTTTGAAAGTTATGACCGACCTCGTGGTAAAACCCCCACGTTTTGTTGCCGTCGCCGCCTTTTAAGATGGACAGATCGCAAAACGTTTTCGCCACATCGTCGCCGGTCATAATCGGGTAGCCGCTGTGCATATAACCCGCGCTGATCTGTCGATCCACGCAGTAACGTTCGGGGCGGTCGCGGATAGGCGCGGCGTAGAGTTCGTAGCACCGCGTCAAAACCTCGTCCCAGTAGGTCATCAGGGCTTCCGGGTCGTCCAGGTCGCGCACCGCCGACGAGGGAACGGTTAGAATAACGCGCTTCCCTTGCAGTTCCGCCCAGGGGCCGGGGGCGTTGCGAATCGTGGTCTTCCAATCGGCAAGCGTGGTTTCGCCGCGCACGAAAAACGGCGCGCGAACCGCGCCCGCAATCGTGACCGAGATAGCGCCGAGCGGGGAGCGTTCGGGAACCTCGATAAACACCGGACCGCCAAACGCGTTCGCCGCCCGGATCGACACCGCGTCAAGCGCAAATGTGCGCGTGATTTCCGGCGCGCGTTTCCATGTGGGCAGATGCCACAGCGTATCCCGGTGCGCCCCGATACGAACGCGTAAGCCTCCTTTTCGCGCCGCGTTCTCCGGGAGGGTGACGGTGATGATCTCGCCGGGCGCGGCGTACAAACCCGTGCTATGCCATTCCGGGACGCGGGTATCCGCCACGATCTTTTGCGTAACTCGGGGCGCACCGGAATTAACCGCGCCCGGAAACGAGACCGCTGACGGATCGGCCTTGATCTTACCTGCGGGTAGGTCAGCGGCTTCGCGAACCTGGAGCGTGAATGCGAGCCGGGCGAGCGGATTGGCGAGCGTGACGGGGCGGGCGACAAGATCGGTAAAATCGGCCTGTTCCCGCGCCCGCACGGCGCGCAGGCGCGGCATCAAAACCGTATCCTCGGCGGGCAGGGCTTGCGCGGCCTCGCTCAGCGTCCACACGGCCTGCGCGTTTTCGTCGGGCGTGAGTAATCGCTTTTGCAGCAGGGCGGATAGGGCGGAGGACGCTTGAAGCAAGGGAGCGTTCGGCGCCGCATCGTCCCCGCTAACGACAAAGCCGTCTTTGGCGGTTTTGTCCAGCATCCCGCCCGCGAAAAGTATACCGGCGTGGACAAAGACCGTGTTGCCGCCGTTGTCCATCAGCGTATTGTTGGGGTGCGTTTGCAAATACCCCCAGCCGGTTTCCGCGCCGATCACGCCGCCGCCCCGCCGCGCAAAGGCGGTGACCGCGCGCTGTTCATTCGGCGTCAACTCCGAAAGGGAGCCGATAACAACATTGAAGCGGCTTAGCGGCGTGTCGCCGGTAAAGTCGGCGCCGGTCGCCATTCGCGCGTCCACGCCCGTTTGATCGGTGAAGAATGCGACGACGCCGTTACGCTTACCCAGAACGCCCACCGATACCGGTTTCCCCGGCGCCTTGTTGGCCGTCCAGCGAACCGCATTGATAAAAAATTTACCGGTGTCCGCCTTGCCCAGCGTGTCCGCATTGAGATAACCATCGTGGCCCCACGCGACCACGCGCCCCCGACCCAGACGCCCCGCCGCGACCACGGGCGCGCGGAGTTTTCCGCCTGACGCCCCGCCGGTCGCGACCACGAACGCGTTTGGCCCGTACACGCAAAGCGAGCCGGGAATGCCGGGCGCGGCGATCTCGCGAACGCCCGCAACCAGATCGGCGCGGTCATTGGCGGGAGCGTTTGTTTGGGCCGCCACAGCGGGAATCGCCGCAAGGGACACGGCGCAAAGGAGCGTGGCGGTTGTCGTGACGGCGGGGAAATAGCGGGTTGTTTTCATAAAACGTATATCGGCTCAGGAGGGGGATTGCGCTCGGAGTTCTTCCAGTAGGGCGGTCAGTTCCGGCTCGATGCGGGCGCGCAAGGCTTGGTTCGCGTAGCCGACCCACGCGACCGGGGCCTGTATATCCAGCGGCGCGGATAAAGCGGCCCCGTTCTCGTCCGTGATCGTTACGCCCGCCTCGGTTGCAATCACCTCCACGCAAATATCGTACGGATGGCACACCAGTCTTTTCGGCAAACCCAGCGCATCGAAGAAGATGGGGCGCAAATCCGCGATAAAGCGATCATGCCCGACCAAGAGTTCGTAGATTTGTCCGCCGGTCGCAATGTACTGGTCATCGAAGACAAGCGGGTTTTCGCCGTCATCCGGCGCGACGCGGGCGAGCAGTTTTTCCTCGAAAGCCGCCGTCGCGGCTTTGGCGGGCGGGAAAAACTTCGCGATGGACGCGAAACCGTGCGCGAGCGTCGAGGACTTTGAAGGGCGAAGCGGGACGCGCTTGACATCGCCGGTGACGAGGTCGAGCGTTTCGCGGTGCGCCTCGCCGCTTCCCCGGACGGCCCACAGTTGGTCGCTGTACCGCGCCCGCGTCGTCGTCGCCTCGGTCATTACGCCCACTTCGATATCGGCGAGCGTGGTTCGCCGACCCAAATTCGGCGCGATCCCGCACAAAATCCACGCCGACCGTTTGTTGTACATGATGTTGCGCGTGCCGTCTATCGGGTCAACGATCATCAGGAAGGTGGCGTCTTCCTCGCGCGCCCCGTCGGGGAACGTGCGCCACCCGGCCCCCTCGATACCCTCGGATATTAGCACGAACGGCGCGTCTTTGGCCCATTCGTGGCAGAACGCGAACAGTTCCTCCTCGATATGGGCGTCAATATTGTAGATCGTGTCGCCGCCTCGAACATCGGCGACGCCCGCAAGATCGGCCGCGCCGCTTGGATCGTGCGCGGCGGTTTCCTGGGCGTGTAAGTGCGATAACAGTAGGTCGCGCATCCGCGTTTGCAGAAGCCGGACTTTTTCGACGTAGTAAGAAGCGGGTTGGGGTAGCGGCACGGTAAAAGTTTCCTGTGGTTAGGGAGTTTGGAGTGTGGCGGATGGATTTGCAACGCTGACGGGGCGACTGGAGCTGTCAACATCAAGCATAGACAACAAAACGCCCAAAATCTTCTCTAATTCGGAAAAGTAATATTCTCGGTCGTCAAGCGACACTGTCGTTTCGGTAAGCCGCATAAATTTCCAAATACTGCCGTTGGTCACCACGCCGTAAACCGTTTGGATAGGTGAAGCGCGCTCCTGGTTGAAGGCTTGGGCGGCTACCATTTCCGCCATACACTGCGCCAAGCCACTCTTGATGTTGTCGTTTTTGGCTTCCACGATTGCCACAACCGGAGCGGTGACAAAGGTTTGTTGCGGCGACTGAGAAAAAAGATAGTCGCAAACGCCGCGCAGTCCGCGCGCCACATCCACGGAGAAATCTACGCCCGAGAAGAGACTGACTTTATTATGGAGAATGTCCAACACCTCCAAAAGAATAGGGGTAATCATCATCTCCGAACGAGCTTTTTCCGTGCCTATATTGACCGCTACGGGAACCGCTTTGGCAAGATACTGTGAAAGAAGAGGAGAAGCGTCATGCGGGGCGGCTCCGCCAAACAAGTCGCGCTCGTTCTTCACCTCGATGCCAAACTTCTCTTGGAGTTGGGGCAGGGTAAATTCGTTGTACGCCATGATAATTGTTTACCACGTTCCGCTTCGCCGCTTGCTCATGTAACATCCGCCGTGCGCGTGTCGAGCGGCGCGAGCGGCCCCCAAAGGTCCGGGCCACCGTGCGGTTGGTTCGCAAGATACAGATACGCGCACGAGGACCAATCGTCCTGCCGCTCGAACAAAACGCCGCCCGGCCCGTCCTGCGTTAAGTCGGCGGGTATAAGGCCCGGTCCGGCCTTAAAAACGGCGTTTCCCCGCTGCAAAAGGTTCTCGCGGCGCGCGCCGAAGCAATGGCCGATTTGCTGAATGGCGACGCGAACCTCCGACCGGAAGTACACGGGATCGGGGATATGCCACCGGTGAAAGACGTACTCCCCGCGCGCGTCATCGGCGAGCGGGCAACCCTGATACGGGTGCGCGAACGCCCCCTGTCCCCAGGCGGTCCCAATATAATCTTCGGTCCCGGTTCCGCAGAGCGTTGGGTATTCGGTATCGCCGTCCAGATAGATTTTTACCTCGCCTTCGCCCCACCACGTCTCGCCGTACGTTTCCCGGTTTGCCCGGACGCCGATGACGCACCCCAGAAAACGGCCTGCGCCTGCAATAGCGGGGACGATCTCAAAATCGCGCTGAAGCGTGGTCGGGTTGTCGCGCCGAAAGCCCGCGTGGAAGTACGAAAGGTTGTTTTCGTCGTGCGTGTCGCCGATGGTGTAATCCACCTCGTAGAACAGGTGGGACAGGTCGCGCGGGCCGTCATTGGCGAGTTGAACGCGCATCCCAGTTTGAAAAGGCATCGGGATATACGAAACGAATGAGCGGCCTTCGGGGTTTGCGAGGAGCGCGGACGAGAACGGAACCGCGCGGCCCAAACCGGCGCCGAAAAAATCCGCGAGGGGAACCGAAACAGCGGGCGGACGGGAGCAATTCGGGTCATCCCAGAACAGTTCGAGGCGCAGTGTTCGCAGCATCTGGGGCGATCGGTCGCTGATGGTAAGCCAAATGCGGCGGATTACCCCGCCTGTTCGCTCGGTATGGGCGAGCGTTACGGTTTCCCCGGACGCGAGCGAAAGGTACGGCCTGCCCTTGCGCCCGTGGTTTACAAATCCGCCCGCCCCGCGCGCTCCGTCTGGGTTTTCCGGGCTTGCCCAGCGCGTTTCGACGCCCGGAGCGGGCGGCTCGTAAAGCGATGGGTGTAAATTAGGGTGGGGGAAAAACATCTAAGCGGTGTTAAGGACGGAGTCAATTTAACGTTTTAGTAGAATTCATTTCGAGCATCGTCGTCGTTTTTCCTTCTCACAAACGCGCGCTTCCCGCTTTTTCGGAAAAGCGCAGAGCGGTGCGGCAAAAAACAAGTCCGTGCAAAACGTCGCCTCGCAAAAAACGGGGTGAATCGCGTGAAGCCGTTGTCAGGTGCGGCGCATTCAGGAAAACGACCTGATAATCTTTGGTAATGGATAAAAAATCATCGGAGCCGCCGCCGTCTGCGCGGCCTTACACGCCGATTATTGCAACGCTCGGCTATGTCCTGTCGCCGGATCGGGAGCGCGTTCTGCTGATTCGGCGCGATGCCCGCCCGGACGATTTGGCGTTCGGTAAATACAACGGTCTGGGCGGGAAAGTGGAGGCAGGCGAGGATGTCGCGAGCGGAATGCGGCGCGAACTGCGCGAGGAAGCCGGGATCGAGGCGACCGGGATGACGCTCCGGGGAACCGTCAATTGGCCCGGCTTCGGCAAGCGCGGCGAAGATTGGTTCGGCTTTATCTTTGTCGTGTTCGCGTGGACGGGCGAACCGCTTACGGAAAACCCGGAGGGAAGCCTGCACTGGACGCCGATCAGTGACTTGCTCGGCGCCCGCGTCCCGCTGTGGTCCGGCGATAAACATTTCCTGCCGCTCGTGTTCGACAACGACGCGCGCCCGTTCCACGGCGTCATGCCCTACGCGAACGGGCTACCGGTTTCGTGGAACGTCAGTCGCCTTTGACCCTGCGGCTTTAGCGCGTGGCGGACGTGAAAGGGGCGTCGCGGCGGCTTTCCCATCTCGCTCGCCAGTCACGCGCTTTGCGCCACGCATGGCCCGCGCCCTTGCGGCCCCACGAGAGAAGCAAGCCAAGCGCGAAGTGCTGAATGCCGCCCATAATGAAGATCGTCCGGTAGTAGGGGCCAAGTTGAGCGGGATTAAAAACCCAACCCGTTTTGTTGGAGGAAGTGACATTCCAGTACAGCAGAGTCACCGCCAGATCAAGGGCGGCGGTGGCGAATGCGGCGACCAGCGCGCCCGCCCGTTTCTTCCAAATAAACCAGCCCGCAACTGTGGCTTGCGCGCCGTATAGGTAAAGGTGAAAAACGAGGCTGCTCCAGCCCTTGCTCACCGAGGCCGCATCGGTCAGGTCGGCGGGGAGCATTCCGGCGTGGTAGGCGACGGTGGGCGCGAGAAACACGCCAAAAACAGCCCCGGCGACCTGCCATGCCCGCCGGTCATTGCGAAGCGCGAGAACCGCGACGAGCGCGGCGGCAAGCGCATAAGCGGTTAATACTATCCTGCCTGTCGTGTCAGCGCGCATCTGAGTGATCGCGGGCGCGCCAAGCGATAGATAGATAAGCGCGCCAAGCGCAAATACCGCCGTAGTCGCCGCCGTCGCGGCTTCCACGGCGACGCGGCGCGCGCCCGTTCGGTCCCCTATACGCCGCGTTTGTCGCCCGACTTCGGCGCCGATAAACGACGCCTCGCCGAAGGAGGAGAGCGCGTCGCGCAGGGCTTTTTCCGGCGCCTCGCCCAACTCCTCATGGGCTTGGGCGAGTGTGAGCAAATGCTGACGCGCTTCGGCCCGCCATTCGTCGCGGTCAACGGCGGACAAACCTTGCCGAGCAAGCGGCGCTTCCAACTCGTCGAGATACGCCTCCAACATTTCGGCGCGTTCAAGCCGCGCCCGCGCATCGTCTCGCCACTGCTCGCACGCGGCGACATCCGCCCCGCTGCGAAGCGGCTCCAGAGCGTCAAGGTACGTTTCAAACCGGCTGTGGGACATGGGGGGCGTTCCTTTCCTTCGCGGCGGGGCCAACCACCGCGTCCACGGCGCGCGTGAACTCGCGCCATGTTTCCAACCGCCGGGCAAGGTCCGCGCGGCCCGCATCGGTCAAGTGGTACGTTTTGCGGGCCGGACCACGCCCTGGGGGAATCGCCGCGCTTGTCGCCGCTGCGTCGCTTGTTTCCCACGCGCTACGCACGAAACCATCCGCCTCCAGGGCGCGCAGGGCAGGGTACAGCGACCCCTCGCCCAGCGACAAGGCGTCGGCGCTACGCCGCTCGATCTCGCGCGCGATAGCGTAACCGTGGCTTGCGCCATCCGATAAAACGGCAAGGATGAGCGTGGGCGTGTTGCCTTTCAGCAACTCGCGCCGCGCCGCCTCGTCCGCGTCCTTGTTTGTTTTACGTCGGATCAACATGAGAGAATACTACATCAAAACACGATGTACGTCAAGTCGTGTTCCTATGAGGCGAATGAATTTTGTCTAGCCGCCTGTCGCGCGGGGCGTTTTTCCGGTTACGCGCGTCTCCGGAGCCAAAATGCAGGAACTGCGTGTAGCCGACCGTAATAGTAACGGAACTCGCGAAGGTCGCTTGCTTGATTGCGCTTTAACGGGCAAGGGAATTAGCGGCGACCCTTTGATGCGGCGCGGTGCGCCGCCTCGTCATCGCCGCGCCGCTTTTCTACAGAGAAACCATTTCCATGTCCCTCGCGAAGCGCGCTGTCGCCGAATTTCTCGGCACGTTATGGCTGGTGTTCGGCGGCTACGGTAGCGCCGTACTTGCCGCCAAGTTTCTCACCGACAACCCCAGTATCAACCTCGGCATTGGTTTCGTCGGCGTTTTTCTTGCGTTCGGGGTACCGGCGTCGCCGCGTATGTGGGCGACGGCGCGAACCGCTG
>CAXUMS010000035.1:12148-32869 GCA_964252165.1 uncultured Armatimonadaceae bacterium
GGTCCACGGCGCGGGCGATCATGGCTTCGTCCCCATGCTGATCGATGTCGCCCGCCGAACGGGAATCGCTGCCTATGTCGGCGACGGCGCGAACCGCTGGCCCGCCGTACACCGGTTGGACGCCGCCCGGCTTTTTCGGCTCGCGCTCGAAAAGGCGGAACCGGGAACGCGTTTGCATGGGGTCGCCGAAGAAGGCGTGCCGGTGCGCGCTATCGCCGAAACGATTGGCGCGGAGCTTGGGATCCCGACCCGGAGCATCACCGCCGAGGAAGCGCAAACGGAGCTTGGTTGGATAGCGAGGTTTGTCACCCTGGACAACCCGACCTCAAGCGAGCAAACCCGCGCGATGCTGGACTGGCAACCTCAAGGGCCGGATCTGCTGACGGACATGCGGGATAACGGGTACTTCGCAGAGGGCGCATAAAATCAGAACTCTCAGCGAACGTCCTCTCAAACGCCAGCGCTTGGAATATCTGAAACCGCCGCGTCAAGCGGCGGTTTTTTTCCGCTTTCATCCTTTCCCGCCTGTGTCCTGTATACTGAAGCGCAATGGACGTTAAAGGCTTTCTTGATATATTTCTGCATTTAGACAAGCATCTGCTTCAGGTCGCGCGCGACTATCCGACCGGCGTTTACGGGTTTCTTTTCGCGATTGTGTTCGCGGAAACCGGATTGGTCGTGACGCCGTTCTTGCCCGGCGACTCGCTTCTTTTTGCGGCGGGGGCGGTTAGCGGTCTGGGCGGTCTGAAGGTGGGCTTGCTGTACCCGCTGTTCTTGTTCGCCGCGCTTTTGGGCGATAATGTCAACTACTGGGCGGGGCGGTTTTTGGGGCGGCGGTTGTTCGCGCGGGGTGACAGCCGCTTTTTGAAGCGCAAGCACCTGGAGCGAACCGAGGCGTTTTTCGAGAAGCACGGCGGCAAAACGATCATTCTTGCGCGGTTTGTGCCGGTCGTACGGACGTTCGCGCCGTTTGTCGCGGGAACGGGCGCGATGCCGTACGGGCGGTTTTTGTTGTTCAGCGTCGCTGGCGCCGTTTTGTGGGTGGGCGTTTGCGTGACGGCGGGTTATTACTTCGGAAACCTCGCCGTGGTTCAAAAGAACTTCTCGGTCGCCGTGATTGGCGTCGTGTTCGTTTCGCTCGTTCCGGTTCTGGTGGAGTTTATCAACCATCGCCGCGCCCCGAAAGCGGCGACGCCCGGCGCAAACCGGGCGGAGTAACGCCGCAACCCCCGTTCGACATCGCTTTGCCATCCCCGGCAAATACAACGAGACCACGGTTCTTTTCGATGAAGAATCCGTTTGCAACATCCGACAATGGGAAGCGTAGAACAATGACGCCTTCCCCATTGGGGAAGTAACTGCCGCGCCCATCGCGTGACAGGCTTTCCTTGTTTGGAATGAAGCAAGCGGCATGAAACCACAAAAGGACAAGGATAAAACCGGACAAGCGGCGGATTGGAGCGCGCTCCCGCCGCCGTCGCTTTCCGGCGCCTCCTTAGGAATAGCCCTTAGCGGTGGCGGGGGAACCGCGCCTCTACGCCCTGGAGCAGGGTTAACGAAATCCGCTACGTCCGCCCCGCCTGCGCCGCCGCGCTCTACGCGAACCGGCGGCGTCTACTCCACGGCTAATGGCCGCGCGCCGAGCGGGGCGGATGGGCAGCAGGTGGCGCAGTGGCTTGCCGAGTACGTTCGCCGCCGCGACGCCATCGCGGGCGACAACGGCGCGGCGGGCGAGCGGGCGGCGCGGCGCGGCGACGGTTTATCGCTTGCGGAACTAAAATCCCGGATCGCGAACCGGCACGCGGGTTTGGTCGAGAGTATCGCGCGGCGGTTCCAAGCGTCGGGCGAGCCGGTCGAGGATCTGGTGCAGGAGGGCTTTTTAGGTCTGCTTTCCGCACTGGAATCCTACGATCCATCGCGCGGCGTCAAGTTCAGCACGTACGCCACGCATTTTATCGCAGGCTCGATCCGTCATTGTCTGCGTGACCGTGGCAAAATCATCAAGGAACCCGCCTGGCTCCATGAGGTGTCCAGCAAGATCAACCGCGCAACCGACGCCCTGACGCAATCCCTCGGGCGCGCGCCGCACACCGGCGAGATCGCCCAGGCCTTGAACCTGACCGAGGAAGCCGTGGAGGAAATCCTTGCGACCCGGCAAACATTCCAGGTCGCCGCTTTCACCACCACCGACAGCGACGACAACGACGGCGCCGTCGGTTTGGTGGACCCGGAGAAGATCCGCTCGGATAAGCACGTTAGTCTTCAACTGCCTATCGAGGACCGTATCGTTTTGGAGGGCGCGGTAGAAAAACTCAAAGAATTAGAACAAAAAGTGTTGTTCGAGTTTTTCTATAAAGACCTGAACCAGACCGAGGTCGCCCGCAAGTTCGGCATCTCGTGCAACTACGTGTCGCACATCCTGAAAAACTCGGCGAAAAAACTGCGGCGCATCATGGGCGAGGCCGAGGTGCGCGACAGGGGCCTGAACGGCGGCGGGGCGTTGGTGAGCGTGGTCACCGATCCGGCGACCGGCTTGTACACCTCGGCCCATATTCTCGCCCGCTTGGACGAAGAGGTGAGCCGAGCGGCCCGCGCGAGCCAAACGCTCGCCATCGTGATCGTGGATTTGGATGGTTTGCCCCAAGCGGGCGCGCGCCGCGATGACGCGTGGGCGGTTTGCGGAGCGGCTGTCAGAGGCTCGATCCGGCGCGTGGATATTGCGGGCCGGTACGAGGGAAACAGCCTGCTGACCATTTTGCCGCAAACAGCGGCTCAGGCGACGGTTGTCGCCGAGCGGTTGCTCAACGTTTTACTCGCCGCCGGGGCGTCGCACGGCGAGCGGTTCAGCGCGCGTGTCGGCGTCGCCTACTACCCCGAACAAAGCCGGACGCCCCGCGAACTTATTGCGCTCGCCCGCGACGCCGCCCAGATGCCGCCCCCCGCCGGAGATCTGCCAGTTCCGATCCCGCGCCCCGAGATTTGACCCTTCGCGCCGTTAAGCCGTTTTGCGTTGCATCCGGTGCGGCTGGGTGGCGAAGTACTGCATAATCGCCCCGGTTCCCATAATAAGAAGCGCAAGCCAGAAGACCGTGTCGTAGCCGAACTGCCGCATGAGCGGAATGCCGACGAGGGGCGCGATCACGCCCCGGATACCCAAAAGAAGCGAGTGAACGGATTGGTACTGCGCCGCCTTGCCCTTTTCGGCGTACGTCAGAATGCTCTGCAGATACGATAGGTCAATACACGACTGCCCGAAACTGAACAAGCCGGACGCGATAAACAGTGTGGGGATGCTGGGATGGGCGATATACACGAGCGGCACCAAAAGCACGGTGAGGATGCCGTACAAAACCGTGCGCGGCGCGCCGCGCTTGTCCATAAACCGCCCCCAGAAGAAGAAACCCGCAATCGCCATCAGCGAGCCGAAGTTCGCAAGATTCGCAATCTGCGTGTTCGCGATGTGCAGAACATCCACCTGGTACAGGGCGTAGAGCGGGCCGGTCATCAAATTTCCAAAACCGTAGGTTGTCACCGACAGGGCGAACCAGCGGAACGGAACATTGTCCCGTAGCACGGACAGCGTGTCGCGCACAAACGCGGCGGTGGACGGCGGCGCGGCGGCGGGCGCGACCGGGGTCGGAGCGGGAAGGGCGCGCACTTTGGCAAAAAAGAAAGCGGCGAGCATCCCCAAGATTCCCGCGACCGGAAAGACTTGCCGGTACGTCAGCCCGTGATCGAGAAGGCGACCGGCGACAAGCGTCGCGCCGAACATGGCGATCTGCGCTATCATACGGACATAGCCGAGCAGTCGCCCTCGCGCGCGGTCCGGGTAGATGTCGCGCATGATCGACGTGTACGCGGGCGATGAGATCGTCCCGATAAACTGAACGCCGAAGACCAGCGCGACAAAGCCGGGCGCGGTCACGGCGAACGGCATCAAAAGCAACAGGAACCGAGCGGGTAACCAGGAGCCGAGGCAAAACGGCATCTTCGCCCGCCCCTCCATCTGCCGCGCCCAGATCGGGGACAGCAGATTGCCGACAAACGGGGCCGCCGCCATCAGCGCGATCAAATTCGCGTGAGCGTGCAAATCCCCGCGCGCAATTTTGACGAAAAAGGGAAACGCCAGCCCCTGATACGCGCCCGCGCACAAGCCCGCCATAAGGTCCCACCGGAGCGAGTACATGGCGACGCGCGGAATGTCCAGCGCGCCGCGCGCGATGCGCCGCATTCGAATTTGAGGAGGAACCGGTCGTCGCGCGGTTCGTGGGTGGAAAAAACGGTGGAGGCGCGATGCGGCGGGGCCGGGTGACTGTGGAACGTTTCGGGCCATACGCCTTTTAGTGTATCGCGTAGCAAGGAAGCGGATGGGCGAGATAGACCTGGGGGAAGACCTGAGACCTGAGGGGGAAGAAGAGGCCCCCTAACCCCCAATAAGGGGGGGACAAGAACAATGCTTGTCGCTATAGGTTGAACTGTTGGACCAGAAAATATAGGCGTCGCCGCAGGGTATTCTCTTGTCCCCCCCTTATTGGGGGTTAGGGGGCCTCTTCTTCCCCCTCAGGTCTCAGGTCTTCTATCTCAGGTCTGTCTCGCGCCCGCAAGCAACCGGCGCGCGATGAGTACGTCGTCCGTGCGGTCCACATCGGAGCCGATTTCGGGGAACGGCGTGACCACGGCGCGGGCGACCGCGCCACCCAAAAGACGTCCCACGGCTTTTTCCAAAAGGGGAAGCGGAAGCGCGGCGGGGAACGCGCGCGAGGCGACCAGGCGGAACAAGAAACTTGGGCCAAGCAAAACCGCAAGACCCGTGACATTTTTACGGTTCGCGTAGGCCGCCCGGATAACATCGGCTTTTTCGCGCAGAAACGACGGATCGAGAAGCGAAACGTTGCCGCCTGTGAATTCGCCCTCGGCGATCCGAAGCGTGGTGCGCTTCATGTCAGGGAACGCCGCCCGGCACTTGTCCGCCTCGATAATCGGATAAACGAACTGCGCGCCCGGCGCATCCCGCTCGGCGCGCGTCAGGAAATCGGCGACCGACGCGGCGGTTAAAAACGGAATATCGGCGGTGACAAGAAGCAAACGCGTTTCGTTTGATGTGAGACACGCGACGCCGTTTAGCAACGTGTCCACGAGCGACGCGCCGCCCGCGACCGGCTCGCAACCGGGCGTTGGGGGAACATCATCGCCCGCAAGCAAAATACGACCGGTAACGCCCGCCGCTTCCAACCCGCCGCGCACGGCATCGAGAACGTAATGGAGCATCGGGCGACCGGCAAGGTCAATCAAGGCGCGGCACGGGGCGTCGCCCGCGACGCTTGCGAGATCCGGCCCGATCTTGCCGCCCGCGAGAATGAGAACCGCCACACTTTGTTTTTCCATCAGAGTTGTCGCTCGGCGTCGGTTGCGGCAAGGGGGCGGTACGCGATCAGTTCCATGATTTCTCCCGGCAGGTTTTGCCCCAATCGCTCGGAGGCGCTCAGCAGACCCAGAAACACTCTGGTTTGCAGTCGCCCGCCGGTTTCGCGCTTTGGGTTGTTTCGGGCGTTATCGCCGCCGCTTGACGATGGGGAAGCGCGTCGGCGACGCAAACCGCGTAGGGCGTTGACGCCGCTTTGGGGCGCGAACAAAAAGGGGAAATAGCGCAGGCTCAGTCGCTCAAAGCCCAATTGCTCGGTCAAACGCGCGAGCGAACCGGGCGTAAAACCCCACAGGTGACGCGGCAAGTCCAGATGGTACCACGCGGACCCGAACAGGCGCGCCTCCGCGCTTTGGGCATTGGGAAGCGCGAGCAAAAGCGCGCCGCCCGGACGCAAAAGGCGAAAGCACGTGGCAAGGGTTGCGGCGGGATCGGGAACGTGTTCGAGAACGTGGAGGAGCGACACCAGGTCGAACGATTCAGTGGGCAGATCGAGGGCTTCCGTGGGAACCTCGTAGATTGTCGCATGGGCGCGGCGTCGCGCAAGGTCGGCGGCGACCGAATCGGTTTCGGTTCCCGCAACGCTCCAACCGAGTTGCGCGAGGGCCGCCATAAACCGCCCATCACCGCAACCGACATCGAGCGCATTGAGGCGGCGTCCGGCGATAGCGGGAACCGCAAGGTCGGCGCGGGCGGCGACGCGGGCGTTATACGCATCGAGGCGCTTGCCCACCTCACTGTTCGCCTCCTCCGCGCGGGCGTATGTGTCGGGCGCGTAAAAGCGGGCCATCTCGCGGGCGGGCGGGCGCGGGTCCAAACGCCGCGTTTGGCAACGAGCGCACCGCACGGCCCGCCACAAATCCGGCCCGCCCAGCAGGTTGTCGCCGGACACGCGCCACAAAACAGCGTCGCGCGACCCGCAAACCGCGCAGGTTGTGGTTATATCGTTTAGCAGATTGGTTCGCGTCACGCGCCGGCGCTCGCCGTAACCGTTGTGGTCTCGTCCGCGCCCATTGTGCTTGCCATCTTCACCCATGGGAACGCGCCCACAAGCGCGCGGGTCAAGTCGCGTGCGTGTTCGCGGTCGCGGGCCAGTCCCCATACCGCCGCGCCGCTCCCGCAGAGCAAGGCGCGGAGCGCGCCCGCATGAAGGAGCGCGTTCATCGCCTCGGCGACGCCCGCATGGGCGGGAATGACGACCTGCTCAAAATCGTTGGACAACAACGGCGCGATTGCAACGGCGTCGGAGGCGGCCCCGGTTTGCAGGGCGTGGAGAAGGTTCTCGGTCGCCACGCCGGGCATCCGGCTTTCCGTCTCGTCCAAACTCGCATACGCCGCTACCGTCGCCACCCCGACATCCGGCTTGACCACAACGCCGTGCAAAACTGGAAGCGCGACCGGAAGCGTCTCCACCTTCTCGCCACGTCCGCGCATTCGCACCGGCCTGTCCAACAGGAACAATGGCGTATCCGAACCAAGCGTAGCGGCAAGGTCGCGCAAATCGCCGGGCGTCGCGGCGCCGGGCAAGGCGTCGCTGAGAAGGCGCAGTACGGCGGCGGCGTCGCTACTGCCGCCGCCCAAACCGGCCTCCCACGGAAGCCGTTTGCTAAGTTTGATCCGCACATCCACGCCAACGCCTTCCGGCACAAACCGCAAGATAAACGCCTCGCCCGCGCGCGTCGCCAGGTTCCGGCTATCGGTCGGCAAGCCTTCCACATTGCACGTCAGCCGCACGGTTCGCGTTCCGGTTGCGGCTGGTCGGACGAGAACCGACACCTCATCGCCCGCCGAAATCTGGCAAACGATGCTGTCAATATCGTGGAAGCCGTCCGCGCGTCGGGGGAACACGTCGAGCGTCAGGTTGATTTTGGCCGGAGCCGTGCGCGTATGGCGCGAAGCGGTGATGTTCAAGGCGTGGTGGTTACGATTTCTTCAAGTTACGGACGTTCGCGCGCAGGCTACTTGGCTATCCGTTCATTTTGACGCGCCGTGCGTCTGCAACAAGCGCAGTGTGTCGCTACGCCTATAGAACGCGGCGAAAGCGTGGGCGGTTCTTCCATCGTTGTCTTGGGCGTTCACATCCGCGCCGCGCTCCAAAAGTAAACGGACCAAATCATTGTGTCCGCGATACGCGGCTATCATCAAAACGGTGCGACCAAAACGGTCGCGCGCATTCACATCCGCCCCGTTATCAAGGCGTCCTGTTCGCGGCTCCGGGCCGCTGATTGTCGCGTAAGTCGGCGCAAATTTATTAGCGCTTTCCTTGCCACGAAGAACCGCAAAAGCGCAAAGTTGAGCGACCGTAAACAAAGCGATAAGGCCGGTCAGCGCGACGGTTTTCTTGATACCGTCGCCCCTTGACGTCTTGAGCATAGCGGCGACGCAAAAAAAGGAAACGGCGGAGATAAGGTAAAGTTTTGGGTCACCGTATAACATCATAGCAACACTTTTTCCGTTACGGGCGGCGGAGCGTAATTACGAACACAGCGCCGCCGGTTTTGCGCGCCCACTTCCAGCCGGTTCCGACCACGCGAAGCGGCGCGGGGCGGGCGGGAGCGACCCGCAGCGAGGGACGATCCGCAATCGCGATGGTTCCGCCGCCGCCGCTCGCAGGCGTGGCGACCGAGTAACGCCCTTGCGACAGCGGAATCCACGCGGGAAGGCGCACCGTCAGAGCGGGAACGCGTTTCAAAATACGCGCCTGTGCCTCCAGAAAATCCCGAGGCCGTACCCCCTGAACCGTGAACAGGGCGTCGCCGGTCAAGCGCGCTCCGAACGCGTCATCGCTCGCCAGAACCGCCCCGATGTATAAATCCATCGCGGCCTGTCCGGTTTGCGCCAAAACCGGCGACTGCGGTCCCGCCTCATGGAAACGCCCAATGAGCGGCGCGATCTGACGCCGGTAATACGTATCCAGGTCGGCGGCTGTCACCCCGTCATCATATTTCGCCGCCGCCGCCGCCGCTTGCGGCGACAGAGCGGCGGCCTCCTCGCGAAGCCACTTCATATAAAGTCGCTCGCCCAGGTACCCGGCGGCGTCGGTTTCCGGGTCGGTGAAGCCGCGCGCCGCCGAAAGCGTCAAGTGGCCCCATTCGTGAACCAGCGTGCGCGTCCATTCCACCGTGGTGCGCTCCGACCCGACCGAATAGATATACACATCCTTGTCGCGCGTTTCGCCGCCATAGTTGGGCGTTCGCTCCGGTTTATCCTCGCATAGCCACACATCGGCGCAGTCGGCGTCGCGGCGAAAGATAGCCTCGCGCCAGGTACGCTGATGGTGCAGGCGAAGCAAGCGGGCGTATAAACGGGCGACACGGACCGCCTTTTCCCGCTCATCCGGCTCGAAATGGATGATGACACGCCGCGCAAGGCCGGGCCGATCATCGCGGCGCGCGGCGTATAAAACCGCGACGCGGGAAAAACGCCATCCAAAACGGGAATTTACAACCGGAGTCGGCGGCGCGAACCGCTTGGGCGTCATCAAAATGAAACCGCCCGGCAATTCCTCGGCGTCGTAATCGCGCGCGTCATCCTGAAGCGTCGCCCGGTCTTCAACGGAAGCGGGCGGCAAGTCCGCCGCAAAAGAAGGGGCGGAGCGCGCGCCTGTGGCAAGCGTGAGCGGAACGAGAAGAAACGAAAGCGGGCGTAGAAAGGGACGGCGAAACGGCGTCATGCTACTCCCGATTATAGCACGGCGCGCGTACCTGCTTCAATTACCAGGTATTGCAAAGGAAACGCGCCCCCTTCGGGTGAACGTAACAACGAGTATGGCACGATTAAACGGACGAAAAAGGGGCGAGGGCCGAGGCGCCCAAAACGACGCCGCCCCGCAAAACACGGCGGGAGATTTCGAGGACCGGGCGGATATGGCGATGGCGGTCGCCTCGATCCCGCCGGAGCAAAACGGCGACGGCGCGCCGTTGCAAGCCCTCGACGGTTTACTCGCGGCGAACCCGTCGCTGTATATCAACCGTGAACTATCGTGGCTCGCGTTCAATCAGCGCGTTCTCAATGAAGCGTGGGACGACCGGCACCCGCTTTTGGAGCGCGTAAAATTTCTCGCCATCTTCGGATCGAACCTGGACGAGTTTTTTATGATTCGCGTGTCCGGTTTGCAGGCGCAACGGGCCGAAGGCGTCGCCGACGTCGCCCCGGACGGCATGACGCCGACCGAGGCGCTGGCGAAAATCGCAGCCTCGGTCGGAAACCTGCTCGACGGCGCGCAGGCGTGCTGGCGCGATCTGGCAAATCATCTGCGCCGCGAGTCGGTCGAGGTGCGCCATTACCACGAACTGACCCGCGACGAAAAAGCGCATCTTGCCGCGTATTTCGACAACGAGATTTTCCCCATCCTGACCCCGCTCGCTGTGGACCCCGGTCACCCGTTCCCCCATATCTCCAATCTGTCGCTGAATCTCGCCCTGGTGGTTCGCGACCCGGTTTTAGGCGAGCGGTTCGCGCGCATGAAGGTTCCCGGCTCGCTTCCGCGCCTGCTCCCGACCCTGCCGCCGCCCGCAGCCGCTGATTACGCCGCCCCGGCTCGGTTCGTGTGGCTGGAAGAGGTGATCGCGCACCATGTCGCGGCGCTATTCCCCGGTTTGGAGGCGGTCGCGGCGTACCCGTTCCGCGTCACCCGCAACGCCGACTTCGATATACAAGAGGACGAGGCCGAGGATTTGCTCCGCTCGGTCGAGCAAGGGATTCGCGAACGGCATTTCGGCTTTGTCACGCGCCTCGAAACCACGTCCGACCTGCCCAAGCGTATCCGCGCCCTGCTGGTGGAAAATCTGGAGATGGACGGGCGCAATGTGGTCGTAAGCGACGGTCTGCTCGGACATTCGTCGCTGATGGAGCTACTTAAACTCGACCGTCCCGACCTGAAAGACCCGCCGCTCGTCCCGCGCCTGCCGGTCGCGCTGGGCGCGGGCGAGGATTTGTTCTCGGTTGTCGCGCGGCAGGACGTGCTTTTACATCACCCGTATGAGGCGTTCGCACCGGTTATCTCGCTTATTTCCGAGGCCGCCCGCGACCCCGATGTGCGCGCGATCAAGCAAACGTTGTACCGACTTGGCCCGCACTCACCGCTGGTTCCCGCTCTTGTGGAGGCGCGAGACGGCGACACGCAGGTCGCGGTTCTGGTCGAACTCAAGGCGCGCTTCGATGAGGAAAACAACATCGAATGGGCGCGCGCCCTGGACCGCGCGGGCGTCCACGTCGTTTACGGCTTGGTAGGTTTGAAAACCCACTGCAAAACGCTGTTAATCGTGCGGCGCGAGCGCGACGGCATCAAGCGCTACGTCCATTTGGGAACCGGCAACTATAATGCGACCACGGCCCGCATTTATACCGACTTCGGCTTGATGACGTGCGACCCGGACTTAGGCGCGGATGTCACCGACCTGTTTAACTACCTGACCGGCTATTCGCGTCAGACCAGTTTCCGCAAACTTCTGGTCGCCCCGATCAACCTGCGCGAGCGAATGGCGGAGATGATCACGCGCGAATCCGAACACGCCCGCGCTGGTCGGCCCGCCCGTCTCATTTTCCAGATGAACGCTCTGGTAGATGTCGAGATGATTGACCTTTTGTACAAAGCGTCGCAGGCGGGCGTGCGGGTGGACCTGATTATCCGGGGGATCTGCTCGCTCCGACCCGGCCTTGCGGGCATTTCGGAAAACATCACAGTCGTGTCCCTTGTCGGGCGATTTTTGGAACACGCCCGCATTTACTACTTCGAGAACGGCGGCGATCCGAACCTGTACTTAGGCTCGGCGGACCTGATGACGCGCAATCTGGATCGCCGCGTCGAGGCCCTGTTCCCGGTTGAGGCCCCGGCTTTGCGCGACTACGTGGTCAAGGACGTGCTATCAACGCTTCTTGCCGACAACGTGAACGCGAGCCGGTTGCGCTCCGATGGCGCATGGGAGCGAATTCGCCCCGAACCGCGCAAACGCCGCGTGGACGCGCAGGCGATTTTCCTCAAAGGCCACAACGGAAGACGGCGAGGCGCAAGCGGCGGCGCGGCGTAGAATGGCGAAAAACGGGGTTTAATTTTGGCGAGAAAAAGCGGCGGCGGTAGCGGCAAAGTTTACGGGCGCGCGAACGATGTGAAAACAAACGACAAACACGGCGCAGACGTCGGTAGCGCGGGTGGCGGCAATATGTGGAGCCGAATGCCGTTGTACGTTCGGATCATTATCGCGCTCGTCCTGGGGGCGGTGACCGGTATCATTGCCGGACCGCGTGCGGGTTTTCTGGAGGAACCGGCCAAACTAATTTTGCGCTTGCTCGGCGCGCTCGCGCCGCCGCTGATCCTGATCGCCGTCGTAAACGCCCTTTTGCACGCCGAAATCAAGGGGCCGCTCGCACGCCGCCTTGCGGGCTTGCTTCTCCTCAACACCCTTGTCGCCATCATTATCGGCCTGGTTGTCGCAAACGTTATCGGGCCAGGGCGCCACGGCGGGCTGACCCCGCCACCGCCCAAGCCGACCGCCTCGTCCAAAGTGACTGACCCGGAAGAAAAACGTATCCTGGAGATCGTGGAGCGGAGCGGCTACAAGCCGGTCGAGGAAAAGCCCGATGCGGTCACGCAGTTTTTAGAAAATGTCCCGCGCAGTTTGATCGGTCCGTTCACCGACAATGGCAGTGTGATCGGCGTTATTTTTATCGCGGTCGCGTTTGGTCTTGCGCTTCGCTCTATGAAAAACCGCTCGGTAGGGACGGTTGCCGAGGTGGTGCAAACCGCGTTTGACGCCCTGTTGATCGTTCTCCACTGGATTATCCTGGTCGTGCCGCTCGGCGTGTTCGGTATTGTCGCCTCGATAGTGGGCGTTAAAGGGCTTGCCGCCTTCGCGACATTGGGCTTGTTCGTTTCCGCCGTTATCGCGGCGCTCGTTTTGCAGGCGTGTTACTACCTCGTTCGCATCCGGCTTGGCTCGTGGGTGTCGCCCGCGCTCTTGCTCAAACACGGGCGCGACGCCCTTTTGACCGCGTTCTCCACTGGCTCGTCCACGGCGACCATGCCTCTCACATACTCGTCGCTTAAGGACCGCGTCGGCTTGCGACCCGCGTCGGCCTCGATGGGGGCTTTGGTCGGCTCGAACTTCAACAATGACGGCACCGCGCTATACGAGGCGATGTCCGCCCTGTTCATCTCGCAGGTTCTGGGGCGCAACCTGGACATTAAAAGCCAGTTGATCGTGGTCGTCACCTCGGTCGCCGCGTCGGTCGGCGCGGCGGGAATCCCGGAAGCGGGTTTGGTGACGATGACATTGGTCTTCAAGGCGGTCGGGTTGCCCACCGAGTACATCGCACTTTTGCTTACTGTAGATTGGTTTCTGGACCGGTGCCGCACCGCGATCAATGTCATGGGCGATATGAACGTCGCTTGCCTGCTCGACGGTAAAACGCAGGCGTCTCCCGAGGAGTTGTCGCTTATCTCCGACCCGCAGGGGAGCGGCGCGCCCCGCCTCGCCGGGGCGGCATCGAGCGATTATTAAGAAGGGGACGGGTCGGAGTGGGACGATTCCGCGCCACTACTCTTATTCTTTCCTTTGTCATCTTTGTCGGATGACGAATCGCCACTGAAGCCGGACCACGCGATAACGCACACGCCCGCCGTGATAATGAACGTGCCGATCCAGCGCGCGGGCTTGATCTCCTCGCCCAGATAGTATTTGGACAACAACGCGCCGAGAAGATACGATCCGGCGGACAGCGGGAGAACGAGGCTCAGTTCCGCCATGCCCAAACTGTACACGTACAAAAGCACGTAGCCCACCATCAGGGCGATACCGACCAACACGTGCCAATCGCTGAGCGCGGCGCGGATCTGCGCTAAAACGCCATTATCCGCGCTTGCGGCCTTCATTCCTTTTGCGGCCAGCGCCTCGCCCGCCGACGCCATCAGGACCGCGACCAGAATGATCAGTGCGACCCGCCATTTTTCCGACATACGCTTTTGTTCCCCTTGCGCCGGATTGCAAAGTGGAATAGGCGCACGTTTAGTATTCCCGTTTTGCCGGGTTCGGCAACCCAAACGCGCTAACGCGCGGGCGGCAACACCCAAACCTCAGTTTGCAAGGGAAGCGTTTTGGGCGTGACCGTGACGGTTGGCGTCGCGAAACGCCGCACCAGATACTCATCTTCCACCAGCGCGAGGAAGTCCTCGACGGGGCGAATTGGCAGGTTGATACGGTCATTGCCGAAGTGCATGGGAATCACGATACGCGGCGCAAGTTCACGCACAAAGCGCGCCAGATCCGGAAGTAAAAGCGTGGGAGGCCCGCCCGCGAGCGCGAGCAAAATGTCCACCTGCCCGCACGTCGCGACCTCGTCGGCGTTCAGCGCGTGTCCGCAGTCGCCCATATGCAGAATGCGGACGCCGTTCATCGCGACGCCCACCATCGCTATTGGTTCGGCGCGCTCGTCGTTTTCCCAAACCGGAACCGCGGTAAACTCGGCGCCGAGCAGATTTTGGGGCTGTTCTTCGCCAAGAAGCGCCAGTCCATCCACCACAACAGGCCGCGACGCACTATTTGGCCCACGTACGCCGTCGATATACGAATGGTATTTGGCGTTTTCGTGCGACACGGCGACGATGTCAGCTTCCGCGTCAAGGGGGGCGTAGGTTCCCACATCCGGCGCGCGGTACGGGTCCAAAACCACGCGCACCGTTTCGCCTTCCGCATTTCGGCCTGCAAGCCCGAACGCGGCGTGTCCGTACCAGATAATTTCCATACGCTCGTTTTTCGACGTGCGCCGCGCCTGCACCTTCTCACAAAGGCGCAGAACCCGATAGGCGCGCCTGCATGTCGGAACGACGCGCGTCACGTATAACGTATAATTATTAAGGCAGGCTAAGACTTGGCGGGCCTGCGGGAAGCGGGAAGGAGGAGACGCGGGGTGCGTCGAATCTTTCCGCTGTTTGCTTGCGCTTAGGCGCGTGTGCGAACCGCAACCAATTTCAAACTGAGCGAAAGCAAGTCAGGCGCGCGTCCTTTACGTAGAAGAGGACGGCGCGCTTGCGGAGGAAACGGAACCGTGACGGTGAATCAGCGAAAACAAATGCAGTGGGCGGTCGCGACGGCGGCTTTCATGACAACAGCGGCGCTAAGCGACGTCGCCGCGCCGCAAGCGCGTGCGCAGGCTCCCGGGGGAGCGCCGCAGGCGCGCACGTCCGCGCAGATCGAGAAAGAAATCGGCGTGACAGCCGCCCAGCACACCCGGATCGAAAGCATCAAGAAGAAGTACGACCCAAAACTTAAGGGTTTGCAACCGCGCATGGTCGCGGCGCAAAAGCAGATGCAACAAATTCAGAAAGAATACATCACCATCGCGCAAGCCGCGAACAAGGAGATGGAATCCGTCCTAACGCCCGCTCAACGAACCAAACTCAAGGCTATGCAGGCCGCGGACGCGAAGCGCTATCAGCAAATGATGCAACAACAGGGTGGACGCCCGGGCGGCGGACGATAAAGGCTACGTTCCGCTACAGCCTTAAGGCGAAAAAAGCCGTACGCTTGCAAGCGTACGGCTTTTTTGTTCCACAGCGCGCGGTTACTCGGTCGCGGGCGCAACTGGGGCGGGTTGCGTTTTTATAGCCTCCCCTGCGGCTCCCTGACCTCCTGAAGCCGGTGTCGCCGTTGCGGCGGGGGATGCAGTAGCCGTCGGCTCTTCCTCCTTCTTGGAACCGCAACCGGCGGTCACGAAAGCGAGAAGCGCAATGCTTACACAGGAAAACGCCATTGCTGTAACGCGATGAATCTTCATGACAATTCCTTGTATATAGATTAGTTGCGGTCGGGAGGCAGGAGATCGGGATCTCTGGACGGCGCGTAATCGCGAAACCAACTACATGAACCGCGAACGATACCCTGAGGGTAAAAACCTCCTCCACTAGTTGGCATGCCATTAGGCTGAATACTCAAGGTGCGGAAAGGTCCCTTAGCTGACCCTGCCTTGTAAAATTTAACGTGACCATCCATAAAGGAATAATTGAGTCCTGCTGAGTGAACAAAGTACGTCCTGTCTAGTTGCTGGGTGTATCCAGCAATCCCCACGCACCATTGTTCCGCCTGATCAATCTTAAACGTCCACGTTTGACCTGCCGCAGTAGCCTTGGCCATGTTTGCTGAATCCGGTGACGGAAATTCTATACCTGTACCTACCCACGCTTGCTTTCCCATCTCCGTGAACATGATGGTATTGGAGGATGCGACTGTTCCACCGTCAGGCCAAGCGTTCAGGTAACCATTTAGCATATAGGTGACGCGAACGCCATTAGCGTAAGCGGGCGGCGGATCTGCGAAGGTCCGTTCTTCTCCAGAGGGACAACCTAAAACGCCAAACGATTTAACATAGGGTTGAATGGCATTGTGATAGAAACTGCGCGTAATAGGACCAAATGTTGTGGGGTCACCCACCGCACGAAGGGCAGTGGCATTCCCTGGCACTGTGATAGGCCACGTTTCATCGTAATCTTGAACGTACTGAATGGCCCCTAAACTTACTTGCTTAAGGTTGGAGGCGCACGATGTTTGCCGCGCCTTCTCCCGCGCCTGTGCGAAGACAGGGAACAAGATGGCGGCGAGAATCGCGATAATCGCGATTACAACGAGAAGCTCAATCAGCGTGAATGCGCTGTTTTTCTGAGTTCGCTTCAAAATACCACTCCTTACTGAAAATGAATGATGGCGATACAGGAAGATGAACGGTGCTCGCCAAGTCCGTTCAGCGCAAAGGACGGCTACCAATTTGAACGTGTTGAAAACAACCTGTTCAACCTTACTCCGCGCTTCTTTGCGCCGCAATGCTTAGCCCTTGTTTTATGGGATTGAGTATATACCAGCAATCCCGTCCGCGTCAAGCAAACGCTTTGTATGCGCCTGTATTGCCTCGTTGCGTTTGACGTTTCCATCTTTGCACTTGAGACGTTGTTCAATTCGATGAAGTTGGGACAAAATTAGTAACAAAAAGGTTCCCAGATTTATTAGATTCAAAACGGGGTAGTTAAAGCGGCGTCCACCAGACCGGCGAACAAGGGGTGGGCATGGTTGGGGCGCGAGCGGAACTCGGGGTGGAACTGGGTGGCGATAAAAAACGGGTGCGTGTCCGCCGGCAGTTCGATGATCTCCGCGAGCTTGCCGTCCGGGGACACGCCGGAAAAGCGCAATCCGCATTCGGCTAAAAGTTCGCGGTACGCGTTGTTGACCTCGTAGCGGTGCCGGTGGCGCTCGTCCACATTCCCGGCCTCGTACAGGCGCGCGGCGAGAGAGTCCGAGGCGAGATGGCACGGCCACAGGCCGAGGCGCATCGTGGCTCCCTTGTCGGTCACGCCATACTGGTTGGGCATCAGCGCGACAACGGGGTGGTGTGTGTCGGCGTTCACCTCGGTCGTATTCGCGTCGTGGAGGCCGCACACATGGCGGGCGTACTCGATCACGGCCATCTGCATCCCGTAGCACAAGCCAAGATAGGGAATCTTGTTTTCGCGGGCGCGGCGAATCGCGGCGATCTTGCCCTCGACGCCGCGTGCGCCGAACCCGCCGCACACCACAACCGCGTCCATTCCGGCCAATTCTTCCTCGACCGACTTGTTCTCTAATTCTTCGGAATCGATCCAGTTCAAGTTGACGCGGCTGTCGCACGCGATACCGGCGTGCTTCAGCGCTTCGGCGACCGAAATGTACGCGTCGCCGTTGCCGGTGTACTTTCCGACAACCGCGACCGTCACCTCACGTTTGGGACGCAAAACCCGTTCAACAAGGGCGCGCCACTCCTGAAGGTTCGGCTCGGTTTGGGGCAAGCCCAAACGCCGCACGACCATGTTGGCGAAGCCTTCCTCCTCGAACGTGACCGGGATCGAATAAATCGTTTCGGTATCAATCGCCTCGATGACGGCCTCGTTGTCCACATCGCAAAACAAGGCAAGCTTGTCGCGCTGTTCCTGATCTAAGGGCAATTTGGTTCGGCACACCAGAACATCGGGCGCGATACCGACCTCGCGCAGGCGCATGACGGAATGCTGGGTGGGCTTGGTTTTGACCTCGCCCCACGGCCCGACATACGGGATCAGCGTGACGTGAACATATAACACATTGCCCGGCCCGGCGTCGCGCTTCATTTGGCGGATCGCCTCCAAGAACGGCAAGCCTTCAATATCGCCCACGGTTCCGCCGACCTCGGCAAGCACGATGTCCGCCCCGGTCGAGCGTCCGTAGGAAACCACGCGCTCTTTGATCTCGTTGGTGACATGGGGAATCACCTGCACCGTGCCGCCCAAGTAGTCGCCGCGTCGTTCTTTGGCGATAACCGCGCCGTACACGCCGCCCGTGGTCACGCTCGCATCACGGGACAAAGCAATGTCCACGAAGCGCTCGTAGTGGCCCAAATCAAGATCCGTTTCCGCGCCGTCGTCGGTGACAAAGCACTCGCCGTGCTGGTACGGGTTCATCGTCCCGGCGTCCACATTGATATACGGGTCTAACTTCTGCATCGCGACCTTGAAGCCGCGATTACGAAGAAGCCGCCCTAAAGCGGCTGAGGTGATGCCTTTACCGATGCTCGAAACCACGCCGCCGGTGACGAAAATATAGCGCACGGTTTTATCCGGCGCGGACGGCAGGGGAAGGGAAGAAAGGGGATCGGGAATACTTGTACTCATGGCGCGCTACTTCGTTACCTGTTCGGGGGGAGGCGTGAAGATTCGCGGCGCAACTTCGAGCCGAAGCGTATCGCCCGAATTTAAGTGTATCACCGGGGCGGCCTTCCGGTCAAACCCGCGCGGAGTTTCGACCCGCGTCCCGCGCGCCGTGTATGGCCTCTGCAAAGGCGACGAGCGCGGCGCGAAGCGTTGCCACGACCTCGACGTGGGCGACAACGGCGGCCTCGTCGGTGAACCGCGCGCCCTTCATAGGAACCGTCGCGAACGCGTCAAAAATCAGATTAGCGGTCATCACGCGCAATGTTTCAGTTAGTTGGGCCTGCGCGTAGGTAGAGGCGGGCGACGCGTTTAGGAGCGCAACCGGCTTGTCCACCAACTCGCCGCTCCCGACCACCCAATCCAGCGCGTTTTTCATCGCGCCCGGCACGCCGTGGGCGTATTCGGGGCTGGGAATGAGAACGCCGTCCGACGCGGCGAGAAGCGACTGGAACCGCGCGACGGCGGGCGGGGCGGGGTCTTCCATATCCGGGTTGAAGTGCGGCAAATCGCCCAAACCGTCGTACAAAACGAAGTTCATGTCGGGCGACGCGAGAAGCGGCAGGGCGCGCAGAAGCGTCGCATTCGACGACGCGGCGCGCAGGCTTCCCGAGATAGCGAGGATTTGCAGTCTCATACCAAACGGTATGGCGTCGGCCCGCATCGAGTTCCGGCAAACCAACATATCGGAGTTGGCGTTACTCTTCTTGCCTGAACTTTATCTTTTGTGTCACTTGGCGCAACAAGAACCCGCCAAAGCTTGCCTCTACCTGCTCCCATATTTGTTCCTCTGTAGAGTAACCCGGTTGGTAAGCGATAAGCGGGCAGTCGTCTTGTTCGACTTGACTCAAATAGAGGCAGTCAATCTCACCATCGCCAAAATCGTGAACCGCCATGTACCTTGCTGGTAATTCCCAATCGCGTTGGTATTCGAGGTTCCTCCCCACAGCATCGAAACGAAATGCCACTTCAAAAGTAGCGTTAATCAAGCCTAATACATCGGGCGATGCGCCGAACTCCGAAACAAAGCGGCGGTAGGTTTCGGGAAATGTAACCTCTAAAGTCCGCTCTGCAAGCGCGACCAACGCTTCATCACAGGGGCCGGTACATAAAAACAAGGTCGGGTCAGTCCTCAAAAGCGCGGCGGCTTCTTCGTATTCGATCAGGCTCATACATAACACGGAAAGTTTACCCGCTCCCGCCTCCCAAACTTTCCCGCTCTCCGCTTTCTTACTATCTCGCTATTCGGCGACACTGCTCCACGGCCATTTTTCGCGGACGTGTAGCACGAGCGACACCACGGTAAGCGTGGCGGCGACAAGGGGCGGCGTGGCGACGACCACGGCGTTGAAGGCGGCTTGTAATGATTCCCACGTTTCGAGCGTCATAAGGGCGGTTTCGTTTCTTGCGGGCGTACGCGCTTTTTGGTTCTGCAAAACAAAAACGGGCGTGTGAACTGACAACATCATAAACGAAACTGGGCCGTTTTTAAGCGTTTGCGGAAGATTTTGTGGGAAAAACCGTATTTTTGCGGATAAAGAAGCGTGAAAAAGGAGCCGGTAAAACCGCCCGCTCCAATGACCGGGACGGTTTTGGCTTAAAGCCTGCGAGCAAAAAGGTATACTTCGGACAACGCCGCGCCCGCCCGCCGTTTGGTTGCGGGCGAAATGCGGCGCCCTAAATTTTTAACCGTTTGATTTTCAAGGAGCGAGAACCTATCATGGCTGAGCAAACCCTGCCGCCGCTGCCGTACCCGTATGAGGCTCTGGAGCCGAACATTGACACGCAAACGATGCAGATCCACCACGACAAGCATCACGCGACGTATGTGAACAACCTGAACGTCGCGCTCAAGGAGTATCCGGACCTGCAAGGCAAATCCGCCGAGCAACTCATCAAGGACATCGAGTCGGTCCCGGAAGCGATCAAAACCGCCGTTCGCAACAACGGCGGCGGGCATTTGAACCACACGCTGTTCTGGGAAATCATGACGCCGGGCGGACCGAGCGCGCCGTCCAGCGACCTCGCGACCGCGATCCAAACCGCGTTCGGGAGCGTGGATGACCTGAAGGCCAAGATCAACGAGGCCGGAACCAAGCGATTCGGGTCCGGTTGGTCGTGGCTGGTGACGGACGGAACCGGAACGCTGTCGGTGATCTCGACGCCGAACCAGGATTCGCCGCTTATGGAAGGCAAAACGCCGATTTTGGGTGTGGACGTGTGGGAGCACGCGTACTACCTGAAGTACCAGAACAAGCGTCCCGATTACCTCGCCGCATGGTGGAACACGGTCAACTGGGACAAGGTCGCCGAACTCTACGCGGCGGCTAAGACATCGTAGCGTCACTTTAGAGAACGCGCGCGGCGCTTGAACGCGGCGTATGTAACGCGGATAACGAAGAACCGGCCCGGGGCGTGCGCGCACCTGGTCCGGTTTTTTGTTTAGGAGCGTGAACAAATTGCGACGCTTTTTGGCGCGACGAACGGTGGCAGGCGTGTAGTATTGGCTCTGATAAAGCGTAGCGGGGGGGGCTGACGAAAAAATAACGTCAAATGTTTCCACTAATCCGCAAAAATACGGGAACTTGTAGTACAATGG